>JAACFG010000153.1 GCA_009937605.1 Gammaproteobacteria bacterium | reverse complement strand
ACTTGCCCAGGGTGACATTCAACTTTCACGCGAAATATACCTGTCGGTCGAACCACGCTGGCTCGAACCCGATCAATGGCCGGCGCTGATGGGCGGCGGTTTCAGAGTGATGGAAACCGGTTGTATCGTTGCCTGGTTGTTCATGAACACCGGGGACCAGGAGCTTGGTACCGCATTGCTAGAGCAAACTACAGCCTACATCGAAGACTCTCTGCCTTTGGTGACCGAGCACCCTGACCAGCGCTTTCCGGAGACGTGCTACCTGACTGCCGGCGATACTGAGAAAGCCTTGCTAAGCATCGAAACCCAGCTGGCTCATAACCATTTGAATGATTGGTACATCGTCCACCAAATGCCGATGTACGACCAGATCCGCCACGAACCCAGATACCAGGCGGTATTGGCGGAGCGTGAACGGCGAATTAGTGTTCAACGTGAAAACATCGAAAAAATGGCAGCGGATTAGATGCCCTCGGGGTACCAGGTGCCCTCGAGGTAAACACAACCCTGAACTTCCTGCCAGACAGCAGGAGACGCCCGAAATAGAAAAGCTAAACCAAGGGTAGCGTTTGACCTCTAAATGCTGGTCTTATCGCGACCGGCCGCTTTGGGTCAGTAGCAGTCATTCTACCTCGAAACGCCTGGGCGGCTGCTTACGGCCAGAAGCCGACGTTCCGGATACCTTACTCCTCGCCCGTGAGCCTCGTGTCGAAGACCCATTGAGGCGTACGCCCCTCGGTGACATATGGTTCAAGTGGTGGTCGTTTCGCGCCCGGCGGCGGCGGCGGTGCCGGAGCTGCCCAGGAAAGCAGATCGGTCTTCGCCATTCGCGTGACGATCTGCTCCAGCGTCACGTTGATTACCATTAGGTCCTGCGCGATGACAACGGGGCCCGAGTATTCAGACGCAATGCCCTCGAATGCGGGGTCGATCGTGTAGTCATTCGTGAAAAAGTGCGTGCCTACGCCGAGCGCCGGTCTCGCTATGGCGAATATGCGCCCGAGCATATCCGCCGGCGTATGCTCGTGCACCACGTTCTCTGCAATCTGCAGCGGCATGTTATTTTGTTTGGCGAAAGTCGGCGCATCGATAAAAAGTTCGTGGATAAAAACATCGACGCCTGCCGCCTGCTCCGCTTCGTACCGGGTCGGTACGCTATCCCCTGTGTAGGCCATCGAGAGGCCGTTCCACTCAAGGCGGTAACCCACAGCGCCCTCAAGGAGGTGATCGACGGGGAAGGCATAGATTTTGACGTCGTTCTCGTCATAGACCAGCGCAATGGTGTTCGACTCGGTGAACTGCCCAAAGTCGAACTCGTGTGCAATGAGCTTCATGCCTCCGCTGGGGATGATCCCTGTCTTGCTGCGTGTATGCCAGGCCGCTGCCTTAGTGACGTGCTCGACAAAAGCCGCAACACCAAGATCGGGCGTGGAACCCGACGCCCCCCAGACGTGCAACGGCGTGTTCCTGGCCCAACCCATCGAATCCCAGAGGTTGAAAATCCCCCCGACGTGGTCGAGGTGCAGATGGGTAACGAACAACTTGTCGAGCTGGCCAAGCGGAATTCGCAAGCTCCAGAGTGCGGGTACCGTGCCGCCACCAGCGTCGATGACGAACCTGTCGCCATTGCCGAGTTCCACAAGCCAGCTCGTGGAAGCCTGTCCGCGCCGGACTGGCGGGTTCCCAGAGCCGACGGCCGTGATCCTCATCTCGTTCGGTGCCAGTTCTTCCTGTTCCGGCACGAAATGCTCCGGATAGGTCTTGAGAGACGCTCCTTCCTTCCTGACCACGACAGGCGTCTTGGTCAGCGGCTTGCCGCAAAGAGGCACTGGATAGCCGTCCGGCGTCACCGTGCATTCCCGCGGAAAGCGGTAGTCCGCAGGCTGCTCTGCCAGTCCCGTATTTCCAACGAAAAGTGTGAGTAACGGCAGGATGAAACCCATCTTATTCTTCATTTTTACTTTCTCCGTTCACATGGTGAGCGCGCCGAACAATCGTAATCGCGACCAATGTACCTAATCGCCCGATTTGGCCGCAAGCGGTCGGCTAACCCACCAGTAATTGGCGATGCCTGATCGCAAACGTATGTCTGCTTTGGGTCAGTAGCCGACATTCTAGCGTAATTCGGGCGAATGGCAGCTAAGCGCTCGCGACTTCAACCGGTCGTTCGTGAGCGATGAGTTTCGGGAATCGACCACGGAACTTGAGCGGCAAGTCTTGACCGTCGCTTTCCACCAACCACCCAAGTGATAAAGTGTAGGCAGGTTACTAATGGCCCAAGGCGCCGTTTGAGTGAAGCTCGTCTAAACTGTCAGTATCAGCCACGTCACGGAAATTACGATGAATTGGGAAGCTGCAGAGATGACTAAGGACCTTTATCTCGCGTCTCGAACAGCGATCATGGATATTGCTTCGAATGACGTGCTGGCGAAGATTTCTACGGAAGTTCGGCAATTCGAGAATGAAGACCTTATGCGGCGCAACATGTTCTACTAGTCGTTCTTTCGCCTCTATAAAATCACATCAGCATAGTCACAAGTTGCAGGAGAGGGATATGTTTGGCAATCCATCGTTAATGACTCGCATAGCTATCGGCAAGGGGATCGGGTTCCTGATCGGACTCGCCGGATTCATCCTCTTGCCGAGTTTCTTGCCGGAGGCCGGCTGGCTGCTTCGTTGGGGAATACTGTTCTGGTACACGACAGTGGGCGCAATCATCGGTGTGTTCGGGGTTATTACTTATCACCCCATATTGAAGCTGCCTCTACCGTGGTGGTTTCGCGCGCCGCTGTTGGGTGCCTGGATGAACTTCGTATTGGTATTTTTCGCCTACGACGTCATGGGCGCCATGATGGTGCGCCTGTTCGGCGAAGACGGAGCGCTTAGTTCGCCGTTCTGGTTCACGTTAGAAGGTGCGATTATCGGTACGATTATCGGCTTCTTTGCTACCCGTTTCGGCGGTGAAGGCGAAGAGACTGTCGGTAAGTAGCTAGCCAGCGCTACCCGAAGAACCAGCAGACTCCGCCTGCAGGTGCTCTTCCGGCTCGTCTTGCGGCGCTCTCCGGTAAACGAGGCGCATGGCGAAGATACGCAAGCCCCAGACGAAACAGAAGATACCGGTGCCGAGGTAGACCCACGTGAGCTGGTAATCGAAGCCCAGGTACATGCCGGACGACATGAACAGCAGTCCTATCAAGACATAGAATTGCGGAATGCGTTCATATATGGGCGAAGGGATCCACATTGGTCATCTCACAAAGATTTGTTAACTATGTGCCCAATATTGGGATACCCGCGGCGCATCGAGCAGGCTACCGGGTCACAAATTCGACGAATTTGCCCGGTCTTGTGCCAGAAATGAGTACTGTTCGACATTTTCCGGGCCAGGAACCCCAGCAAGGCCCCGACTGATACGGACCAGACCACGTCGGCGAAAGCCAGCAGCGACTGGCGCAATGCCGAAATGGCTGCGATTGAATGACGACAAAAAGATCACGTGCCGTGCGACAATTGATGACCCACAGGCCTCGGCCTGGAAGCGACTCCAGGCCTGGTTCCTGAAGATCCTACCTGAAGGACAGCGTTAATGATCACGTACCATCGCCTCCTGGCAGTTCTTACCCTGACTATTGCATGTAGCGGCGCCTCGTACGCCGAAACGCCCGCCGCAGCTGATGAGTGGCAGTTTCAGTTAACGCCGTATATCTGGCTTGCGGGGATCACGGGCGATATGGCCTCTGACGGCGTAGATCTGCCGCCGATTAACCCGGGCTACAGTTTCTTCTCGCTGGACAATCTTGACGGCGTTGCCTTCCTGTCCTTTGCCGCGACAAAAGGTCAATGGTCAATTCAGAGCGACCTGGTGTTCGTCAGCTTTGCTGACACGATTCCCATTGGAGCGGTGGACGCGGCCTGGGACCTGGACGGCGGCATTCTTGAATTATCGGCAGGCTACCGGCCGGCAAGCTGGCAGCATACAAAGCTCATCTTCGGTGTGCGCGGCGTAGATTTGTCGGTGGACGCGGTATTGACGCCCGGCCCCGCGGGGAGCAGCGATGTGTCATTCGTAGACCCGATCATCGGTGTGAGCCATCAACAGGTATTCGACAACAAGTGGGGCGTGTACGCGCGCGGTGACATCGGCAGCGGGGGCTCAGATGTAATGGTAAATGCCGAGCTCGCAGGCACCTATCAATTCACGGACACGTTTACGCTGATGTTTGGCTACCGGTACCTGGGGATCGAGTTTGAGGACAGTGAAACCCTCCTCGACCTTGCCGTCTATGGCTATACAATCGGCTTTCAGTTCGCCTGGTAGTCCGCCCGGAGCGACTTAAGCAGTGAAACTGACATTGCGACCCCCACGAACAGGATTGGAAACGACACAATCAGCAGGATGACCTGGATCGGCCGCAGATTGCCCTGCAATAGCATCAGCGCAACCGGCATCAGGCCGAGGGCGAATGCCCAGAAGACGCGATGCCACCTTGCCGGGTCGTCGCCCGCCTTCAGGTGCAGCGTGGCACTTGAGGCGAGCGTGTAGGACGCAGAGTCGTAGGTTGTCGCCGCGAAGACAATCGAGATAACAGAGAACACGGCAATAACGATCCCGGTCAGAGGCAGCTGCTCGAGCATTGCGACAATGGCGGCGCTTCCGCTCTCACGGCTCATTATCCCCGTGAAGTCCACCTGGCCGGCGAGCTCCAGCGACAACGCGTAGTTGCCCATGATCATGTAGAACAGCCAGCTGCCCAGCGATCCCCAGACGAGCATCCCGAAAATGACTTGGCGTATTGTCCGGCCGCGCGATATCCGTGTGACGAACAGGCCGATGTACGGGGCGAATGCGATCCACCACGCCCAGTAGAAAATAGTCCAGCTCTCAACGAATCCGGAATCGGTGAATGGGTCGGTCCAGAAATTCATGCGCAGGAAGTTATCTGCCATCAGGCCGACGCCGTTCAGACTGGTCTTGAGCAGGAAAGCCGTTGGCCCCACGACGAGGATGAACAACAACAAACCAAACGCCAGCACAACGTTTATGTCACTGAGGCGCTTGATACCCTTCTTCAGGCCTAACCACACACTCAGCGCGAACAGCACCATGCACAGCATTACCACGCCGACTTCCAGTGTGTCGCTCACCTCGATACCGAATAGCCAACCCAGACAGGCCGCGATCATCGGCGTCGAAAATCCGAGACTCGATGCGGCACCGCCGAGCAACGCGACCATGAAGAGGAAGTCGATGGTCCTCGCTAGCGGACCGTGATTGTTGTCCTTCAAAAACCAGTGGCAGCTAACACTGAATCGCAGGATATCGAGCTTCTTGGTGTAGTAGGGATAGGCAATGGCAATGGCCGGCAGGCAGTAGAATGCCCAGGCGGTGAAGCCCCAGTGAAACAGGCCGTAAGTCGACGCCCATTCCTGCGCCTCTACACTGCGCGGTTCAGCGCCGAAAGGCGGCGCATCGTAGTAGAAGGCCCACTCGGTTGCGCACCAATAGAGAAGGCCGGCACCGACACCGGCGCAAAACAGCATGCCGACCCAGCTGATCTCCCGGAATTCTGGCGTTTCGTCCTGCGCCCCGAGCCTGATCGCGCCGTAGCGACTGAGTCCGAGCCAAACGAGAAAGGCGATGGCCACAATACTCGCGAGCAGGTAGAGAATCCCGAACTCACTGGCGATAAAACCATACAGCTTCTCGAGTGCGGCCTCCGAGGCCTCCGGGTAGACGAACAGGGGGATGCTCGCGCCGACCAGAATCAACGCGCAAAGTACAAAACTCGGCCAGTCAATCCGGCTCTGGTCCATCCGCCCCCCTTTGTTGTGTGGTGATCAACCGACAGTCAGGACGACCGCTCCACGAATACTACCCTGTTCCACGAGCTCGTTGCTTCTGGCGATATCCTCCAGCGGCAGCGTGTGCGCTATCCGGTGCTGCAATGTATCACCGGAGAGAGCCTTCTCGATGTCGGCGATGGCGTGCTCCTTGGCGGCCTCGGGCATTGCGTAGACGATGACCAGTCGTACCGTCACGTCCTTATACATCATCTGTAAGAACGGCAGCTTCGGCTCGGTAACCTGAGTTGACGAATACGTGGCGATCGTGCCGCCAATGCGCAGGACCTCGACTGAGGTCGCAAGGTTGGCACCAAACTCCACATCGACAATACGGTCCACCAGCTCGCCACCGGTTGCTGCCATGATGGCGCCGACGACGTCCTCGTCGCGATGATTGACTACATGCGCTGCACCAGCGTCAATGCAGACAGCTTTGTCTTCGTCATTGCTGGCGGTTGCGATGACGGTCGCGCCCGCCTGGCTCGCCCACTGCACGGCATAATGGCCCACTCGGCCGGCCCCGCCGGTTACGAGTACGGTTTGCCCGGCCACGTCACCATCCGCAAAGACGCAACGATGGGCTGTCATAACTGGAATGCCGAGACAGGCACCAACTTCGAAGCTCGTATTGTCCGGGAGTCTTGGCGCACGATTTGAATCGATCGCCACGTATTCCGCGGCGGTGCCGAAGCGCCGGCCATACTGTGCCTGGTAGACCCAGACGCGCTCGCCGACACGGCTGCTGTCGACACCTTCACCGACGCTCTCAATTACACCGGCACCGTCGCTGTTCGGAATGACGAGCCCGTCGTCCAGAAGGTTCGGGAACGAGCCAGCACGTTTCTTCACGTCGGAGGGATTAACGCCACTTGTCGCGATGCGAACGAGAACCTCACCGGCACCAGCCGTCGGTGTCTCCTGCTCGCCAATCTGCAGAACGTCCTGTGCGGACCCGAATGATTCAAACCACGCTGCGCGCATTGAGTTGTACTCCTGTTTGGGCTCGCATCAGTCGAGCCAGTTGGAAAGACCTTCAGTATGGCCGTCAACGGAAATCGACTGGCCGGATATCTTCTTCGCGGCATCGGATCCCAGGAACAGAATTACGTCGGCCACATCATCCGCGGACACAAATGTGCGCATCGAAGTCTGCCGTAAATAGACTTCTCGTACCTGCTCGACAGGGAGGCCGCGCTGCTCTGCGTCACGCTCAATAACGGCGTCGATACGCGGGCCTTCGACACTGGCTGGGCAAACAGCATTGACGCGAATTCCTTCGGGCCCAAGCTCCATCGCCCAGGTCTTCATCAGGCCCATCATTCCCCATTTGCTGGCAGTGTATGCAGATCGCAAAGGGTAGCCGTGCAGGGCTGCCGTCGACAGGACATTAATAATTGCGCCACCGCTACTTTTCCTGAGCAACGGAACCGCGCGCCTGGTCATGTAGAAAGTGCCGGACAGATTAACCCGGATGCACTCGTCCCACCCATCTTCGTCATGCGAGTCGACAGGAGCGGACGGGCCGGCGATGCCAGCGTTGTTCACGAGAATGTCGAGGCGCCCAAAGGACCGCTCTACGTCGGCAAATACCCGCTCAACATCAGGTTTGCTGCCGATATCGGCGACCGTGCCCGTCGCGCCCGGGTTCGCAGTCAGAAAATCACTGACCAGATCCTCTGAAACGTCACAGATATGTACGATGTCGTCCTGCTCCAGAAAGCGCTTCGCAGTTTGCGCGCCGATGCCCGACGCACCACCGGATATGAGGACGATATTCTCTCTATTTGCTGGCATAGTCATTGGCCGGAAGTCTAGCATTGCGGCCTGCCCGGCTTATACAGAGTTAAATGAGA
>JAACFG010000152.1 GCA_009937605.1 Gammaproteobacteria bacterium | reverse complement strand
CTTGCGAGGAATCTGCCAGCGTTCGTCGACCCACGACACAACCGCTTCCGCACCGCCGAGACAGGAGGACAGTGCGGCCACCATCAGCAGCAGGAAGAACACGGCCCCGAAGAGCTGGCCCCCGGCCATCTGGCCGAACGCGAGTGGCAGCGTCTGGAATATCAGGCCTGCTCCCTCTGACGGTGCCAGGCCGAACGCGAACACGAGCGGGAAAATCACGAAACCCGCCAGCATCGCCACTCCTGTATCGGCCAGGATGATGATCACTGATGACCGCGGGATCGAATAATCGTCGGGCAAATAGGCACCGAACGTGATCATCGTCGCCATCGCAACACCGACAGAGAAGAATGCCTGGCCAATAGCAATCATGATGGTCTTCGCTGTCACCTTGGAGAAGTCGGGCTCGAGCAGGAATGTAATCGCAGCGCCGAAGTCGCCTGCGACGGCGCTGTAGAGGACCATGACGATAATTGCCCCGAAGAGCGTCGGCATGAGTATGTTGGCTGCCTTTTCGATTCCTTGTTGCACACCGCGGCGAATGATCAGGATGACCAGGAGATTAACGATCGTGTGCCAGAACAACAGGCGCCACGGGTTGTTCATGAGGCCGGCAAACATGTCGGTCGAGGCGGCAGCATCGAGATCCTTGAAGTCGCCCGAAACACCACGCACGAAGTAGTCGAACGTCCAACCCGAAAGTACGGTGTAGAACGACAGCACGACGAAGACACAGGCAATGGCCAACGCCCCAACGCCACCCCAGGCGGTGGACCGTCCGGCACCGCGCGCCACGACACGATAGCTTTCGCTCGGGTTGCCTCGACCTAAGCGTCCGATTGCCAGTTCGGTCATGAGCAGGG
The DNA here is from genome assembly GCA_009937605.1 of Gammaproteobacteria bacterium. Classification (GTDB taxonomy): domain Bacteria; phylum Pseudomonadota; class Gammaproteobacteria; order Steroidobacterales; family Woeseiaceae; genus UBA1847. The sequence goes on along the minus strand of JAACFG010000152.1, from coordinate 6,849 downwards.
GCAAGCCGATCGCGAAGGCGCACAGCAGGTAGATGATGACGAATGCGCTGCCGCCGTTCTCGCCGACGACGTACGGGAAGCGCCAGATGTTGCCGAGACCGACAGAAAAGCCGATCGCAGCCAGGAGGAAGCCGCGTCGGGATGACCAAAGTTCAGGTGGCGCTGAAGAAGGTGCACTGTTCATCGGAGCAAGCTTACGCGACTTTGTTTCTGTGTCTACTCGAAGCCTGATAGTCTTGGCGGCAAACAACAAGAGAGAGTAGCCGCCACCATGGACCCCAAAATATCGAGGCGTGACTTCCTGAACGGAGTCAGTGTAGCCATCGGCGCATCGCTGTTACCGGGTTGCGGCAAAAGCGGCGAGCCTGTCGCGAACGTGCCATTTGCCTACTATCCGCCGGCCGAAACCGGCATGCGCGGGTCTCATCCTGGCTCGTTCGAAGTTGCCCATGCCACGGTACAGGGTGAGCAGTGGTCGGCGGAGAGTACCGGTGAGCACTACGACCTCGTCGTGGTCGGCGCGGGCATCAGCGGCTTGTCGGCTGCGTACATCTATCGTCGTGACGTCGACCCGAATGCCCGCATCCTGGTCCTCGACAATCACGACGACTTCGGCGGTCATGCCAAGCGTAACGAATTCACTCTCGATGGCCAGACGTTCATCGGCTTCGGCGGAACGATGCAAATGGATGCGCCGGCCGCGTACCCGGCCGTCTCACTCGAAGTGATTCGGGAACTCGGTATTGAGTTCGAGCGCCACGAGGAATTCGAGCAGGATGAACGCCTGGCGGCCATGGGCCTTGGGCGGATCTACTTCTTCGATAAGGAGACTTTCGGGGCCGACTTTCTCACGTCGCCTGATGGTGGATTGGAAGGCGCGCCATTGTCGGCGAAGGGGAAGGAACAAATGGAACGCCTGCTTGCTGACGAGGAGGACTATCTTGCCGACTTGTCGCCGGACGAGCGGCATGCCGTGCTCCAGTCCATAAGCTGGCGTGACTATCTCGAGGAGTACGGTGGTTTCGGCGAGGAAGTGCTGCAATTTGTTCAAAACTTCTCGAAGCCCTACTGGGCCATCAGCGCCGATGCGCTGCCCGCGTGGATAGCACGGGAAACCGGATATCCGGGGTTTGGGGCGGGACGGACCCCGGCGGTCGAACCCACCGGCGACCATGATCTTCGCTTCCGCTTCCCCGACGGCAATGCATCGGTGGCTCGCCTCCTGGCGCGCAAGCTGGTGCCGGCGGCCGCGCCGGGCAATACGATGGAAGACATCGTCAAGGCACGCTTCGACTATTCACAACTCGACAAGCCGGAGTACAGCACACGTATCCGACTGAGTAGCACCGTGGTCGACGTGCATCATCAGGACGGCAAACTCGACGGCGATGTCGAGGTTTCGTATGTAAACGGGGGCGATGGCCGAACGGTCACGGCGAGCAAGCTCATTTTCGCGGGCTACCATGCCATGCTGCCGTACATCTGCCCCGATATGCCCAAGGAGCAGGCTGCCGCGCAGAGCGATTGTGTCCATGCGCCGCTTGTTTACACGAGCGTGCTGGTTCGCAACTGGCGCAGCCTCGCCGACCTCGGACTGCGACGCGTCTATTGTCCCGGTAGCTTCTTCCAGATCATGATGCTGACACACGCCGTAAGCATTGGTGGTTCCGAGTTTCCGGAGTCACCCGATGAGCCTGTTGTCCTGCATATGCAACACATCCCGGGTGAGACGGGCTTGTCAGCGCCGGACCAGTTCCGGGTGGGCCGCCAGGCATTGCTTGAAACCTCGTTCGAGACATTCGAGCAAGAGATACGTGACCAGCTGGGGCGCATCCTGGGTCCGGCCGGCTTCGATCATGAACGCGACATAGCCGGCATCACGGTGAATCGCTGGTCGCACGGTTACGCCTATTCGTCGGATCCCGAGACAGGCGAGGTGGCATGGGACCCCGAGCAGTGGCGCGACGAGCGGCGCCCCTGGGTCGAGGCAAGGCAGCGCGTCGGCAATATTGCGATCGCGGGCACGGGTGCCTCGTCCAATGCCATGACGGAATCCGCGATCGAAGAGGCGCACCGCGCCGTGCACGAACTGAAGGATGCGACAAGCTGATCAGATCAGCGGGCGTTCCCGGAGGATCGATTCGGTATCTGACCCCGAATCGATAGTGCGGGCACATTCGTGGCCCGAGTAGACGGCGTGCACAATTGCCCCCGGTGCGTGGCAGTCACCGATACTACGCACGTCTGCAATACCCGCTTCCTTTAGCCTGTCCGGCATGGCAAGCAATTCCTGGTAGAGCGCATCGTTCGGTTTCCTGGTCCCGACGACGACCAGTGAAGCGCAGTCAATCGACCGGACCGTCTTGTCGCGATAAATACTCGTTAGTTCGACTTTGCCATTCGCGAACGCGCTTACCGTGCACTCGAGTTCGGTGCGCACGCCGAGCTCGATCATGCGTGACCGGATTTCCGCCAGTTCATTGTTCATGAATGTCCAGGCGGATACGGCGCTCGCATTCGTAACGAGCGTAACGTCGAGTCCCTTGCTGCGCAGCACCTCGGCGAGGCCGTTGCCCATGTAGTAGTGGTCGAAGTCATAAATGACGACGGGACCTTCGAGCGTAGCGCCCGAGAGAACGTCGTCGGGCGTGTAAATATTCTCGCCCGTGAGTTCTGTAGACGGATAACCGTTCGGAGCGAGTATGTCGGTGGTCCAGGTTGCGCCGGTCGCAATCACCGCATGGTCGCATTCGAAATCGAGGACGTCCTGCGCCGACAGTGCATTGTCCCGATAGATGTCCACGTTACCCATCGACTGGATCCGATTCGTGCGGTAGTCCCGAACGCGAGTCCAGGTTGCGAGCCCCGGCAGTTTCGACTCGATCGTTACCCTGCCGCCCAGTTCTTCGCGAGCCTCAGCCAGCGTGACGGCAAAACCGCGCTCGCCCATTGCCCGAGCACACTCCAGCCCCGCCGGTCCGGCGCCAACTATCAGAATCGACTTGTCGGAGTCGCCTGCGGCAATGCGCTCGGGATGCCAGCCGCGCCGCCACTCTTCGCCCATCGTTGGGTTCTGTGTGCAGCGCACCGGAACGCAATCGTGATAGCCCGACACGCAAATATTGCAGCCGATGCACTCTCGAATTTCATCTTCACGTCCCTCGTCGATCTTGTTAGGCAAGAACGGGTCTGCGATGGAGGGACGCGCCGCACCGACCAGGTCGAGAATGCCACGTTTGACCTGGCTGACCATCGCATCCGGGGAGGTGAAACGGCCGACGCCAACCACGGGCTTGGACGTCAGTGCTTTCGCAAAACTGACCAGTGGCTCCTGCGCGCCTTGTTCGCTGAAGCGTGCGGACGCGGTTTCCACCACCCAGCTTGATGACTTGAGATCCCACAGGTCGGGGAGGTCGGAGAGCATCGATACTATCTCGTGCGCCTCCGTCTCCATGTTCTCGCCGGGTATCTTGAGCAGGTCCTCGGTGCTGAATCTCAGCGCGATGGCACAGGTATCGCCAATCGCTTCTTTCATCTCCTCGATAATTTCACGGGTCAGCCGGACCCGGTTCTCGAGACTGCCGCCGTACTCGTCCGTACGCCGGTTAACCCATGGCAGCAGAAACTGGTACGGCCCGAAATTCATGCCCGAGTAGATATACACGATGTCAAAGCCTGCCGCTTTGGCTCGCTTCGCAGCATCGACATGCCAGCGGCGAAAATTGCGGATGTCCTGCTTGTCCATGGGCCGGGACTTGTTGAGGTTGATCCAGCCCGAGTAGGTCGACTCGCCCGCGATACCGGATGCCGACATGGGTGGCATGCGCGTCATGCGGTTGCCGGTGCCACCGCCACCGTGCCATAGCTCAACACCGGCGAGTGAGCCATGGCGATGCACAGCCTCGGTCATCAACGCATGCACCTTGATGTCTTCGTCGTCCCACAGGCGCGCATTGGGGAGCGGTGAGTCGTCGGAGCTCGGGTGAATGGAGCAGTAACCCGTATTGATAACGCCCCAACCACCTTCAGCACGGACTTCACGCATGGCCGCCCGCGTATGCGGCATCTGGTTGCCCGTGCCAAGTGCGTGCGGTGTGCAATAGAAACGATTCGGCGCCGTTACCGGGCCGATCTTAACGGGCTCAAACAGTATGTCGTAGCGAGAGTTCCTTCCCATCCCGCTAGACTACACCGCCAATACGCTCTCGATCAGCAGTTTGTGCTTGTCGATAAAGACACCAAGCGCATCACGCGCCTTGTCCAGGTGAGACTCCTCCATCGGTAGTGACAGGAAGAAGTCGCCGCGCTTACAGATCAGTACGCCCTCGAGCAGCATTTCCATATGCAACAGCGGCCGTAAGGACTGGCAACCCGCAGTTATGTCGGTTGGTTTCTTCGTTGGCTCTTTCGCAAAGTGGATTGCAATAATCGAACCCATGCCGTTGGCATACATTGGCACGTCTCGCGCGGCGAACAGCTCATTCAGCGACAGGCGGAACGCTTCCGACCAGTCCAGGAATTCAGCGGCTCTCTCCGCGGTGTACACCTTGCCCATCGCGGCGCAACCCGCCGCCATCGAACAGGCGTTGTTGTTGAATGTCCCGGCATGGTTCCAGCCACGACCGTGTCGCGGGTCGTACCGCGCCATGAGATCGGCACGACCGCCAAAGGCGCCCGTTGGCAGACCTCCGGCGATGAATTTGCCGATGGTTGTGAGGTCCGGTGTAAAGTCGACCATGCCCTGCACGCCGGCCGCGCCGAGACGCCCGGTCTTGATCTCGTCAAAGATCAGCAGTGCCCCGACCTCTTCGGTGCAGCTTCGCAGCGTATTCAGGAAGTCCCGATTGCCGGGAATGTTGCCGCCGGCACCCAGGATCGGTTCGACGATGACAGCAGCAAGCTCGTCACCAAGCCCGCGAATCAGTGCAGCGGTTCCTTCGATGTCATTGAAGTCGCCAAGCACGAAATTGTATGGAACGTTCAGTTCGCAGCGGCCGCCCGGAAACTTGACCACACCGCCGTGGTAGGACTCACGGAACGCCAGTATCTTGTCACGACCCGTGACCGCGCAGGCTGTCGTGAGCGCCATCAGGTTGGCCTCGGTTCCCGAGTTACAGAAACGGATTTGCTCGAGCGCGGGGTAACGCTCGCACAACATGGCTGCCAACACCCTCTCGTATTTCATGGGTGCCCCCATGGCGATGCCAGTATCCAGTGCCTCACGAATTGCGGCTTTGACATGCGGGTCGGAATGACCAAACAACCCCGCTGAGTACTCGCCGACAAAGTCTACGTAGCGATGACCGTCGAGATCGGTCAGCTCGGCACCTTCTCCCTTGACCATCGTTAGAGGGAAGGGTTCGTAGTGCAAGACCGAGCGGGTGTTGCCACCGGGCAGGTACGTCAATGCGTTTTCTTCCGCCTCGTCACTTAGCGGGTTCGCCACTTTATAGCGTGCTTGCGCGTCCGCGATCGCGCCCTTCAATACCGCTTTTGCATCCATTGCGTCCATCTCGTTCACCTATTTCACTGACTCGATGGCGATAGCAATTCCCTGCCCGACGCCGATGCACATTGTGCACAGCGCGAGCTTGCCATCGCCGCTGTAAAGCTGGTCCATTGCTGTTATGGCGAGACGCGCGCCACTCATGCCGAGCGGGTGACCCAGCGCGATTGCACCGCCGCGCGTATTGATTCTCGGGTCATCGTCAGCCAGCCCGAGCTCTCTTGTGCAGGCAAGTGCCTGCGCAGAAAACGCCTCGTTGAACTCGAGTACATCAAAGTCGTCGAGCGACAGGTTCAGGCGCTGCAACAGTTTCTGTGTCGCCGGGACCGGGCCAATGCCCATGATGCGCGGCGGTACGCCGGCGACCGCCATGCCCAGTACTCGAGCCTTCGGCGCCAGGTTGTGTTTCGCGGCGCCGGCCTCCGACGCGAGCAGCAAGGCCGCAGCGCCATCGTTGATGCCCGACGCGTTACCTGCCGTGACCGTCCCATCCGGGAAGATCGGGCGCAATGCCGCCAGTTTCTCGAGCGACGTGCTGCGCGGGTGCTCATCGGTATCGACGATGAGCGGATCCTGCTTACGCCGTGGCACCGATACCGGCGTGATCTCGCCGGCAAGCCTGCCGTCTTTCTGAGCCGCAGCGGCTTTTTCCTGGCTCCACAACGCGAACTTATCCTGGTCTTCGCGGCTAATCGATTTTTCGTCCGCAAGGTTCTCGGCGGTTTGCGGCATCACTTCGCTGCCGTACTCCGCGTCAAGCTTCTTGTTGATGAAACGCCAGCCCATGGTCGTGTCGTACATGGTCTGCGACCGACCAAACGCACTGTCGGACTTGCCGATGACAAACGGCGATCGCGACATGCTTTCGACGCCACCCGCGATCATCAGGTCGCCTTCGCCGGCACGTATCGCGTTCGCACAGCTGCCCACCGCGTTCAGCCCGGAGCCACACAGCCGGTTGATCGTACTTGCGGCCACTTCCTGCGGGAGCCCGGCGAGAAGACTCGCCATGCGCGCGACGTTTCGATTGTCTTCGCCGGCCTGGTTGGCGCAGCCGAGCATCACGTCCTCAACAGCGGCCCAGTCAACACCCGGGTTGCGCTCCATCAATGCCGCGATGGGAATCGCCGCTAGGTCATCGGTACGGACCGGGGCAAGCCCGCCGCCATAGCGGCCGACCGGAGTCCGGATGCCATCGATCAGATATACGTCAGTCATTGTGTTTTCCTGTTCCTCTGGCTCGCCGGCAGAATCGGCGCGCCAGTCTTTTCCTGAACTTCTTCAAACGTCACTCCGGGCGCCAGTTCAACCACCTGGAATCCCTTGTCGGTAACATCGATAAC
>JAACFG010000151.1 GCA_009937605.1 Gammaproteobacteria bacterium | reverse complement strand
TTTGCCGGGTTTGGTGAGGTGGCCGAGAGCATTTCGGGATTCGGCGAAGATCTGCTACCGGCTGCCGGAGTTGGTGTGCGATTCGTGCTATCGCAAAAGCATAAAATCAGCTTGTCCACAGACATTGCGGTCGGCAAGCATGGCGCGGAATTTTATTTTGGAGTGGGCGAGGCGTTCTAGCTGCGTCAGTCTTTCAGCCAGACCACGTACAGACCATCCATCGTCGCGCATCGATCCTCGTCGTGGTAAAGGTCAACGTGAATGTTCAGTCGGATGCGCTTGCGATCATTGGCCAGCAGCCGGGCCAGGCAGGGCTGCAATTCCTCTGACTCGATCCTGGCCTTGATCGTCAGGTGCCCTCTCGCGGGGCGCTCGAAGGTCATTTCATTCTTGTAGACGACGATCTCGGTGTTGTGGATGTCGTTGTCGATGAAGGCCAGCGTGGCAACGGCCCACCCACCGAACAGGCAGATACTCGCGATGCTGCCCCCGAACGCCGTACCCTTATTATTGATGTTCGGGGCGAGCGGCGCTTCCATCGTCAGCGTCAGCTTGTCGTAGCTAATAAAGGACAGCTGCATCGCCGTGAGCAACGGGATGTCGGCGCGGCACTCGGCCTCAAATGTCTTCAGGTCAATCATGTTGTTTCGGATCGGCCGTTACTGTGCGATTCTTCGAGATAACAGACTGCCCGGAAGAACCAATGGATTTCGAATTCTCCCCCAAGGTACACGACCTCCGCAATCGGCTTCAGGCGTTCATGGACGAGGAAATCTATCCTCGCGAAGCGGCCTTCGAGGCACAAGTCGACGAAGGGGACCGCTGGGCCCCGCCTGAAGTCCTCGCCGAACTCAAGAACAAAGCGCAGCAGCAGGGGTTGTGGAACCTGTTCATGCCGCAGACCTATGCCGATTTCAGCCCGGGACTGACCAATCTCGAATACGCACCGCTCGCCGAGCTCATGGGCCGCGTGCTCTGGGCCTCCGAGGTCTTCAACTGCAGCGCGCCGGATACTGGCAATATGGAAGTACTTGCCCGTTACGGCAGTCCAGCGCAGCAGGAAGAGTGGTTACAGCCGTTGTTGCGCGGCGAAATTCGTTCGGCGTTTTGCATGACGGAACCGGACGTCGCTTCATCGGACGCGACCAATATCGAAACGTCGATAGTTCGCGATGGCGGGGACTACGTCATAAACGGCCGCAAGTGGTGGTCAAGCGGCGCCTGCAGCAATCGCTGCGAGATCATGATCGTCATGGGCAAGACCGACCCGGACAATGAGAGCCGTTACCGGCAACAATCCATGATCCTGGTACCGGCCAGGACCGATGGCGTGACGGTCGAACGACCGCTCAAGGTATTTGGCTACGATGACGCACCTGAGGGCCATGCCGAAGTCACTTTCGACAACGTGCGTGTTCCTGCGGGTAATCTGCTTCTAGGCGAAGGCCGGGGCTTCGAAATTGCGCAGGGCCGACTTGGCCCGGGCCGGATTCATCATTGCATGCGGCTTGTCGGACTGGCCCAACGTGCCCTCGAGCTCATGTGCGAGCGCGCCGAGTCACGCATCGCCTTCGGTCGACCACTTAGCAAGCAACAGTCTGTCCGCGAGGATATCGCGCGGTCGGCTTGTGAGATCGAACAGGCGCGACTGCTGACGCTAAAGGCCGCCGATCGCATGGACAAGGGCGGCAACAAGGCCGCGAAAGACCTGATCGCGATGATCAAAATCGTCGCGCCATCGATGGCGTGCACCGTGCTTGATCGCGCTATCCAGATTCACGGTGGTGCCGGGGTCAGCCAGGACTTCTTCCTCGCGCATGCCTATGCAGCGGCAAGAACCATTCGAATTGCCGATGGACCTGACCAGGTGCACATGATGCAACTTGGGCGCAACCTGGCCGCAGCCGGCGGCACCCAGATGTAGTCTCCCTGGAGGCCGTTCAAACCAGCCGACATTCCTCACACGGAGCGCTGAGGACAACACACCCGAACACGCCTGCGGCTATGGATTCGGATATGTTGTCCACAGCGCTCTTTCAGCCGAATCACGGTTCCGCGCACTGACTCCACTTCATGATCATGACGGGGCTTGGCAGGTAGCCGAATCCATAGCCGAGCTGGCAGTCAGATCAAAATACGTGGTGAAGACGGAACACGCGAGGCGTGTTCGGCTACCTGCCAAGGTCCGTCTAAGACGTGATGTCGGAATTACGCGTGAGCCACTGTTGAGAGTGCGTCATCCAGCGCGGCAAGCGCGATATCGGCGTGCTCGGTCGTGAACACCAGCGGTGGTCGGAGTTTGAGCGTATTTCTGTCTTGTCCGATGAGCGCGAGTAACACGCCGTTCTCTCGCATGTGTTCGATGACCGCGGCGGCTTCGCTGCTGGCTGGCTCCCTGGTATCCCGGGACCGTACAAGTTCGACAGCCAGGAAGAGGCCCTTGCCGCGAATGTCGCCAATCAACGCGTGTTTGTCAGCGAGTTTTTTGAACCCGGCGATCAGGTAGTCGCCGCTTCTCTTTACATTGGCGAGCAGGTTTTCTCGGGCAACGACCTCGAGAACGGCCTTGCCCGCGGTGGCCGAAACGGGATTGCCCCCGAACGTATTGAAGTAATCCGATTCCGTCGCAAACCCGGCTGCGATCTCGGGTGTTGTGACGACCACGGCCAAGGGGTGTCCCGCGCCCATGGGCTTGCCCATTGTCACGATATCCGGAACCACTCCTGAGTCCATGAATCCCCAGTAGTTGTCGCCCATGCGCGTAAGGCCGGACTGCACCTCGTCGCAAACGACCAGGCCACCGGCCGCGCGGACCTTCTCGTACACTTTCTGTTGGTATTCAGGTGGCGGCGTATGTACGCCCGCAGCATCGTAAATCGAGTCGATGATCATCATCGCCGGTTTGTGGCCTTTCTCCGCCAGTTCGGCAATGCTGTCATCGACCAGGTCGGCGTACTTTTGTACGTAGTCGGCGTCAGCGTCGTCGAAGGGGCCGCGGTAAGCGTCCGGCGCGGCAACGTCGACGACGAAGTCCGGTTGTGGTCGCAGTCGCTCGAATTCGGGCGAGAGCTCGGAAACGAGTGTCGAGTTTCCGTGGTAGGCGCCCACCGTGCATATGGCACCCTCGTTTCCTGTCACGGTACGCGCGATGCGGTAGGCCAGGTCATTGGCTTCCGTGCCGGTGCAGACCAGGGTGCACACTGAGAGATCGCCAGGCAGTGTTGCGGCGAGCATCTCGGCATACTCAATGATCGCGTGGTGCAGATAGCGAGTGTGCGTGTTCAGAGTACCGATCTGTTTCGTTATCGCGTCGACTACGTAAGGGTGGCAGTGTCCGACGGACGGCACATTGTTGTAGCAGTCGAGGTATTTGCGGTCCTTGTTATCGAACAACCAGACGCCTTCACCGCGCGTCAGGTAAAGCGGCTCTTTGTAAAAATGACTGTAGGCTGGACCCATCGCACGTTGGCGGCGTGCGATCAGTGATTCGTTACTCATCGATAGACCTCATGGATACCGCGTCCTGCAAGGCATCGTGAAACTCGCTGCGATTCATTGTAAGTGCTCTCTCCAGTCCTCGTTCGACGGCGGGTATATCTTCGTCGACAAAGCTTGCGTCAACCTCTGTATGCTCCGCGCGAAACTGCAGCAGCTCGACGATCAGGATCGCTCGCGCCATCAGCGCATCGTAAACCAGTTCCAGCTGCTCAGGCGGAACGTCCGCATACTCCGAGAAGGCGCCCACCAATGTCGCACTCGCCTCTACAGGCGCTTCGCTGGTTTCCATGAGGCTCGCCAGCGATGTTGCGAGGTCGACAACGACGGGGCGATAGAGCAAGTCACCGAAGTCGATTACACCGGTGATTGTGGCCGGGTCATTCGGGTCGCACATCACGTTCCCTGAGTGCGCGTCATTGTGGATGACCTGGTGAGGGAGTTGTCGCATGCGGGGCAGAGCAATGGTCGACAAGTGCGTCAGGATAGGTGCACAGCGTTCCGCCAGGTCGCCACGCAGGTAGTCATTGCACAACGTCTCGGAAACAACCAGGCCGTTCAGGATATCCCAGGGCATGAAGTGCGAGCCGCCCGGATGCCGAAACCCCTGAAACGCCCGGCACATACGCCCCTGCAGGGCGCCAACCTGCGCAATCGTCCCCGATGATGGAGGACTAAAGTGCTCCAGGCGTTCTCCGTCAATCCAGCTCAGTACTCGAACAGGATGATCGCCCCGGTCTGTCGTCAGCGTCTCGGTCAGGTTTCCATCGAGTGATCTCCGGACACGGGGTACCGGGATGCCGGGGTCCGAGTTCTCCAGGTGCAGCAGGGCCTGGATCTGGAAATCAACCAACGCGAGGTCCTCGAGGGGGCTCGCGATCTTGAGTACATACCGGCAGCCATCGGAGGTAGTAACACGGAAGTTCTGGTCACGCTCGCCGGGCAGGCGATTGAGTTCGCCGTCTATCGCCCAATGTTCCCGGAGAAAGGGCGCAAGCAGATCTTCACTGAGCCGGGGCGGGGAAAAACGAAGATCGTCTGCAGTCAGTATGCCTTGAGTGTCTTCATGCAGATCAGTCCCGGTCAATATTGCGCCCCTCGAATTGGCGATTTAGTTGGCGTACTCTGAATCATAACCCCGATGCGGCGAACTTTAATCACTGGACAAGGCGTATGACAGACAAGACTGCGGGCGTGATCGGTGGAATGGGGCCGGAGGCAACCGTCGATTTCATGGCCAGGGTCATCGCGGCGACGCCGGCCAGTACAGACCAGGAGCATGTTCGCCTGCTGGTCGACCAGAATCCCAAGGTGCCGAGTCGGCAGGCTGCCCGGGCGGGGAAAGGTGAGGATCCCGGGCCCGCGATGGCGGCGATGGCAAAAGGCCTGGAGCAAGCCGGCGCGGACTTTCTTGTTATGCCGTGCAACACGGCGCACGCGTTCGCGCAACCTGTTCGCAGCGCGGTGTCGATACCGCTGGTGTCGATCATTGAGGTTACTGTCGATGCCTGTCGTGAATACAAGAACGTTGGCGTCCTGACGACACCGGGCTGTCTTGAGGCAGGCCTTTACCAGGACGCGCTCGCCACGGCAGGACTGACAGCCGTGCTGCCGGACGAGACGGAAGTTGCCGAAATGATGCGCCTCGTAGCAGCGGTCAAGGCCGGGGACAGGAACGAGGCGATTGCCCGGGGAATGCGGTCTCTTGCGGCTGCACTTGTGGACAGGGGAGCGCAGGCGGTCGTTGCGGCCTGCACGGAAATTCCACTTGTCCTGACACCCGACATGCTCGACGTCCCGCTCGTGTCTTCGACCGATGTCCTGGCCGAAGTGACAGTTGCGATTGCGACAGGTGTTCGTCCTCTGGACTAGTCGATCGCGCCGCATTGGTCCAGCCCTGGTGATCGACCTCATGGCATAATCGGCGGTCTTCCGAATAACCTGATTTACAAGGTGACCCCCTATGAGCGCTGATCCGAAAGAAACTGGAGCGCCGACGACCAACGCCGAATGGCAGGAACGCAAGCTGGCGGCGATGGCAGTCGGGCAGGGAAACATCGCGCCGGTCTATGTTGAACGCGCAAGCAACGCTGAACTCTGGGATGTCGAGGGCAATCGCTATATCGATTTCGGTACTGGCATCGCGGTCTGCAACACGGGGCACTCGAATCCCAACGTGGTTGCGGCGGTGAAAGAGCAGGTGGAACGCTTTAGCCACACCTGCGTCATGGTGACGCCATACGATTCAGCGGTGCGACTTGCCGAACAACTCAATGAACTCGTCCCTGGCAGCTCGCCGAAGAAAACGATGTTCGTAACGACAGGCGCAGAGGCAGTCGAAAATACGGTGAAGATTGCGCGCGCCTATACTGGCCGTCGTGGAGTCGTTGCGTTTAGTGGTGGTTTTCACGGACGCACGATGATGGCTATGGGCCTGACCGGCAAGATTACGCCTTATAAGAACCTGTTCGGACCGTTCCCGGGTGAGGTCTATCACGCACCGTTTCCAATCGATTACCACGGTGTGTCAGTGGACGATTCGATCAAGGCGCTGAACAACCTGTTCAAGGTCGACATCGCGCCGACCGATGTCGCTGCGATTATCGTTGAGCCTGTACAGGGTGAGGGTGGTTTCTACCCTGCGCCGGACGAGTTTATGTGTGCGTTGCGAGCGATTTGCAACGATCACGGCATTGTCTTGGTCGCTGATGAAATTCAGACGGGTTTCGGTCGTACCGGACGCCTGTTTGCGTCGGAGTACTCGGGCGTCGAGCCCGATCTGATTACGACAGCAAAAGGTATCGCAGGCGGCTACCCGCTGGCCGCGGTAACCGGCAAAGCGGAAATCATGGATGCCCCGCTACCCGGCGGACTTGGTGGAACCTATGGTGGTTCACCCGTTGGTTGTTCGGCGGCGCTGGCGGTTATCGACGTGATCAGGGAAGAAGGTCTTGTCGAGCGTGCCCTGCAGATAGGCGCCCGATTCCGGGAGCGACTCGAAGCGTTACAGGCAAAGTACCCGCAGACGATCGGCGATATCCGCTGTGATCGCGGAGCCATGATGGCCATTGAGCTTGTCGAGGATGGCGAGGTTGGCAAGCCGGCTGCGGAACTGACCAGGTCGTTGGTTGGTGCCGCCTATGAGAACGGTCTGGTGTTGCTGTCCTGTGGTGTAAACGGCAACGCGATTCGCTTCCTTCCAGCGCTGACGATTCCGTTCGAGTTGGTCGACGAGGGGCTGGACATCTTCGAGTCCTGCCTGGATGAGCTGCTCGCTTCCTGAGATCTAGCCTTGCTGTACGCCGCGTGTCGAAAAGCTATGACGCTCACGCAGGTGCAGAAACCAGTCCCAGGCGAGTTTCACTGCAATTAGTAGAACGGCGAAGCTCGTGTACGTGAGAACCCCTGGCCAGCTCTGCATCGCAGTCAGCGCACCGACGATCGTAATGAATAGCGCGAGCGCGCGTTTGAACGGCAACCACAGCAAGGTGCTGAAGCGGGCGTGTCGAAACTCGCCGAGGACGACGAAGTTAACAATGAACGACAAGCCGTGACCGACAAGGAACAACAGTGAGCATTTCAGCAAGAGTGGACCCTGCTCGACGACGAAGTCATTGCCCGGCGTACCGGTGAGCCCTTCGTTCGCGACGACAAGAGCAACGCCAGTAACAACAATCAGGAACAGGAAGGCAAAACCTGCCTTGGCAATCGCGTACAAAGACAGCACTAAGGCACTGAACGGACCAATGTCGACCCAGCGATTTTCGAAAGGATCGCCGAACAGCGAGGCGGTGAACAGCTTGAGGCCGCTGTACAGTCCGACCCAGAGCGCCTCGAACCAGTACACGACCACCACTTCGAACAGGGTCAGGTCGAATGCGAAATAGAGAAACAGCATGCCGGCGTTGGCCGCGAACAGGCTGAGCGCGGCAAAGCCCCGCGCCCCGATTCGGTGAGTTTCGCCTGCTTCCGCGGCGAAGTTGTCGCTCACTGTCTGCATTCGGAAAGCATACGGGCAGCGATGATTGCTGTCCGGACTGACGTCACGAACAGCAACAATGAGAATTGCGTTAAGCTATGCGCAGCCAAACAAGGGGGATAACAACAATGGCGCAAGCATCCGGGAAAACCTGGTCCTCAGGTTTCACATTCATTCTTGCTGCTGTCGGCGCTGCCGTCGGGCTCGGTAATATCTGGAAGTTCCCCTTTGTCGTTGGTGTTAGCGGGGGTGGGGCGTTCGTACT
>JAACFG010000150.1 GCA_009937605.1 Gammaproteobacteria bacterium | reverse complement strand
CGTCAGCGTCGTCTTGCCATGGTCAACGTGACCAATCGTGCCTACGTTAACGTGCGGTTTTGTTCTCTCAAATTTCTCTTTAGACATAGCCCTATCTCAGTTTTTTTTAACTTGCCTTTTTCATGACCAAATCCGCAACATTCTGCGGCACTTCCGAGTACTTCTGAAACTCCATTGTGTACACAGCTCGTCCCTGGCTCATTGAGCGCAGGTCCGTGGCATAACCGAACATCTCGGCCAGCGGTACCTCGGCGCGAATGACTTTGCCCGCCGGCGTGTCATCCATGCCCTGCGGAAGGCCGCGCCGGCGATTCAAATCGCCCATCACGTCTCCCATGTAATCTTCCGGCGTCACCACCTCGACTTTCATGATCGGCTCAAGCAGTACCGGGTCTGCCTTGGCGGCGCCTTCACGAAAGCCCATGCTTCCCGCGATCTTGAACGCCATTTCGCTCGAGTCAACGTCGTGATACGAGCCGTCGTACAAAGTCACCCTGACATCGACGACCGGGTACCCCGCAACAACGCCGTTTTCCATTTGCTCCTGCACGCCCTTATCCACTGCCGGGATGTACTCTTTCGGCACCGCGCCGCCAACGATCTCATTGGCGAATTCGTATCCGCTTCCCGCCTCCGCGGGTTCGATTCTCAGGTAGACATGACCATACTGCCCACGTCCACCTGTCTGGCGTATGAACTTGTATTCCTCTTCCACGGTCTTGCGAATCGTCTCGCGATACGCGACCTGCGGCTTGCCTACATTGGCCACAACGCTGAACTCGCGCTTCATGCGATCGACGATGATATCGAGGTGCAATTCGCCCATCCCCGAAATGATCGTCTGATTGGACTCCTCGTCCGTATGGACGCGGAACGACGGGTCTTCCTTCGCGAGCTTCTGCAGCGCGAGGCCCATCTTGTCCTGGTCAGCCTTCGTCTTCGGCTCGACCGCCACGGAAATAACCGGCTCCGGAAACTCCATGCGCTCGAGCGTAATCTGTTGTTTCAGATCGCACAGCGTGTCACCCGTCGTGACATCCTTGAGACCAACTGCCGCGGCAATGTCGCCCGCGAATACTTCCTTGATCTCCTGCCGATCGTTCGAGTGCATCTGCAAAATACGGCCGATGCGCTCTTTCCTGCTTTTCACCGGGTTGTAAATCGTGTCGCCCGAGTTCAACACCCCTGAGTAGACCCGGAAGAACGTCAGGTTGCCGACGAAGGGATCCGTCGCAATCTTGAACGCCAGCGCTGCGAAAGGCTCATTATCATCAGCCGGGCGCGCCGCTTCCGTATCTTCGTCGATATGCCCCGTAATTGGCGGGACGTCGACGGGCGACGGCATGAAGTCGATGACTGCGTCGAGCATCGCCTGCACACCTTTGTTCTTGAACGCCGACCCACACATCGCCACCACGATTTCGTTTGACAATGTGCGGGCTCGCAAACCCTTGCGGATCTGCTCATCCGACAGCTCGCCATCTTCCAGAAACTTGTCCAGCAGTTCCTCGTCACCTTCGGCGGCCGCCTCAACCATCTTCTCGCGCCAGACTTCAGCATCCGCACGCAATTCTTCGGGGATCTCACGAGCCTCATAGGTGGTCCCCATGTTGCTCTCATCCCAGTAGATCGCCCGCATACGAATCAGGTCGATCACACCGGCAAACTTCTCTTCCGCCCCAATCGGCAGTTGAATCGGTACCGCGTTCGCCCCCAGGCGCTCCCTGACCTGCTCGACAACCCGCAGATAGTCGGCGCCGGCACGATCCATCTTGTTTACGAAGATCATGCGCGGCACTGCGTACTTGTTGCCCTGCCGCCAAACTGTTTCGGTTTGCGGTTCGACGCCACCTACCGAACACAATACGGTGACCGCGCCGTCGAGGACGCGCAAACTGCGCTCAACCTCGATGGTGAAATCGACGTGCCCCGGCGTATCAATAATATTTACGCGATGCTCGTCGAACTGGCCGTCCATGCCACTCCAGAAGCAGGTCGTTGCAGCCGACGTAATCGTGATGCCACGCTCTTGTTCCTGCTCCATCCAGTCCATGACAGCCGCACCATCATGAACCTCACCCATCTTGTGGCTTACGCCGGTGTAAAAGAGGACACGTTCCGTCGTCGTTGTCTTGCCCGCGTCAATATGGGCCATGATGCCAATATTGCGATAACGCTCGATAGGTGTTGAACGGGCCACGACAAGGTTCTGGTCAAGACGACTATTAGCCGCTTACCAACGATAGTGCGAGAACGCTTTGTTGGCTTCCGCCATACGGTGCGTATCTTCTTTTTTCTTTACAGCAGTGCCGCGGTTTTCAGCGGCATCGAGCAGTTCGTGGGCAAGGCGGTGTGCCATCGACTTCTCGCTGCGCCTGCGCGCGGCATCGATTACCCAGCGCATAGCCAGCGTCTGGCGGCGAGCTGGTCGAACCTCGACAGGCACCTGGTAAGTTGCACCACCGACGCGGCGTGATTTCACCTCGACGACCGGCTTCACGTTTTCCAGCGCCGTCTCCAGCAGTTCGAGGGCCTTTTCTCCGGTGTTCGTCTCGCGATCGGAAATGCGATCGAGAGCACCATAGATGATCCGCTCGGCAACCGACTTCTTGCCGTCATTCATGATCATGTTCATGAATTTCGCGAGCAATTCGCTCTTGTACTTCGGATCAGGAAGGATCGTACGCTTCGGTGCCTGTGTTCTTCTGGACATTTGTTCTCTCTAAGTTCGATTGTCGCGCGCAAGGCGCGCTCCTACGATGCTCTGTTGGTTCTATTTAAGATTTCGGACGCTTGGTGCCGTACTTTGAACGGCCCTGCCGACGATCCGAGACGCCGGCACAGTCAAGCGTGCCGCGAATGGTGTGATAACGCACACCTGGAAGATCTTTAACTCGACCGCCGCGAATCAACACAACACTATGCTCTTGCAGGTTGTGGCCTTCGCCGCCGATGTAACTTGTTACTTCGAAGCCGTTCGTCAGGCGGACGCGAGCAACCTTCCGCATGGCCGAGTTCGGCTTTTTCGGCGTCGTCGTGTACACACGCGTGCAAACACCGCGTTTCTGCGGGCTGGCATCGAGCGCCGGAACCGCACTTTTCACACGCTTTGTTGCGCGAGGCTTACGTACTAACTGATTCACTGTGGCCATGGGCCTTCTCTTCTCTTGTCTGGTTACAGAATAAAGCTTAGCTGTTTTATCTTTGTGCGCCGAAATAAACGCGCGCACCCGGCCGCTGGACGTCTCTCACGCCAGTGATCGGGAAATATAAGGCTCGTCCTTACGGACGAGCCCTTAAATATTCGGGGCCAGCCTTGCGGCTAGCCCCGGGGTCAAGGGCGGGCATTTTAGTGATGCGCGAGACACAGTGTCAAGCAGGCATCGCTCTCAGCCAGCCACGGCCGCTAAGTTATTGTTTTTACTAAGCGGTTTTTGTTTCTTCGCCACTCTCGGGTGCGGCATCCGCCTCAGCAGCCGCAACAACATCCGCTACTGCCTCCGCCTCAGACTCGGCTGCTTCCTCAACAGCCTCAGCTGCTTCCTCAACAGCCTCGGCTGCCGAAGCCTCCGCCAGCTGATTCTCCTCGAGCTCTTTGAGTTGATCGGCAAAATCTTGCTCGCGCGTGCGCCGACGCTCGGCGTGGTGTGCGAAGCCGGTGCCCGCCGGGATAAGGCGACCCACAATAACGTTCTCCTTGAGCCCGCGAAGCTCGTCGCGCAAGCCACGAACCGACGCTTCGGTCAGAACACGGGTCGTTTCCTGGAACGATGCAGCCGAAATGAACGACTCGGTCGCCAGCGATGCCTTCGTAATACCCAGCAACACAGGGTCCGCGGTCAGCTCTTCCTTGCTCTGGGCCTGGAGTTGCTCGGCCTCTTCGAGGAAACGTGCCTTGTCGATCTGCTCGCCGCGCAGGTAGTTGCTCTCGCCTGGCGTGGCAACAATGACCTTTCTCAGCATCTGGCGAATGATCACCTCGATGTGCTTGTCATTTATCTTCACGCCCTGCAGACGGTAAACATCCTGGATTTCGCGAACAAGGTAATCGGCCAGATTCTCGACGCCACGAAGGCGCAGGATATCGTGCGGGTTCGGCTCACCGTCCGCAATGATCTCACCCCGTGCAACCTGCTCACCTTCGAACACGTTGAGGTGGCGCCACTTCGGAATCAGCTCCTCGTAACTCTCGCCCGCCTCATCCGTAATGACGAGACGACGTTTGCCCTTGGTCTCCTTACCGAAGCTCACCGTACCCGTGTGCTCCGCCATGATCGCCGGATCTTTCGGCTTGCGCGCTTCGAACAAGTCGGCGACACGCGGCAGACCACCCGTAATATCACGAGTCTTGGAAGACGCCTGCGGGATACGTGCAATAACGTCGCCCACCGAGACCTTCGCGCCGTCAGCCATCGAGATGATGGCACCGACTGGCAATGCGTACACGGCCGGGATTTCGGTGTTAGCGAAGCAGATTTCGTTGCCTTCGTCATCGATCAGTTTTGCCACCGGGCGCAGATCCTTGCCTGCCCCTCCGCGACTCTTCGGATCGAGTACGACAATGCTGGTCAGTCCAGTGAACTCGTCGACTTGCTCGGTAACCGTAATGCCGTCGATGAAATCCTCGAACTTGATCTTGCCTTCCACTTCCGTAACTACCGGGTGGGTATGCGGATCCCAGTTCGCGACGATCTGGCCTTGCTTGACTTCGGCCCCGTCCTGAATCGTGATAGTCGCGCCATAAGGAACCTTGTAACGCTCGCGCTCGCGGCCCAACTCGTTAACCACCGAGATTTCACCGGATCGTGAAACGGCAACCAGGTAGCCCTTGTGGTGGGCAACTGTCTTGATGTTCAGAAGCTTCGCAATACCGTTCGACTTGATTTCAATGTTGTTGATCGCTGCAGAACGGGATGCCGCACCACCAATATGGAAGGTACGCATCGTCAGCTGTGTGCCCGGCTCACCAATCGACTGAGCTGCAATTACGCCAACAGCCTCACCGATGTTTATGCGGTGGCCACGGGCCAAGTCACGGCCATAACACTGCGAGCACACGCCGTAGCGGATTTCACAGGTAATCGGAGAGCGAACGATCACGTTATCAATCGAGAGCTCTTCGAGACGCTGCACGGTTGCTTCGTCGAGCATCGTGCCCGCATCAAACGCGACCTTGTCAGAACCCGGAATCATCACCGGCTCTGCCAGTACACGACCCAATACACGCTCGGTCAGAGGCTCGACGATATCGCCGCCTTCGACGATCGGCGCCATCGCTACACCGTTGCGGGTTTCACAATCCACTTCGGTGACCACGAGGTCCTGAGCAACATCGACGAGGCGACGCGTCAGGTAACCCGAGTTGGCGGTCTTGAGTGCCGTGTCAGCGAGACCCTTACGAGCACCGTGAGTCGAGATAAAGTACTGCAAAACGTCAAGACCTTCGCGGAAGTTAGCCGTAATCGGCGTCTCGATAATCGAGCCGTCCGGCTTGGCCATCAGACCACGCATACCAGCGAGCTGGCGAATCTGCGCGGCCGAACCACGAGCACCGGAGTCGGCCATCATGTAAATCGAGTTGAACGATTCCTGCTCGACCTTCTTGCCCTTGGCATCTTTGACAGTTTCCGAGCCGAGCTTATCCATCATCGCTTTGGCGATCTGCTCGTTGGTCCGCGACCAGATGTCGACAACCTTGTTGTAACGCTCGCCATCGGTCACGAGACCCGAACCATACTGGTCCTGGATTTCCTTAACCTCGGTCTCCGCCGCAGCAAGGATCGATTCCTTGTTCTCCGGGACGACCATGTCATTCACGCCGATCGAGATACCGGCCTGCGTCGCGAGACGGAAGCCCGTATACATCAACCGGTCAGCAAATACGACTGTCTTCTTGAGACCAAGCTGGCGGTAGCACGCGTTGATGACGTTCGAGATCGCCTTCTTCGACATCGCTCGATTGATATGCGTGAACTCCATACCCTTCGGCAAAATGTCCGACAGCAATGCACGTCCGACCGTCGTATCGAGGATTTTCGTTACTTCCTCGAGCTCGCCGTCTTCGTTTGCTTCGTGGACCGTGACCCGGACTTTTACCTGCGCCTGAAGTTCCGCGGCGCCGGTTTCAAAGGCACGACGTGCCTCATCAAGGCTCGCGAGGATCATCCCTTCGCCTTGCGCATTCACTTTCGTGCGAGTCATGTAGTAAAGACCCAGTACGACGTCCTGCGACGGGACGATGATTGGATCACCGTTGGCCGGCGACAAAATGTTGTTCGACGACATCATCAGGGCACGAGCTTCAAGCTGCGCCTCAATCGATAGCGGCACGTGTACAGCCATCTGGTCGCCGTCAAAGTCAGCGTTAAACGCCGTACACACGAGAGGGTGCAGCTGGATAGCCTTGCCTTCGATGAGTACCGGCTCGAACGCCTGGATACCAAGGCGGTGAAGAGTCGGCGCGCGGTTCAGCATGACCGGGTGTTCACGAATAACCTCTTCGAGAATATCCCAGACTTCCGCACCCTCGCGCTCAACCAGTCGCTTGGCAGCCTTGATCGTCGTCGCTTCACCACGCAATTGCAGCTTCGAGAAAATAAACGGCTTGAAGAGTTCAAGTGCCATCTTCTTCGGCAGGCCGCACTGGTGCAGCTTAAGCGTTGGCCCAACAACGATTACGGAACGGCCCGAGTAGTCGACGCGCTTGCCGAGCAAGTTTTGGCGGAATCGACCCTGCTTGCCTTTGATCATGTCGGCGAGCGACTTCAGCGGGCGTTTGTTCGTGCCCGTGATTGCCCGGCCGCGACGGCCGTTATCCAGCAGAGCGTCAACCGACTCCTGCAGCATGCGCTTCTCATTGCGAACAATGATATCCGGAGCATTCAGCTCGAGGAGGCGACGCAGGCGATTGTTACGGTTGATAACGCGACGGTACAAATCATTGAGATCCGACGTGGCAAAACGACCACCATCCAGCGGAACCAGCGGACGCAGATCCGGCGGCAGCACAGGCAAGACCGTCAGGACCATCCACTCCGGCTTGTTGCCCGACTCGACGAATGACTCGATCAGTTTCAGTCGCTTGGACAGACGCTTGATCTTGGTCTCTGAACGCGTAGCCCCCATGTCTTCTCGAACCTGCAGGATTTCACGTTGCAGGTCGATCGTCATGAGCATTTCGCGAACAGCCTCGGCGCCCATGCGGGCATCGAACTCGTCGCCATACTGCTCAAGCGCATCGAGGTACATATCGTCGGTCATGAGCTGACCACGCTCCAACTCGGTCATGCCCGGCTCGACGACCACAAAGGCCTCGAAGTAAAGGACACGCTCGATCTCGCGCAGCGTCATGTCGAGCATTAGACCGATGCGTGATGGCAGTGACTTCAGGAACCAGATATGTGCAACCGGGCTGGCCAGTTCAATGTGCGCCATGCGCTCGCGACGGACCTTGGTCTGTGTGACCTCGACGCCGCACTTCTCGCAGACTACTCCACGGTGTTTCAGGCGCTTGTACTTGCCGCACAGGCACTCGTAGTCCTTGATTGGGCCAAAGATCTTGGCGCAAAACAGGCCATCACGCTCAGGCTTGAACGTACGGTAGTTAATCGTTTCAGGTTTCTTCACTTCACCAAACGACCAGGACCGGACCATATCGGGAGACGCCAGGCCGATGCGGATTGCATCGAAGTCGTCAACCGGGTTCTGATACTTGAAAAGCTTCAGGAGATCTTTCATTAGTCTGTCTCCAGCTCAATGTTGATGCCCAAGGAACGAATTTCCTTGACCAGTACGTTGAACGATTC
>JAACFG010000149.1 GCA_009937605.1 Gammaproteobacteria bacterium | reverse complement strand
CGCTACCAGATGATCAACATCAAGCTCGATAAGACCGGCGGCCTGACCCACGGTCTCGAACTCGCGCACGCGGCGCGAGCGCGCGGGCTTGCGCTGATGGTTGGCTGCATGGGCGGCACGTCATTAGCGATGGCACCGCATCACGTGATCGCGCAACTATGCGACTTCGTCGATATCGATGGGCCGCTACTGATCAGGACGGACCGGACCGGCGGACTGCACTACAACAAGGGTATTGTTACCCTGCCAGAGCGTCCTTTCTGGGGTCAGCCCGGCTAGCCGCGTCGAGCGCCCGGCATAAAGGGTACACTGGTCGGAAAACACGCTACGGAGAAACAACAATGGGTCGACTGATGGTGTTATTGCTATTGCTTGCGTCAGCGGCAGCCCTTGCCGGCGAGACCAAGGCAAATTCGGTGGAATTCTCGAAGACGATCGAAATGAAAATGGAGTCGCAAACAAATCATTGCGCTGCCACAGCATCCGTCGATTACTTCCAGCGCGGCCCGGAGGCCCAGCTTGAGGCGACGATCGACAACCATGATTGCGCCGCATCTTCGGGCAAGTTTGTCGTCGAAGTGACTATTCGTGCCGACGGTGCGGAAGCGTCAGAAAAATTGAAGTTCCCCGAGACCTGGAGCCGGGAAGACGACGCTTCCGTCGTCGTTAATCGCCGTTACCCGATCGGCGACGATACCGACCTTTTGCGCGTCAAGGTCCGCAATATGCGTTGCACCTGCACTGAGGCTGCGGAGCCTGCCAGCAACCCCTGACGATTGCCGGGATGCTTTGACCGACCCTCTCGAACGACCAGGATCTGACCATGAGCAAAGTACGCTGGGGAATCGTCGGGGCTGGACGCATCGCCCATACGTTCGCGCAAGACATGTCGGCGACATCAAACGGCGTGTTGCAGTCCGTCGCAGCGCGCAATGGCGACGCGGCTCGCGCATTTGCCGACCAGTATGGGGCCCCGGGTTCCTGCGGCGGCTACGCGGCACTGTACGCGGACCCGGACGTTGACGCTGTCTATGTCGCGACGCCACACACACTGCATTTGCAGAATGCCGGGGACGCGCTCCGAGCGGGCAAAGCCGTGTTGTGCGAGAAACCGATCACCGTCAACGCCGCTGAATGCCAGGCGCTGATCGACATCGCGAACAAATCCTCCAGCTACCTGATGGAAGCGATGTGGACGTGGTTCCTGCCGGCTGTTCGCAAGGCGAAAGAATGGGTCGATGCGGGACGCATTGGCAAGATCGTGCAGATCAAGGCCGACTTTGGTTACCCGCTGGTCTATGCGGCCGACAAGCGCGAATACAACGCCGAGCTTGCCGGCGGCTGCCTGCTCGAGATGGGCGTCTACCCGGTCGCACTGGCTGCCCTGTTCGCGGGTCGGAATCCGATCGACATCTCCGTGGTTTCACGCCATGCGCCGAACGGAGTCGAGGACGATGTTGCGGCGATCTTCAACTATGACGACTTTGTCGCAACGCTCGGCACGTCCTTCCGGGCCAAGTTGCAGAACTGGGCCTATATCATTGGTGAGCACGCGTATGTCGCGATCCCGAATTTCTGGTGCGCCAATGAATGTCAGCTGTGGGCACTCGATGAAATGGTAGACCGTTTCGCCGATGGCCGAACGACGAACGGCTTCGATTACCAAATCGAAGCCGTTAACTCCGACTTGCTGGCGGGGTGCAAACAATCGGAGATCATGCCGCTTTCTGCGAGCCTGCAATTCCAGCAACACATGGACCTGATTCGCTCGAAGTTTCAGGCCTGAGTCACGCGTTCCTCAATTACACTCGAATCCGAAAAACGGTAACGCATATTGCGATAGACGCAAACGTCTGTAACGTCGTCGGGCGTTCCCGCCGGTGCCGCACGGTAATTGGTAGAGAATCGATCGCTTCCCTTGATCGGCATCACGCGATGCCAGGTGTGGCCGTGAAGAATCACGAGCGTGCCTTTCTTTGGCCGCAGTACGACCTGGTCGTCAAATTCCCCAGTGGGGTCACCTGCCGGTAACTCGCCATGTTTATGCGAACCCGGGACTACGACGGTTTGCCCGCCGATTTCGTCAACAATGTCGCTCGTGTACACAAGGCGATTGAGATTGTGTCTCGACGGATCGTCCGGCGGGCAGTCCTGGTGCCACGCCTGCCCGGCCGTACCCTGCTTGGAGAACATGACCATGCAGTACTGTGAATTCCAATCTGCGCCAATAACCTCATTGGTTAGTTGCTGCAGACGCTCGTCCTGTTCGATTGAGTCGAAGTCATGATTACCTTCGCGCTGAGGAAACCAGGGAACGACTTCTGTATGTGACTTTTCGAGGAATTCTTCGTTGTGCCAGAAGTCCGGGTTGTCGCCGTAATACGCCCGAATTACACAGTCGAGATGCTCCATCAGCCCATCGTCGAAGAAATCCTCGACAACGATGTAGCCTTCTTCATCGAATTGTTTTGCCAGAGCAGCAATGTTCATCGTTGAGCTCCTCATTGACGACGGAGTATCGATGTGAACGTTTACCAGCGTCAAGCAGGAAAGCGCAGCGAAGTACGGCGCGCCATCATCGCCGGATCATTGCTCAATAGCGAAAGATGTAGGAGACCCTGAGATTCAGGTCACTGTCCGTGGCAGAGAACGAGTTGTCCGGGTTGATCGTGGCGCCGTGGTTCAGGACCAGGACAATCTCTTTGCCAGCCTCCGGCAGGTAGCGCAGCCGGCTGTTGATGCCCGCGACCTCGGCCGTATTGTCGAATTGCACAAGATTGGCCCACGACCACCGTGAATTGAACGCAATATCCGTCCTCACGCTGGCCAAACGGGACTTGAAACTACCGCTCGAAAGATCGACGTCGTTCTCCATGTACGCCAATCCAAGGAACAGGTGTTCGGACTGGCGCCACTGCAACTCGACTGATTTCATGAGGCGAGTACCGTCGAAGTAGCCACCATTCTCAACCGTGAGTTCTACCCGTAGCGGCCTCTGCACACCGGTTCTGATCTGCGCGCGGTAGCGGTCGAACTCGTATTCACCGGCCGGCACGTTCAGGCGGTCAAATAACTCGAAGTCTTCAAGTACAGCCTCTCTCTGGCGACTCCAGCGCAGGAACACGTAATCGTCCTCATTGGAATAGAGGCCAACCGGCTCGATAGCGATCCTCTCCGATAACGTATTTCCGTCCATATCCGTCGTCAGGTAATAGTCGACGCGGTGATTGATAGCCCGCCAATATCCTGTCTCCGGCCGTGTCCGGTAGCGCGTACCGGTGGCGATGCGACGAATTCCCTCCCGGTTGACAAAGCCGAGCGCCGGCCGAAAGTTCTCCTCAATATTCTGCAGATCCACGTACACGGATAACTTGTCACTCGGTATCTCGAAATTGGCGCCGAATGCCTGATCATCACCGTCAAGGTCCGACGACTCGCTCTGCTGTGCCCAGAACTTGCCGGTCAGGATCTCTCCGAATGGACCGTCGCTGTTGCGGTACAGGAAATCGACACCAACTACCGCGTTCGACTCATTTGATGTCGGGTCGCCATGCGTCACGATGAACCCTACCGAAGACTCGTCCAGCACGTTGTAGGAACCACGTGCGACAAACAGGTCTTTGGCCGTTATGTCCTCATAAGCCTCCTGGCGTATTGCCAACGCACCGACGCTGAAGTCACCGACGCGCCCAGTGAGCTTCGCACCGGCAATGATGCCAACCTCCTCACCGTCTTCACTGAGGCCGATACGCCGCGAGAAGAATGGCCGGCCATTGGTGTTGATATTGCCGAACTCGAAAATACCGGCGTCCTGCAGGAAGAAGTCCCGTTTCTCCGGATAGAACAGGGAGAAGCGATCGAGCGCAACCTGCTGTTCATCGACTTCTGCTGTCGAGAAATCGGTGTTGAACGTGAACGTCGCGCTCAGGGACGGCGTTATTCGGTAGCGAATATCCAGGGACGGTTCAACACCGTTGGTCTCTACGCCAGCAACCCTGTCCTTGCTTCGGCTGGCGGTAACCGACGGCACGACGTCCAGCCCCAGGCCCTGCTCGATTTCACTGATCCCGGTGACTTCGCCACCGTAGGCCGGCCAGTCCTGGCGTTCGTACGATGACCACAAATCGTACTCCTGCTTGCGCACGATGCCGCGCCCGAAGTTAATGCCCCAGGTATCGGAATCGGGTGCGAACGATATGGACTTGAACGGAATAGCGATCTCGGTCGCCCAACCGTTTTCATGCACCTGCGATTCAGCGTGCCAGATCGCTTCCCACTCGTCGATAAAACGAGCATTGTTCTCGCGCAAGGCGTCGCGACGAACGCCGTTGGCGTTGACCTGGAAAAAGTAGTCATTGCGCTTGTTATTAAAACTGTCGAGCGTCACCCAGAAGCGATCGTCCGAGTAAAACATCTTTCCCTGGATTAGCTGTTTGGCTTGTATCGCTGCGGGATCACTATCCTGCAGATTTGCAGCAATATAGAGAAACTCATCGTCATAAGTGACGCGAACGACGGTTCGCTCAGTTGGCGCCGCTCCGTTGGTCGGCGCCGTCTGGTGAAAGTCATCAACAAACGCAGCGTCCTCCCAGACCGCATCGTCGAGCACCCCGTCGATTACCGGTGGCGAATCAGTGCGACGAATCTCAAAGGATTTACGCTCTCCATTTACGCTGTAGTTCGCTAGCGCTTCGGTCGCGAACAGCAACAGCATCGCAACAATTAGCAGTCGTTTTGTCATGACGAATCCCCAGGTGCGGTCACGCAATACCCATTAGAGGAGCGGGAATTCGGAATGGTTGCGTCGCTTGCGACGAGGGGTGTCTATCCTGCGACGAGCGGTGCAAACCGCGTCACATATCGCTAGACGTGATTAGCCAGGCGTTCGAGATTGTCTTTGTATTTGCGGCTCAGTTTGAGCTCGGTCGCGTCTCCAAGCTGCAGGAAATACTCGCCGTTACGATGCGGACGCATGGACGTCACACGATGCCGGTTGACGATTGCCGAGCGATGTACGCGCACGAACGTCTCGGGATCGAGCAGGTTTTCAAGGTGCTTCATGGTCCCTCGCAGGACAAACGTGTCACCGCTGGAATGAACGCACATGTAATCACCCGCCGCGTCTACCCAGTCAATGGAGTCGACATCGACACAATTGGTCTCCGCGCCATCACGAATGGCGATACGCTTCGGGTAGTCCTGGTGTTCGCCCGTCGCCGCCTCGAGGGCTGACTCGAGCGTGAGTTCGCGGCCGGTCAATTCACAGACGAACTTGAGCAGCCTGTTGCGTTGTTCGTCGGCCTGCTTCGCCTCCCGGTGCCTGCGCACACGCTCGATCGCTTCGCGGAGACGATCGTCATTGATGGGCTTCAGCAGGTAGTCGAGTGCGTTTGCGTCAAAAGCCTGCAGCGCGAATTCATCGTACGCGGTGACAAAGACGACATCGGGCATGACGCTGCCCGACATCTGCCGGAGTACCTCGAAACCATCCATCCCGGGCATCTGGACATCAAGAAACATCAGGTCCGGCGAATGTTCGCGAACAGCAACAAGTGCTTCGCGGCCGTTTCGAGCCTGGCCACAGATTTCGATGTCGTCAAAGCTTGCGAGCCGAATCTCCAGGCCGCGGCGAGCCAGCTCCTCATCGTCAACGATCAGCGCCCTAAGCATCCCTGGCCTCGAACGGGAGGTTTATCGTCACGGTCAGGCCACTCGGTTCATTGGGTGCCAGGGTAAATGCCTGTTCGTCACCGTAAAGCTGCTGCAGGCGTTCACGAGTGTTCTTGAGGCCAACGCCGCTCGACTTCTGGCCGTTATTGCCGTTGCCAAGCCCGGGCCCGGTATCCGACAGTTGCAAAATAAGCGTGCCGTGTTGCACACGCGCCGATATGCGTAACGTGCCGCCGTCTTCGCTGGGCGTTATCGCGTACTTGATTGCATTCTCGATCATCGGCTGCAGAATGAGGCTCGGCACGAGCGCGTCCAATGCACGTTCGTCAATGTCTTTCTCAATGACCAGCCGGTCACCAAATCGTACTTTCTCAATTTCCAGGTAAAGATCGATTGCGTCGAGTTCCGAGCCGAGCGTCACGCGGCTCATCGGGTCGTTGTCGAGCGTATAACGCAGGAAATCGCTCAGCCGGCTCACGGCCTGGTTAGCCGTATTGTTGGCCCCGTCGAGTATCAGCGTGGAAATTGCGTTCAGCGTGTTGAACAGGAAATGCGGGTTCAACTGGTAGCGCAGCATCTTCAGCTGCGCCTGGTGCGCGGCGGCGACCGCCTTGAGTGTCTGCTCGGTCTGTTCCTGCAATTGCAGATAATACTTGATGCCGAGGTACAAGCCGCTCCAACACAGCATGATGTAGAAAGACCCGAGCACGCCGCCGACGTAATCCATCAGGTGCTCGGGCTGCCAGTTGTTCTTGACCCAGTCGTAATACAGAACGTTGCGCAGCCACTGCCAGAAGAACGCAACAAAGTAACTCGTCGCCAACATCGTCGTCCCGAGGGCAACGACGGACCGCGACCACATGGCCCGATACAACAAGCGCATAACCAGCGTCGCCAGGAATCCGCTGGCCGCCGCTGCAGCTATGACAGCGAAGTAGGCCTCGGGTTTCTCGTGCGCGAGCGCGCCCAGCCAGGCGGCCAGCGCATAACCGGTCCAGCCAGCAATATTCAGGATCCGGAATAAGCGACCCCGGTCGCGGAATAGTTCGTCAAGATTCACCGGCCGATTATAGACCGAGCGAATCAGTTATATGCACGTTTCATCGTGCGAGAAGCACGTTTCATCGCTGGAACGCCCGTCACGGTATGGATCACTGCCGGACACCGTGGTCAGAGCTCATTCTGCAGGCGATTACCTAGCCTGGCCGACCGTCAACCCGTGGCCGCAAAAGCATCGGGGCGTAGCGCAGCAAGAACACCAGGAACGCGAGCATCCAGACCGCGCCCGACGCAATAATGACCGCGCGGTAGCTGCCGGTCATACCCGCAATGACCCTGAGAATTGCCGCAAACTGAAGCAGCATGAACGATGCAATGTCGGCGCGACTCGCAATCAGCGTTCGCCCGGTATGGCCCAGGCTGCTGCGCATCATCATTGCGACGATCAAACTGCTGAGCGCGCCCGCGGTCAGTGCGTGAATCCACGTGCCGGGCACGACAATTGCGAAGCTCGACAGAGCGCGCAACAACAGCGCAAGCGGCAACCAGGAATACGCGACCGGCATCATCCATAACAGGGGCTTATCGAGCGTTAATTGCGGCTGCCAATAAGCCAGTCGCAGCGCGTGAGCCGCCGCAGCGAGCAGCAGCACGGTTACCGGCACCCAGGGCGCAAACGCGACCGACCCCCCCAGCAACGTCATTGCTGCTATCAGAATGAGCAACCCGAACGCACATACCTCCAGCCATGGCTTGTGAACCGGATCGGATCCGGCCACGGCATTGCGCGTGAACGCCGGAATCACCCGGCCGCCGACCAACGCAAACAGAATGACCACGGTGTCGACGGCAGCGAGCAACGACGTACGCGACAGCCAGGCAGGTAGCTCGCCCGCCAGCGCCAGGTGAAAGACGAAATGCAAGGTGCACAGCACGGCGAGAATCCCGAGGACTTTGTAATTGCGCTTATTGCGACTGCGAAGAATCGGAATGGCAACGCCAGCCGCAACTATGGGTAGAAAAGCCAGGTCGAGTGCGATCGCGAGGGTTGTTGGCCCGGCGAGAAACAGTACACGCGCCAGTATCCAGAGCAATGCGATGAGCCCGAGCATCGCACCTGCCGGTGTTGGCATTCCGGTCCAGTTCCGCACGGCCGTAAACAGAAAGCCCGTCATGGCTGCCGCAATGAAGCCGAACATCATCTCGTGGCTGTGCCAGAACACGCCCTGGAGATAGGAAC
>JAACFG010000148.1 GCA_009937605.1 Gammaproteobacteria bacterium | reverse complement strand
CGGTAACAACACCATCGCCCTCCACTTCCGCAAAATCCCGTACGCGTCGCAACAGGCGGTTCGCTATGCGCGGTGTTCCACGTGAGCGAGTCGCAATGGCTGTCGCGCCGGCGTCCTCTATAGGTAGATTCAGGATCCCGGCAGATCGTCGCGTAATTCCTTCAAGATCTCCGTCCGCGTAGAACTCGAGGCGCTGCACAATCCCGAAACGATCGCGCAAGGGCGACGTCAGCAATCCGGCGCGAGTCGTCGCCCCGACGAGAGTAAATGGTGGCAAATCCAGCTTGATCGAGCGTGCCGCCGGCCCTTCGCCGATCATAATGTCGAGCTGGAAGTCCTCCATGGCCGGATACAGTACTTCCTCGACAATGGGGCTCAAGCGGTGAATCTCGTCGACGAACAGGACGTCATTCGGTTCGAGGTTCGTCAGGATTGCGGCGAGATCTCCCGGCCGCTCGAGTACGGGCCCCGATGTCTGGCGCAGGCTGACACCCATCTCATTCGCAACGATATGAGCCAGTGTTGTCTTGCCAAGCCCTGGCGGTCCAAAGATCAGAAGATGATCGAGCGCCTCCTCACGCCGCCTGGCTGCCTCGATGAACACGCCCATCTGCTGGCTGACGGCCGGTTGTCCGTGGTAGTCGGCAAGCTTCTTGGGCCGTATGGCGCGATCAAAGGCCTTGTCATCCGCGACCGGCTCGGCCGTCGTCAGTCTGTCGTGTTCAACGCCTGCCATTTATGTTGCCGCCCTTTTCAGTGCCTGGCGAATAATGTCTTCGGCCGATTTGTCGTCTGTGTCGAGCGTGCCAAGCAGCTTGTTGACTTCGTTTGCTTTGTAGCCGAGCGCAACCAAAGCATCAAAGGCTTCTGAGCGGGAGTTGGCGTCTACCGCAACCTTCTCACCCGGTAACGACGGGGTACCGACCTTGTCGACCTTGTCGCGCATTTCCATGATGAGGCGTTCCGCGGTCTTTTTGCCGATGCCCGGCACCTTGGATAGCATCGCCGAGTCCTCGTATTCGACGCAGCGACGAAAATCGCTGGCGGTCATGGCTGACAGGACTCCCAGCGCCATTTTGGCACCGACGCGATTTACTTTGAGCAAGGTTCTGAAAAGCGCCCGCTCATCTTCGGTCGCGAAGCCGTACAGAATCTGTGCGTCTTCCCGAACAAGCAGATGCGTGTACAGGAACATTTCCGTACCGGACTCCGGCAGATCGAGAAATGTCGACATCGGCGTTTCGATCTCGTAGCCCACGCCATTACACTCGAGCACGATATGAGGCGCCTGCTTGCCTGCCAAACGACCGCGCAATGACCCAATCATCGCAGTCCCGCAATCCGGTTGCCGGTACCAAGCTGTGCATGAACACGACGCTGATTGCCATGGCAAAGCGCCGCCGCCAGCGCGTCCGCGGCATCGGGCGCGGGTGTACCGTCGAGCTTCAGGATCGACACCACCATATGTTGCACCTGCTCTTTCGTCGCCGCTCCCGTCCCAACCACGGCCTGCTTGATCTCTCGCGGTGCGTACTCGAATACGTCGACATCGTACGCGAACGTCGCGCAAAGTGCCGCGGATCGTGCATGGCCGAGCTTCAGCGCGCTTCCGGCGTTCTTATGCATAAAGACACTTTCGATGGCGACGATATCCGGTCGATATTCCTCGACCAGGCGGCCAACAGATTCGAAGATCTGGCGCAAGCGGTCGGCAAAGCCGCCGTCCGTACTTTTCACAGTACCGCTCGTTACGTATGACGGCGTATCGCCTTGAAAATCGAGGATGGCGAACCCGGTCAGGCGCGAACCTGGATCTATGCCGAGTATGCGAGTGGATTTCAAAGCTGCGCCAGTATGTCTTCGCCGATATCGGCGTTCGAATACACTTCCTGTACATCATCGAGGTCTTCAAGCATTTCGAGCATCTTGATCATCGAGCCGGCTTCTTTGACGCCCAATGCTGCGCTCGTGGACGCTCGCATGGTGACCTGTGCGGATTCGGCTTCAAGACCTGCTGCGACCATACCGTCTCGCACCTGCTCGAAGTCGCCCGGCGAGGTCAGAACTTCGATAGAGCCGTCGTCATCGGCAATCACGTCCTCGGCGCCCGCCTCGATAGCGGCCTCCATGACCGTATCCTCGTCACTGCCCTCGGGGAACATCAGCTGACCAACCTCGTTAAACAGGTAATTCACTGATCCATCGGCACCCAGGTTACCGCCGAACTTCGTAAACGCATGACGGACGTCGGCCACGGTTCGATTTCGGTTGTCAGTCAGACAATCGACCATGACGGCTGTGCCACCCGGGCCATAGCCCTCGTAACGAATCTCAATGTAGTCCGCACCGTCTGTCTCGCCGGCACCGCGCTTGACCGCCCGTTCGATGTTGTCCTTCGGCATCGACTGGCCTTTGGCCTTGTCTATCGCCAGGCGCAGCCGCGGATTGGCGTCGAGGTCGCTCCCGCCCATCTTGGCCGCTACCGTTATCTCGCGAATCAGCTTGGTAAAAAGCTTGCCGCGCTTCTTATCCTGGGCGCCCTTGCGGTGCTGAATATTCGCCCATTTACTATGTCCTGCCATGGTTTCCTGCTTGTAGAATGCCCAATATCAAGTTTCGAGCGCCTGGCGCTTCGAAACAGCGCGTATGATAACGGGTATTTCCACGCACGGCACTTAAGAAGAATCTTTCTCCATGTCAGCTACCAGTGCTGAAAACTCGGCCCGCGAGGGTATCGTTGCCATTGTGGACGAATATCTCGGCAGCTTGCCGGATAAGGACGGCCAGCGAGACTGTATCGCCGAGGGCAAGGCCATCGCGGCCATTGTTGAGCCACTTGGCCTGCCCGCCAATATCCTGGCAGCGATACACGTGTACCCGCTGTTCCGAGACGAGTTGATAAGCCTTATTTCTCTTAATAACAATAATTTAAAAGATCTTTCTCGATTTATTCTCGGTATAAAACAGCTCGATCAGTTCTCTTTGCCCCAGCACTGGCAGCCGGGGGAGGCACTGGCCGTGCAGCAATCCGAGACGCTCCGCAAGATGCTACTCGCCGTGGTATCCGACGTGCGCCTTGTCCTGGTTCGTATCGCTGACCAGCTGTATCGGCTCCGCCAGGCCAAGCACGCAAATCAAGCTGTACGGGAGGCCCTGGCACTCGAAACGCGTGAGATCTATGCGCCGCTCGCCAATCGCCTCGGCGTATGGCAACTCAAGTGGGAACTTGAGGACCTGTCATTCCGCTATTCGGAGCCAAAGACCTATGCGGAAATCGCACAAACACTGAAGGAGAAGCGCACAGAACGTGTGGGATTTATCGAAGCGTTCCAGAAGACTCTGCATAAAGAACTGCTGTCAGAAGGAATTGACGCCGAGATAACAGGACGACCCAAGCATATCTACAGCATCTACCGAAAAATGCAGCGCAAGGATCGCGGGATCGAGTCGCTTTACGATATTCGCGCGGTGCGAATCCTCGTCAATTCCGTCGGTGATTGCTACGCGGCGCTCGGCATCGTGCATAACCTGTGGTCCTACATCCCCGGAGAATTTGACGACTACATTGCTAATCCGAAAGATAACGATTACCAGTCGCTGCACACCGCTGTGGTTGGCCCCGAAGGTAAGACCGTCGAGATCCAGATTCGTACCGACGACATGCATCGCCACGCGGAACTCGGCGTCGCGGCGCACTGGCGCTACAAGGAAGGCGGCGGAGCGCCAGCCGCGTTTGACCAGAAAATTCGCTTTCTGCGGCAGTTGCTCGAACCTACGGACGACGGTACTGACCTCCTTGACCAGATTCGCGACGGATTTTTTGAGGACCATGTGTACGCGGTCAGTCCAAAAGGTGACGTCGTCGAGCTTCCGGCCAAAGCGACACCGCTCGATTTCGCGTATCACGTGCACACTCAGGTCGGTCACCGGTGTCGTGGCGCCAAGATCAATGGCCGTATCGTGCCGCTCACTCATCATGTGCAAAATGGTGACCAGATAGAGATTATTACCGGCAGCCAGGCCCAGCCAAGCCGGGACTGGCTCAGCCCGAAACTGGGGTACCTCGCAGGAGCCAGGGCGCGTGCCAAGGTTCGAAACTGGTTTCGCCACCAGGATCGTGACCAGCATTTGCGCCAGGGCCGGGACGTACTTGACCGGGAGCTCTCGCGACTCAATGTCAATGACGTGGCGACTGACACCATCGCCAAACAGCTGAAGCACAAGGACACCGACACCCTTTGCGTCGCACTGGGTGCGGGCGATCTGACTTCGGCATCGATTGCCACGGCGTTACAGCATATTCGTGGCACCGAGTTGCCGGAGAAGATCCGTACCCGTCGCCCCCGCAAGCAAGACAGCAAACCGGATTCACTCGCGGTGACCGGCGTTGGCGGTCTCATGAGTAACTTCGCCCGCTGCTGCCGGCCCGTCCCGCCCGAACCCATCGTTGGCTACATTACCCAGGGTCGCGGCGTCAGTATCCACCGCCAGGACTGCGGCAACTTCCTGGGTCTGAATCAACGAAGTCCCGAACGCATTGTCGAGATCAGTTGGGGACAGTCAGAGACCGGTGCGTATCCTGTCGATCTCAGCCTGCACGCATTCGATCGCTCAGGCCTGATACGCGACATCACGGCGGTGCTCGCCGACGACGAAGCCAACGTCATTGGCCTGAAGTCCAGCGTCGACCAGGACTCCCAGCAGGTGGTTATGGATATCAGTGTTGAGGTCAGTGACCTGCCCACGTTGAGTGCCGTAATTACCAAGCTCGAGCAACTGCCGAATGTCGTCTCTGTGAGAAGGAAAGCCTGAAGAATCGCACGGCGGAATATCGGCTATTAGCGCGTGGAGTATGTGGCGGAGATCACGCCCGAATCCATAGCCTAAGGCGTGTGAGGGGGTGTTCTCCGCCACACGCCTGAGCTTATGTTTCGGTTGCTAGGCCGCTGGCGTGGTTTCGCCGCCTTTCTTACCGCCCTTTGCAATGTCCGTCGCCAACGCCATCATCGACGTCAGGTCACCGAGATTCGCCGGCACGACGTAGGTATTGCCGGTCTTCGCCAGGTTGCCGAACTCCTGGATGTATTGCTCCGCGATGCGTAGCTGCATGGCCTCTGCGCCACCCTGGTCAATCACAGACTTGGCGACCCGACGCAGACCCTCCGCGGTCGCTGTCGCAACAGCCAGAATAGCCTCGGCTTCACCCTGGGCTTCGTTAATCTGCTGGGTTTTCGCGGCCTCGGATTCCTTGATCACACGCTGCTTCTCGCCTTCTGCCTCGTTGATCTTGGCGTCACGTTCGCCTTCCGAGGTCAGGATCACGGCACGTTTTTCACGCTCCGCGCGCATCTGCTTCTCCATCGCGCTCAGGACATCCTGCGGTGGGTTGATGTTCTTGATCTCGTAGCGCAGAACCTTTACGCCCCAGGGGTCACTCGCCTTGTCTAGTTCCGCAACGACGTTCTGGTTAATCGTGCCGCGTTCCTCAAAGGTCCGATCAAGATCGATCTTGCCGATTTCCGAACGCAGCGTCGTCTGTGCGAGCTGCGAGATCGCAAACATGTAGTTACCGATACCGTAGGACGCTCTTCCCGGATCGAGCACCTGCATATACAGCACGCCGTCGACTCCCACCTGCACGTTGTCCTTCGTAATGCATATTTGCTCGGCAATATCCGCCGCCTGCTCTTTTAGTGTGTGTTTGTAAGCAATGCGCTCGAGAAACGGAATGAGAATGTGAAATCCCGCATTCAGCGTCTTGCTGAATTTTCCGAGTCTCTCAACCACGTAGCCATTCTGCTGCGGGACGACAACCGCCGTCTTGAGCAGGATGATAATCGCAACGGCGACGAACCCAAGAGCAACTATGAGTGATGTATCCATCAAGACGTTCTCCTTTGTTACGACTGTTCGGCTTCGACGTGCAGAGTCAGGCCGTCGGCCTTTACAACCCTGGCCTTCGATCCGCCGGCAATCGTTTCATTTCCAATATTCTTTGCGGTCCACTTCGTACCGCGATAGTCGATACGCGCTTCGGCCCCGGCTGCCAGGTCCAGTTCGACGTTAACCATGTCGCCAGTCAGGTTTTCTCGAAACCCGACCACGCCACCGTGAATTTTCTGGTACAGGCTCTTGCGAAACGTGAAGAAAAAGACAAGCGACAAGACGGCGAACGCCATCCACTGGGCCCACTCAGGCATGACCAGGCCGAACATCCCTGCCAATCCCACAACGGCGGCAGACACGCCAAGAAAGACCAGGTAAAACTGTGCGTCAATTGCAACGAGTTCTGCACCCAGCAAGACCGCACCAAGAACCAACCAACTCCACCAAGTCATCGTGTATCTCCCAAGAATGCACTTACCGTCACTATAGCGCGAAACCCTGACAGGCGGCAGCTTGAAAGAGCGCTTTCACGCCCCAATATGCGGTAACATCTTGCGGGCCGCCAAAAAGAACTAATGAGGGGGATGGCATGCAGGTAATTATTGACTGGGTCAAACGCGTATTCTGGCAGGATCCGCAAGCCTGTTTTCAACAGATGGACGGAGCGTCAGACCTCGTCGGTTGCCTGAATGTCATTATCTGGAGCGAGGCACTGATCTACCTCGCGCTCGGCGCCGGCCTCTTCTATTCCATCCTTACGCGATTCGTACAGGTACGGATGTTCCGCGAAATGATTCGCCTTTTATTCTCGAGCAAGGAATCTGACCGCGGTATCTCTTCGTTCCAGGCACTCGCCGTTTCACTGTCCGGACGCGTTGGCACAGGCAACATCGCCGGCGTCGCAGCCGCGATCGGGTTTGGCGGGCCGGGTGCAGTTTTCTGGATGTGGGTCGTGGCGTTTCTGGGTTCTGCTACGGCGTATGTAGAGTCCGCACTAGGTCAGATCTACAAGGAAGTCGATGAAGGTCAGTATCGCGGTGGCCCCGCCTACTATATTGAAAAGGCGATGGGCCAGAAATGGTACGCGTGGATCTTCGCGATTGTCACCATCTTCGCATGTGGCGTGCTATTGCCGGGCGTGCAATCCAACAGCATCGGCAATGCATCCGCGCTAGCGGTCGGCAGCGACTCCGTAATAAATCTGTTCGGCGGTGATGGCGTTTCGGCCGTCAAGGTCACAACCGGCGTGCTCGTAGTCGGCGTGCTCGGATTCATTATATTCGGTGGCGTGAAGCGCATCGCTCATGTCACCCAGGTAATCGTGCCGCTCATGGCTCTGGGTTACATCCTCATGGCCGTCGGTATTATTCTCTACCACATCACAGAGTTGCCCGCGATTATCGCGATGATTGTCAAAGACGCTTTTAGCCCGATGGCTGGTGTCGGTGCGGCGATTGGCTGGGGCGTCAAGCGCGGCGTTTACTCAAATGAAGCTGGTCAGGGCAGCGGACCGCATGCGGCGGCTGCATCGGAAGTACAGCATCCAGCTCAACAGGGGCTCGTACAGTCGTTCTCGGTATACGTCGACACGCTGTTTGTCTGTTCGGCTACCGCGTTCATGATCCTGATTACTCAGCAGTACTATGTGAGCGGGCTCGACAATGCGATCAGTGGGGGCATGCTGGATCCGGACGTCATGATGGCCACCCCGGCATTTGCACAGATGACCGCGGATAGCATTATTTCCAGCCCGGCATTTACGCAGATGGCCCTGGAAAGCGTCATGGGCGGCTTCGGCAAGACGTTTGTCGCGGTGGCATTGTTCTTCTTCGCCTTTACGACTTTGCTGGCCTATTACTACATAGCCGAAACGAACGTCGCTTACATTCGGCGCACGATCCACCTTCCTGGATTGCTGCGGGCACTCAAAGTCGTCACGCTTGTTTCGGTGTTCTACGGCACGATTCGACAAGCGGACGTTGCCTGGGCGATGGGCGATCTTGGCGTGGGCCTGATGGCGTGGCTCAACATCATCGGCATCCTGATCCTGTTCTTCATGG
>JAACFG010000147.1 GCA_009937605.1 Gammaproteobacteria bacterium | reverse complement strand
TAAGCCTCGCGCTCGACAACAAGGTCCTGGTCACGGGTAGCGAAGAACAAATGCGTGCGATGCTCGCCAGCAATGGCAAGATCGCCGGCAGCAATGGTCACAACGGTGCGTTACTGGTCCTGACAGCTGAGAAGACGATGCTGCAGGCTGGTATGAACTCGGCAGCGCTTGGCGACGAGGGAGACTCCGATTGGGAGTCGAATATCCTGCGAAACACCGAGCAAGTCGCGTTCCTGATGGCTGCTGCCGCCAACAAACTGGCGCTGGAAGCCAAGCTGATCACGAGCGAACCTGAGATGGCTGAGTCGCTGGCCAGCGTTGTGCGCGGCTTGATAAGCCTGATGTCCTTCAACGACGAGATGGATGCCGAGACGGTCGCCATGCTGCAAGGCACGACGGTCAAGGCCGATGGCAACAGCCTGACTATCTCGCTCGCGATCGACCCGGACCTTGTTATCAAGACTATAAGTGACTGACGAATCGAAACTGATTGCTGCTGCGCAGGCGGGGTCCGCGGATGCATTCTGCGGCCTCGCCCGGCTGTACAGGGAACGCCTCCTGCGATTCCTGTTGACCCGCTGTGCGAGTTTCGCTGATGCGGAAGACGCGCTGCAGGACACGTTGATAGCGGCGTTTCGCTATATCCATTCCTACGATTCGCGCTGGCGTTTCAGCACCTGGCTGTATCGCATTGCCATTCGCAATGCAGCGAAACTGCGCGGCCCGGACACCGTGGACATTGGTGAGCTGCGCGACGAGGAAAATGACCCGCTGCAGCAATGCATTGCTGACTCGGAAACACAGAACCTGTGGGTTAGTGCGAGAAGCACGCTGAATGACGAGGTGTTCACGGCTATGTGGCTGCGCTACGCCGAAGATATGTCCGTGAATGACATTTCGACAACCCTGGACCGGTCCGTTTCATGGACCAAAGTTAACCTGATGAGAGGACGGCGCGCACTCGAAACCCAAATGAACAGCGTCGCAAATCAAAGTGAAGCCTATGGATAAACTGGCAAAGCAACTGCGTGCCGACGCAGAACGAATCGAAGTGACGGTCTCGGACGAGCTCGATCGTCGCATCAATGCTTCCCTGCGGGCCGTGGAACCTGTGGAACAGGTGCCTCGCACCGCAAAACCACCGTTTTTCTGGCTGGCCAGCACGCTGACCGGCGTGGCCGCGGCCGTCGCCGTCATTGCGATCGTAAACTGGCAATCCCCTGACGAGCAGACCTCGGCGACTCCGGTGAATTTCGTTGCCGCCGTTCCGACGATCGACCTCAAAGCCGAGTCGGCGATGCTGACAGGACCGTTGCAGGACGAACTCGACAAACTTCAGTCGGACCTGAAGAAAGCGGAGGAAAAAGTCAAGCGCGATATCGGTCTCTGATACCGGCGTATAGTGGAAAATACCTACTCATTCCAGTATGTTGCTTAGCGGGGTAAGAACGAAAACATAAAACAACCGGGGGACGTTCGTCGTATGCCTTTAGCCGTAGTTCTGATACTGCTCGTCGTTGGCTCGCTCCTGTTTCACGTTTTAAGTCCTTGGACATTCACCGAGTTGGCCTCCAACTGGGGAATGGTGGACGTCACCATCGACATCACTCTCGTTGTCACGGGCATCGTCTTCGTGGCAGTCAACCTGTTCATGGCGTTTTGCGTCATTAAGTTTCGGCACAAGAAAGGCGCTCGCGCGAACTACGAGCCCGAGAACAAGAAGCTCGAGACCTGGTTAACCGTGCTGACGGCAATTGGTGTCGCCGCGATGCTGACGCCAGGGCTGTTTGTCTGGGCCAAGTTCGTCGATGTCCCCGAAGAGGCGCACGTCGTCGAGGCCGTTGGCCAGCAATGGCACTGGACGTACCGTATGCCCGGCGAGGATGGAAAGCTCGGCGAGGTCGATGCGGAGCGCATCAGCAATGAAAATCCGTTCGGCATGGATCCGGACGATCCCAACGGCCAGGACGATGTGCTCGTCTACAACGCTGAAATTCATATACCTGTAGACAGGCCGGTCAAGTTCCTGCTGCGCTCCAAGGACGTGCTGCACGACTTCGCGGTTGCGCAGTTCCGCGTCAAGATGGACCTGGTACCAGGCATGAACACGTTCCTGTGGTTGACGCCTACCCGGGAAGGTCGTTTCGAAATCCTCTGCGAAGAGCTCTGTGGTGTCGGTCACCACACGATGCGCGGCGCTGTTATCGTCGATAGCCAGGAAGATTACGATGCCTGGCTGGCGAGTCAGTCAACCTACAGCGCACTCAACAGTCGGCCTCCGGGAAATGCGGCTATTGGCGCAGGCCAATACGGTGTGTGCGCCGCCTGTCATGGCCAGCAGGGTGAAGGCAACGTGGCAATGAACGCGCCGAAACTTGCCGGCCAGAGCGCCTGGTATCTGAAGCGCCAGATCATGAATTACAAGAATGGCCTGCGCGGTACGCACCAGGGCGATACGTTTGGCCAGCAAATGATCGGCATGGTCGCGGCGCTCTCCGACGAACAGTCTGTCGACAATGTCGTTGCGCACATCCGCACATTCCCGGACAACCCGCCGGCCACCTCGATAGAGGGTGATGTCGGCGCCGGTGCGGATGAATATCGGGTTTGCGCCTACTGCCACGGCAAAGACGGCATGGGCGTCCAGGCGCTCAATGCGCCGCGCCTGGCCGGTATGTCGGACTGGTACCTCGAGCGCCAGCTGGCCAATTTCAGGGATGACGTGCGCGGGTCACACCCGCAGGATTTCTACGGTTTCCAGATGGGGCTGATGGGCCAGTCACTGTTCGACGAACAGGTCATGAAGGACCTCGTCGCCTACATCAACACGCTATAAGGTCGGGTTTATGTCTTACGTTGCAATCGCGGATCGTGATCACGAACAGGAGCATCATGATCCGCAAACGTTTATTACGAAGTACATCTGGAGTCAGGATCACAAGGTCATTGCCATCCAGTACGGCATTACCGCGGTCTTCGTAGGCCTGATCGCCCTCGGCCTGTCGGCGATGATGCGCCTGCAGCTCGGCTTCCCCGATCAGTTCTCCTTCATTAATCCAGAGAACTATTACCAGTTCGTCACGATGCACGGCATGATCATGGTGATCTACCTGCTAACCGCGTTGTTCCTGGGTGGTTTCGGCAATTACCTGATTCCGCTCATGTGCGGCTCCCGCGATATGGTGTTCCCGTTCCTGAATATGCTCAGTTACTGGGTTTACCTGTTATCGGTCATTATTCTTCTGATCAGTTTCTTCGTTCCCGGCGGCTCGACGGGCGCCGGCTGGACGCTCTATCCACCGCAGGCAATCATGCAGGGCACGCCGGGTATCGAATGGGGCATCCTGTTGATGCTCGCATCCCTGGGTGTATTTATCGTGGCATTTACGATGGGTGGCTTGAACTACGTCACGACGGTGCTGCAGGCACGATGCAAGGGCATGACGCTGATGCGTATGCCGCTGTCGGTCTGGGGCATTTTCATTGCGACGATTCTTGGCCTGCTGGCATTTCCTGCCTTGCTTGTCAGCGCCATCATGATGATTTTCGACAAGACGCTCATGACCAGCTTCTTCATGCCCGCGATCTCGTCGATGGGAACGGACCCGGGATACACGGGCGGAAGCCCGATCCTGTTCCAGCACCTGTTCTGGTTCTTCGGGCATCCGGAGGTTTACATCGTGGCGCTGCCGGCTTTCGGGATCGTGTCCGACCTGCTGTCCACGCATGCGCGCAAGAATATCTTCGGTTACCGCATGATGGTTTGGGCCATCATTGCCATCGGTGGTCTGAGCTTCATCGTATGGGCTCACCACATGTAT
The DNA here is from genome assembly GCA_009937605.1 of Gammaproteobacteria bacterium. Classification (GTDB taxonomy): domain Bacteria; phylum Pseudomonadota; class Gammaproteobacteria; order Steroidobacterales; family Woeseiaceae; genus UBA1847. Next base: position 4,175 of record JAACFG010000147.1, on the reverse strand, counting down.
GTTTCCGGGATGAATCCGTACTTCGGGTTCTTCTTTGCAACGACGACGCTCATTATTGCGGTGCCAACGGCACTCAAGGTCTATAACTGGGTGTTAACGCTGTGGGAGGGCAATATCCACCTCCGGGTGCCGATGCTGTTCTCGATCGGTTTCGTGTTCACGTTTATTCACGGTGGCCTGACCGGGCTGTTCCTCGGCAACGTGACCATCGATCTACCGTTGTCCGATACCTACTTCGTGGTCGCACATTTCCACATGGTCATGGGTGTCTCACCCGTACTGGTTGTGTTTGGCGCGATCTACCACTGGTGGCCGAAGATCTCCGGACGGATGTACAACGAAACGCTCGGCAAGTGGCACTTCTGGATGACGTTCCTTGGCACGTACTCGATCTACCTGCCCATGCACTACCTCGGGTTCCAGGGTGTTCCGAGACGTTATTTCTCGATGGGCAACACTGAGTTCATGCCGGCATCCGCTCAGGACCTGAACGCGTGGATCACGATGTCGGCGCTGTTTGTTGCGGCAACGCAGCTCCTGTTCTTCGCGAACATCATCTGGAGCCTGACGCGGGGGCCGAAATCAGACCCGAATCCCTGGGATGCAACGACGCTCGAGTGGCAGACACCGGATCACCCGCCGAAACACGGCAACTGGGGGCATGAGCTGCCCGAGTGTCATCGCTGGGCGTACGACTACAGCGTGCCTGGCTACGAGGACGATTTCATTCCGCAGAACGTGCCGGCCGACAAGGCTCCGGCAGGACGCGATCATGGTGGCGAACACTAATGGAAATCGGCCTTATTACGCTTGCCATTATTCTGGCCACCCTGCTTGGGTGGCTGCTGAAGCAGTCGTTCAATACGCAGCCATGGATCGCCGATGAAGTCAGCGCTACTGCTCACCATGGCCCGCTGGGTGACGAAAGTAATACGCGACTAATCGCCCTGATGACCCTGCTGGCCGTGGTCACGTCATTCTTCGCGCTGATTCTGAGCGCCTACGCACTGCGCATGGAACTCGGCGACTGGGTGCCAATGACCGAGCCGCAAATGCTGTGGACCAATACGGCGATGCTGATTCTCGCAAGTGTTGCGTTCCAGTGGACGCGAAACGCCGCCGTGAAGGGCCAGGCGTCAAGGCTGAAGCCCGGGCTCATCGCGACGGGACTACTGACCACGGCGTTTGTTGTCGGTCAGTTCGTTGCGTGGCAAGAGCTACGGGCCAACGGGGAGTTTATGACGGTCAATCCGTCGAACGCGTTTTTCTTTTTCCTGACCGGCGCTCATGCCGTGCATATCCTGGGCGGCATGTACGTGTGGGCGAGGGCGACAACGAGCGTCCTGCTCGGTAAGGCGGAGGGCAGTGCGATACGACGCAGCATTGAGCTGTGCACGATCTACTGGCACTTCCTGTTAGTGGTTTGGCTGATTTTGTTTGGGTTGTTGTTGTCGACTTAATTCTTGACCCAAGAGGTCCATATGTCTGAAGCGGTACTGGATAGCGGCGCGGAAGCGCCTGGAAAGAAAGGTCTTGTAGAAGACTGGTCGCGTGACAAGCAGGTCTTTGGCGTGCCGTGGGGCAAGGCCATGATGTGGATCTTCCTGCTATCGGATACGTTTATTTTCAGCTGCTTCCTGGTCGGTTACATGTCGGTTCGAACGGCGACAACCGATCCATGGCCGAACCCATCGGAGGTGTTCGCGCTGCAGGCGTTCGGATTCAACGTTCCGCTGCTACTGATCGCGATCATGACCTTCATCCTGATCACCTCGTCCGGCACGATGGCCCTCGCCGTGAACATGGGCTATCGCAAGGATCGCAACAAGACCTTCTGGCTCATGCTTGCTACGGCATTACTCGGCGCTTCCTTTGTCGGGATGCAGGCATTCGAGTGGTCGAAGCTTATCTCCGAAGGCGTCAGGCCATGGGAGAACCCGTTCGGCGCGGCGCAGTTCGGTTCAGCATTCTTCATGATCACGGGCTTCCACGGGATGCACGTTTCCGCGGGTGTGATCTATCTGCTGGTCGTCGCATTCCGCGTCAGAAACGGATATTACGAGAAACGAGGCTACGAGATCGTCGAAATAACCGGCCTGTACTGGCATTTCGTCGACCTCGTTTGGGTATTCATTTTCGCATTCTTTTACCTCTGGTAATCGGCAGGAGTACTGGGTATGGCCGAAGAAGGACAGCAACATCCGCTAAAGATCTACTGGATCATGTGGCTTTCACTATTCGTGCTCAGCGGCATGTCTTACGCGACCGATTTCATGAATGACGGGGCGCTTCGACAGTTCCTGATCCTGACGTTCATGTTCCTCAAAGCGGGTGGCATCGTATGGATATTCATGCACATGGGCTGGGAACGGCTGGCGCTCAAGGTTGCGATACTGGGGCCGCCGGTGGCAATACTGGTGTTGATCTGGTTAATGTCACTTGAAGGCACCTACATCGAGGACACGCGCCTCGAGTACTACGGTGAGAGCACGTTTGAACCGCAGGAGCCTGTGCACCACTAGCGGGTGAGGTCGAATGCTTGCAAAAGGCCCGTTTAACGGGCCTTTTGTGTTTCTAAGGAGTTGTTTTGGGGCTATTAGCGGACGAGAATTGAGATGGAAATGAAATCGAACTGTGAGTCTTGCGCAGCCCGCCTCGAACCCGCGTCCGCTGACGTGTTTATTTGTTCCTATGAATGCACGTGGTGCAGAAGCTGCGCCGACGAGAAGTTTGAATTCGTGTGCCCCAACTGTGGCGGCGAGTTATTGAGACGCCCGGCGAGAGTTAAGAACGAGTGACGCCCAAATGCACGCAGTAGTATTTGATATCGATGGGACCTTGCTGGAGTCGGCGGCGGTCGATGATGCCCTGTATCGGGAGGCTGTCAGGCAGGTGCTTGGCGATGTGCAGTTGCGGTCATCGATACATGCCTACGACTATGTAACTGACGCGGGGATCTTCGCGCAGATCTTGGCGGACAACGCAATCGAGGCAGAGAGAGACGCTCAAACGAGAATCAAGGAGCATTTCGTCAGCGCATTGCGCAGCCATGTTGACAGTAACGGGCCATTCAGAGAGATTCCGGGCGCGAGCGAGCTTCTTCAATCGCTGCGCGAATCGACCTCACATGCTGTGGCCATCGCGACAGGCGGCTGGCGCGAGAGCGCTGAATTCAAGCTCCAGTCGGCCAGGCTTGATTACACCAATTTTCCGCTGGCGACGGCGAATGACCATTACGAGCGCACGGGCATCATGGAGATAGCGCTGTCGCAGCTCGGGCACGAGTTTGAATCGATTACCTACTACGGTGATGGGCCCTGGGACCGGGAAGCCTGTGCGGCCCTGGACTGGCGTTTCATTCCGGTCGGCCGGGAGCTCGGAGGTATCGATTCCTACTTCGGCCATCGCCTGGCGAGCCACTCATTGCGGCCTATGGTCATTGGTGACGTGAGTGCCATTTTCCACGTTCGAACGTCGGTGAACGACAATCACATGGATGTCGATGAGCTTCGCGAGATAGGCATTACGCGCGAGTGGGTCGCGGAACAGCTGGAATCTGGCAAGCTCGTGGGCTGGTGTGCGGTTGCTGGCGAAGAGGTGGTCGGTTTCTCGCTCGTCACAGAGGCAACCCGCGAAGTCAATGCGCTGTTCGTGCTACCGGACTGGTCCGGGTACGGTATCGGTCATGACCTGCTGCATGCCGCTGTGAAACATCTGCGTCATTGCGGGCATGCTGCGGTTCGTTTGCGCACCGATCCGAAATCGCCAGCTTACGAGTTCTACTTGCGACGCGGATGGCGGGACACCGGCGTCGGCCGCGAGCAAGATGGGGCCGACGGCGATCGATTCCTCGAACTGGAGTAAAGGATGCAACTGTTAATGAGCCTCGTCGGTGTCGTGACGATTTTCGCGATTGCTGTGTTGTTCTCCGACAATCGCAAGGCGATTAATCGGCGTACCTGGCTGATTGCTTTCAGTTTGCAGACACTTATTGCCGCTTTCGTACTCTACGTTCCGGCGGGTGGCCGCATTCTCGACAGCGTCGTACGTGGTGTGCAATTCGTGATCAACCAGGGAAAGCACGGCATTGAATTCGTTTTCGGCACCCAGATTGAATCGTCGCTTGGCTTTACCATCGCTTTCAATGTCCTGCCTGTCATCGTGTTCTTCGCGGC
>JAACFG010000027.1 GCA_009937605.1 Gammaproteobacteria bacterium | reverse complement strand
GCAGCCGTTGCCATCTCCGGGGAAGAGGCGCGGCCGCTGCTCGAAAAGATTAACGGTCACCTCGGCAAGCTGTCCGATATCGCAATGCCATGGATGTTCGGCCTGCTCGGGCTCGTGCTCGTGGCAGACAGCGCCATCTACCTGTTCACTGGCGAAGGACTAATTCAGATCTGACCGTGCCGCCGCTCAGGTGGTTTCCGTCAGCGTCGCTGCCCTGAGCGAATCCCAGTCGCCAGTCTGCTCAGCCTCGGCAACATTTTGCTGCATCCTGGCTATAGCCTCTTCGAGTTCACCGACCATCGCCTCAAAGGCAGGTTGGCCGCGCAGCGAGCCCAGGTAAGGGTCGAGCGCCATGGGCCAGCCATTAGAGGACGCGGTCCCGCGGAAGCCCTCATCGATGGCATCGCGGAAGGCGGCGAGCGCTTCCACGGTTCTTCCCTGCAAGGCGAGAATCTGTACGTCGCGAATGCCGTGCCCGAAGATGCCAATTCGGGGTAGCGTGCGAACGACGTCGAGCGCCAGGTTGAGCAGGCTGTACGCGCGCTCACCTTCGCCCTGGTTCTGAAGGATGAAGGCATAGCGGACCAGGTCGGTCACGTTGTACCTGGTGACCGTGGGGTCCGCATCGGCAGCAAATTCGGGATCGTGCAGTTCGGCGTACTTGCGCGCCTTGTCGAAGTCGCCGGCGAACACCGCAAAAACGGCGATCAGGCTCAATTGAAACTGCCGCGGATTTTCGACGCCTTCGATGGCACGTTCAGCGACCTCGGCGGCGCCCGCGAAATCGCCCATTATTGCCATCTCCATACTGGCGCCGTAACCGTACATCGGATGTTCCTCCGTCACGCCGGAAAAGAGCTCCAGGATCTTCTGATATTCCCCAAACTCCATGTAAGCACTGGTCATTGACGCACCGCCCAGGGGATCCGCGCTCAGCTCCGCGCCTTTCATGCCCCAGGCAACGGATTCGTCCATGCGGCCCAGGGCCTGCAGATGAGCCGACAGGTTCCGGTAAGCGGTCGGCCAGTCTGGATGAATCTCGACTGCCTTGACGTAAAGGTCCAGCGCTTCCTGGTTTTGTCCACGTTGGGCGTACATGCCCGGGAGGTTGGCATACGGGATTTTTCCGAGCGGATCGACGCGCAGGGATTCGTGATAGAGATCGATCGCCTCCTCGGTGCGCCGCTGGTTATCTCGCAACGATGCAAACCACATCCAGGCGCTCGCGTTGTTCGGGTTGAGGTCCAGCGCCGCGGTAAGACAGGCTTCCGCTTCCTCGAGCCCGGGGCCGCTGCGTGTCTCTTGCCAGGCCATGGTCTTCATCAGGCCTTCCGCGGCGTGTGCCTGTGATAACTCCGGGTTTAGCGACACCGCCTTATCGAGCGACGCTTCGGCGATACCGAAGGCCTCGTCGGTAGAGATGGCCTGGTGGTTGTTGAGGATCAGCAGCACGCTCTCCGCGAGGCCCGCGTAGGCCTCCGCGTAATTCGGATCCAGCTCAATCGCAGCCTCGAATTGCGCGCGCGCCTCTAGCAGCGTTTCGAGGCGTCGCTTGTAAAGATTGTCGCGGCCCTGTGTATAGAGGTTGTAGGCGGCCAGGCTATCGGTAGGAATGACCGCCAGGCGCGTTTGCTCCTCGTCGGTGAGCGTTGTCTGCAGGGCGCGCGTGATTTCGGCCGAGATCTCGCTCTGGATTGCGAACAGGTTGGCCATACTCAGTTGCCGATCGTACGAGTTTGCCCAGAGGTGTTCGTCGGTTGACGCGTCGATTAGCTGCGCGGTGATGCGTACATTGTCGCCCACACGTTGCACGGCACCCTCGAGGACCGTTCCGACGCCGAGTTCTTCCCCGACCTGTCGCAGATTCTTGGTGGTGTCCCGGTATTCCATCATCGATGTGCGCGAGATGACTCGTAATGCTCCGATATTTGCCAGGCGAGTCAGCAGGTCGTCATGGATGCCATCGGCAAACAGCTGGTTCTCAGGGTCCGTGCTGCGGCTCGTAAATGGCAGTACCGCGATCGACAGGCGCTCTTCTGGGGAGGCAACCTCAATTTCAGGTGCATCCCGCATACCGGTGACATTCAGGGTTACCGATACACCGAGCGCAATGACGAGTAACGCGATGAACATGAAGTCCAGCCGTCGGCCGGTTCTCGGTGTAATTGACACCGAACGGTCGATGTTCTTTTCGAGTCTTACGCCCTCGGGCGTCACCTCGAATATCCAGGCTACGATCAGCGACGCGAGAAAACCGATGACAACGACGACGACGTAGACCTTGAATGCCATCTCAGACGCGCCAAAAGTCGGCAACAATACCGAGCCCGCCTCGATGATGATCCAGGCGACGACGGCATACGTCGCGGCAACGCGGAGTACGTTGCGGCGCCTCAGTTCTGCGATAAGTGAGCTCATGGGTCCAATTATTACCTACGGGATGCCTGCGTGCAGCATATTCCTTAGAGTCATGCGTGGCGAATTCGTTTCAACGGTCTGTTGGCCAGCTGTTTGCAGGACCCACCAAAATGTACTGGCTCACGTCGATGTTATAGACTCCATCTATCTCTACAAGGCCCAATCAAGAGGACTACCCGTGCGAAAAACAACAATGTCAGTAGCAGCCGTTGCCCTGCTGTTTTCTATGTCAGCGTCGGCTGGACACCAGTACATCGAAATTGCTCCGGACGGCGATATGGTTATCGCAGGCCCGTTCAATGCGGTAATTCCCGTGCCTGAGGGCGCTCGGGTTGGCAAGGCGGAGCACATTACTGAAAACTTTCTGGCTGAGAAGCTCAACGTCTCGAGAGCCGGGTACTTCGGAGACGATCAGTTTGTCATGATCCAGGTCGAGACGACCAACGCACCCGCAGGCACCCTGACCAATGAGAATCTTCCTGTTCACATGATCGGTGACAGGGAATTTCGGGCACGCACACTCTGTATCGATATCAGCCAGGAGGACCTGGACGCCGATGATGCGCCGTTGTTTGAGTACATTGAGGCCTACAATGTCCAGATAGTGCCGGCTGTCCGAGCAGTACAGCTTTCCGTCACATCCGAAGACGGAACGGCGGAAGGAAATATCATTTTCATGCGCAATGTTCCGGGCGAGTGTGCCGCGATGACGTCGGAATTCGAGGAGAAGTTTGACGCCGATTTTGGCAGGTTCGTCACGTCTATTCAGGACAGGAACTAGGTTCGACGAACAAGCTGGGCTCCTTCTGTATCGAGCCGCGTGGCGTGCTCCAACTCGTCTTCCAGACGGGTCGATTCCGCGGTGCCTCAGATCCTCTCGAGCTGCTACGGCAGGGGCTCTCGATTCCAGAGTGGCGCTACTTCGTCGTCCAGGCCCGTCATTTCCCAGCGCAACAGTGAGAGCGGTAGCCGTCCAGACTCCATGAGGGCGTCGTGGAACTCGCGCAGATCGAAGTCCGCACCGAGCTGCCGCTTGCGGTCCGCCAGCAGTTCCTGCATCTGGACCATCCCGGTCATGTAGCCGAGCCCATAGCCTGGCGGACGGCGCAGGTAGATCTCCGCATCGACGCGGGCTACGTCAGCATCGAGGTACGGCACTCGTTCCATCCAGTAGTCGACCGCTTCACTCACAGTCATTTCGTTCAGCTGCAACCACACGTCGACCGGCATGCGAGCCGCCCGAAAAATACCGAACAGGTAGATCAATTCGCGAACGCGTGGGCTGTCGTCGAGCAGGCCGGCATTCATCATGGCTTCTTCGAGATAAACCGCCCAGCCTTCGGCCCGCGCGCCGTCCGTAAGACGGCCGCGGATGGGATGCGTGTTGTTGTCTTCAACTACACCGTCAAAACGATGTCCCGGGATTACCGCGTGGAGGTGATCCGGGGTCGGGTTCCGATACTGGATCTGTTCCCAAAAGTTTGGTCCTGAGTCGCGCACTATCCAGGGAACATTGGTATCGAGTTCGTTGATGTAGTCGGGAATCGTGATGATGTCCTCGCTCACGAGGAACTCACGAATGCGCGCATCGGTAGCGTCTATGCGTTGTTGGTATTCCTCCGCAGTCGTCGGCAATTCAATCTCGGGCAGACCACGATTGCGATGCCGCTCCAGCGCATACACTGACCAAAGGCGATTCAGCTCGCGTTCGCCGAGCACTACGATCTGGTCCGTCGTAAACGGCATCAACTTCACGTGCTTCAGGTACCAGTTGAAGTTGTCGCGCCCCACACCTGCATGCCCGGTCATCTCATGTCGATTGTCCTGCAGCCACGTGTTGAACTTCTCGACTGCGTCCCTGGCAGTGACGATCTCGCCCTTGAGTTCGGGTTGCTGTTCAAGCGCTCGATGCAGCAGGTCCTCATACCAGCCAATTACACCGGCCGGGGGAGTAGCGCGATACGGAAAGCCATGGCCGACACCGTCGGAGTTCCCCAGGTTAAAAATGGCGAGGTCGGCGTAATCGGCGGCGACGTCATCGAGATTCTCCATCGCGGCGAACACCAGCGTCGGTATTGCCGCCAACTGGTCTCGAAGGTTTTGTAATTCATCGCCATCAACCGGAAGCTCGGTGAATGTCAGGCGCAGCATGCGATCGACATAAAAGCCCGGGTCGCGAGCCCACGGCCGGCTGACGTGCAGGCGAAAATATTCCTGATCGATCTTCGCCCGCACTGCCAGGAACTCGGATTGTTGCTCACGCGGCCAGTCGTGAACCGCCAGCGTCTCCAATCGTGCGTGAAAGTCCTGTACTGCAGCACGGCGATCGGCAATCGCGACCGCGCCAAAATCCGTTCGCTTCTGCGCATTCCACAGCAGGAAGTCATCGTAGATTTCGATGAGCGTCGGGTAGTCCCCTTGTCCATCGGGCATGCCGGGCCAGGAGTCGGCGACAGCGGGGTTGCCGCACAGCAGTACTGCCAAAAGAACATAGCCGAGACGTGACATTGGTTTTGACCTCAGAGAATGAAAGGTAATAGCCACCAGGTGCGTTTCTTGTATGCCGCCCACTCCGGGTAGCGTGACATGCTGGCTTCCTTCATCAACATGTTGACGGCGAATAGCCCGATCCAGACCCAAGCAAGTACGACGAAGGGCAGCCAGTGCCAGACCATCATCGCGAAGCTGCCGTAGATCATGATCTCGCCCAGGTAGTTTGGATGGCGCACGTAGCGGTGCATGCCGTCGGTAATTAGTCCTTTTTGCACGCGTAGCGTGAAATATTTCTGCGCGTCCGCCGCGATCATGATGGCGCAGCCTGTTATGCACAGACTGATGCACAGGCAGTACCAGGCGAAGTCGGGCAGGGGGTAATCAGGTTGCGAGACCCCGGATATCAATAGCCAACCGAACACCCAGTACCACCCGAGCACGCCAATGAACGCGTTGATACCGCCGGCGATCGTAATGCGGCGTTGCCAGCCGGGGTCCGGAAACGCGGTGTCCTTGAGAATCCAGACGAGGCCGTAACTGCCCTGCATGGCGGTGTAGATCCAGACGTTGGTCGATGTGTTGCCGTACCAGGCTATCAGGACGAGAAGGAACAGGAACGTGCCTGCCTTCTGGAAGTTAATGACCCAGGCGAATTTCCACGGTCGCGGTCCGCCCAGGATGTCGCAAACCATGTGGTCGGTAATGCGGTGCATTTCCTGTGCCCAGCGGGGTGCCTCATAAGCTGTCGACATCACACGTCTCTCATTACGTGACCGAACGGGAGCAGTGCCATCGGTACAAGCTTGATGTGCTGCGCCGCGATCGGAATTCCAACGATCGTAAGCGCGAAAAGCAGGGCGAGGAGCAGGTGCATGATGGCGAGTTCGAGTCCGGGCAGGATGATCCAGATGATATTCATGATCAGCGCAACCGGGCCGCCCGGTGGTTCGGTATCGACGACCTCCCGGCCGAACGGTGCCAGGACACCACCTGCGAGCCTGAAGCACATGAGTCCGAACGGGATGCCGATGATCGTCAGGCAAAGCAGGATGCCGCCGAGAACGTAACCAAGGAAGATCACGAACCCACCGAAAATGAAGAACACAAGATTACCGAGCAATGACATGACGATTCCAACATGGTGTCTTGATGAGTATGCTGCATCAATTATGCCCGACCTGAGGATCGAACGTGCAGGACAAACTAGACGATAAAGAAGCCAGGGTGATTGGCTGCCTGATCGAAAAATCCGTGGTTACGCCGGACCAATACCCACTGACGCTGAATGCACTGACGAACGCCTGCAACCAAAAATCCTCGCGCGACCCCGTCATGTCCCTGTCGCAGGGTGACGTGCAGCATACGATCCGCGAACTGGAAGCCAAGCACCTCGTGCAGACCGCGGAAAATTTCAAGAGCAGAACGGAAAAGTACACGCAGCGATTCTGCAATACGCGCTATAGCGACCTGCAGTTCGATCCGGCAGAACTCGCTATCGTTTGCCTGCTGTTGTTGCGGGGACCGCAAACACCGGGCGAGCTGCGCGCACGCAGTGGGCGCTTGCATGCGTTCGCCGACAATGCCGAGGTGGTCGTTGCGTTGGATCGTTTGCTTGAACGAGAAGCGGGTCCGCTGGTCGTCAAATTGCCGCGCATGCCGGGCCGAAAGGACTCGGAATACATGCACTTGTTTTGCGGCCCTGTGGATGTTGATGCTCACGTTGCCGAAGCGAGCACGGCAAGGCCTACGGCAGCACCGCAACGAGGTGGCGTTGCAGAGCTGGCGGCGCGCGTCGACCGACTTGAGGCGGAACTCGCCGCGCTCAAGGAGCAACTGGGTATTCAACCGGACGACTAGGGCTATGGCCGCAAGCCTTACTCTCAATCGACTCCAGCAGCCGTATGACAGCCCTGGCATTGTGCCGTGATCGGTTCTGCTGCAGCGCGCGCGGATTCGAGATCGGCAGAGCTTTCGACGTTGTGGGCCGCTTCGCGGACACTTTCGAGATAGGGCTGCCACTCGGCAGGAATTCCATCGACTTCGTCGTGCCGCGACAACCAGTAAGCCGGGGTCATGGCGGCATCGAAGTCGCCCTCCGCAAGCGCAATATTCAGCGCGTCGAGATATTCGGCGTGACGGTGCATGTGCTCGAGAAACTCGCTGTCCACGGACGGATAGCGTTGCCAGACGACGTTACCGTCCTTAATCGTTACCATGACAACGACCTGGTTGATCTTGTCGGGGTCCACGGTTAAAGGATTGTCAGAGAGAATGACCAGGTCGGCACGCTTGCCGACTTCAATCGAGCCTTTGGTCGCCTCCTCGAAATGCTGCCTGGCCGGCCACAGGGTAATCGCCTTTAATGCTTCATCGGGGGTCAGGCGTTCGTCGGGACCAATAATAGCTCCACTGCGCGACGTCCTGTTGACGGTCGCCCACATGACCTGCATCAGGTTGGGCAACGCTACCGGTGCATCGGTGTGGCTCGTGACAGGCAGGCCCCGATCCAGCGCCGAACGTGTCGGCGAGATCTGGTTACCGAGTTCATCGCCGATAATCTGCTTGTGCCAGTCACCCCAATAAAACGTGTGCATCGGAAACAGCGATGCCGTCATCTCCAGGTCCACCATCCTGTCCAGCTGGTCCGGACGCACGTACTGGCCGTGAATGAGTGTGCTGCGTCGATCACCTCCGCCATGTTTATCCGTCGCCAGGCTGACGGCGTTCAGCATCTGATCGACAGCCGCATCGCCATTGGCGTGTACCAGGACCTGCCAGTCATTTGCGTAAGCCATATCGACCGCAGCATTTGCCGCCTCGTCAGGCATCGCAGGATAGCCGACGTAGTCGTCATCCTGTCCTTCTGGTGGCAGCAGGTAAGGGGTGGTTCTCCATGCCGTGCGGCCTTGCGGTGAACCGTCCAGCGTGATCTTCATGCCACCGACACGGTAGCCGTTGCGATAGTCACGGCTGTGCCACGCCGACTCGAGTGGTGCCGTATCCGATGAGTCGATGTAGGAAACCACGTCGATAGGGAATCCTGCCGACTCGGCATAGCCCGCCAGCATGTCGTGCGTTGTCGACATCGCACGTCCTTCCTGCGCCGTGGTGTAGCCAAAGGACATCGCCGTTTCGATGCCCCTTTGCAGGAAATACGCAGCCTCTTCGGCATCCCCGGGCGCAAGATGTTTGAGGACCAGCGGAATACTGGCTAACTCCTCGAGTACGCCGTTGGGCTCATTGTTTCCTGCACGGCGTCGGATAACTCCGCCCTGGGGGTCTTCCGTGCTCGCGTCATAGCCAAAGACCTCGAGGCCCTTACTGTTTACCGCGCTGAAATGCCCTGAGATATGCACTGCAATCACGGGCAACTCCGTAGACACTTTATCCAGGTCGTCTCGCGTCGGATGCCTTCCCTCGGCCAGGACTGAGTCGTCGTAGCCGATACCAAAGATCCACCCGGTCAGGCCGACGTCGGGTCCGGCAGCGAATCGTTGGAGCTCGGCTACAATGTCATCGATCGTTTGGACGTCACCGTCTGGAGGTGCGAGAAGGTTGGCGCCTATCGCCTGCAACCCGAATTGCGCGACATGCGCGTGGCCGTCAACAAACCCGGGGGCCAGTGTTCGTCCGGCAAGGTCGACGTCAACAGATGCAGCGCCGCGGTGAGTGGCAACTTCCGCGAGAGAGCCTACTGCCAGAATCCTGCCATCCAGGACGGCAACAGCCTCGGCATTCGGCTGTGCGTCGTTTGCGGTAATGATGGGACCACCCGCATAGATTGTGTCCGCAACCGCGCCCGTCGCTTCCTCAACTGCCTGATCTTCCCGGGCGCACGCGGTCACACTCAATGCAAGACCGACAATCAACAATGTCCGCATTTTCATGGTCTCTCCAATAGTTTCTATTGTAGACCGCTCGAAGGCCCACGGGAACTGTGACAGAATCGGCGGCCAACGACAGGAGCCGTGATGAACAAGAAAAAGAGTGCGAACCCGACCAGTCTTGCGATAGCCGTCGTCGGTATCCTGGTGGTCGGCCTGGTTGTGGCCGCGTTGCGGTACGACAGCAACAAAGCCGGACCCTCGCAGAATGACGATGCGGCACGCCAGGAAGCCCTGGCAAGCGAACAGGCGCCAATGTTCGGCGACCCGGGCGCCAAGGTTCATATCGTCGAATTCCTGGATCCGGCCTGCGGAACCTGTGCCGCGTTCTATCCGATGGTTAAAGGCTGGATGGCCCAGGTGCCCGGGCAGATTCGCTTGTCGATCCGCCACGTGGCCTTTCATTCCGGCGCTGACTACGTGCTCAAGGTGCTGGAGGCCAGCCGTAACCAGGACAAGTATTGGGAGACCCTGGAAGCCCTGCTCATGTCGCAACGCCAATGGGTACGGAACCACGTCGTCCAGCCTGACCAGGTCGGACCGGCGATTGCCGGTGTCGGGCTGGATATGGAACGACTGATGGTCGATATGGATTCAGACGAAGTAGCGCAGCGCATCGAACGGGACGCGCAGGACGCCGTGACTCTGAAGGTCAGCAAGACGCCCGACTATTACGTCAACGGCCGCCCACTGCCGAGTTTCGGCCAACAGCAACTGGCCGACTTGATCCGCGAAGAACTCGAGAAGCAGGGCAGGCCATGAATACAACTCGACGCAACTTTATCCAATCCGCTTCCGCCCTCGGCGCCCTGGCAACGCTACCCGCTTCTTTTCTCGCGAGGGCGGCTGCCCCCAAACCGCTCAACATACTGGTTCTGGGTGGGACCGGGTTTATCGGGCCGCACGAGATTAACTACGCAAAAGCCCGCGGCCACACGATCACGATGTTCAATCGTGGTAAGACGGCGCCGGGCATGTTTCCGGATGTAGAGAACCTGATCGGGGACAGGGACGATCAGCTCGATGCGTTGAAGGGCCGCGACTGGGATGCCGTCATCGATAATTCCGGGTTCTTCCCACGGCATGCGCGCCTCTCGGCCGAGTTGTTGCACGGGCATGTTGACCAGTACCTGTTCGTATCGAGTATTTCCGCTTACGCAGACACACTGACCGTCGAGGACGATGAATTCTCGGCAGCCTACGCCGTGATGGATGACCCGACCGATGAGTCCGAACACATCTACGGGCCGAGCTATGGCGCTCGCAAGGCGCTGTGTGAGCAGGAAGTTGCGAAGGTTTTCGGGGACAAGGCCATCAACGTCCGCCCCGGAATTATCACAGGTACGGGTGACCCAACCGAGCGCTTCCGTCATTGGTTAAGACGCATGGTCGCGGGCAATGAAATCCTGGTTCCGGGTCAGGACGACCTGCCGGTCCAGTACATCGACGCGGCCGACCTATGTGGCTGGATGGTGCGACTGCTCGAAGATGGCAGCGCCAGCGGCCCTTACAATGCTGTCGGTGCGTTGGAGCCCTACCGCGCCAGGCCATTGCTTGAAGGCTTGCGTGACTCGACGGGGTCAGAGTCGACGCTTACCTGGGTCGACTGGGAATGGATTCGCGAACAGATCAGTGAAATCCCGAGTTATTCGCCCTGGGTTGGACGTGGCCCGATACCTTTCATGCAGGTGAACAACGATCGCGCTTTGGCGACGGGTCTGACCTTCAGGCCGATTGCGGATACGGCGAAGGACATGATCGCGAACCTGGATGAGGTTCCGATTCGTGATGGCAGTCAAAGTGGCTTCAGCCCGGAGACCGAAGCCATGCTGCTGAAGAAGTGGCACGCGGAGCAGGGCGAGTAAGGGCACGATCTTTCTATGAAGAAAGTGCTGCTCTACATCCCGATTGTCCTGAGCCTCGTCGTCCTCGGCGCTCACTTCATGCGTTACGGAAGTACGCTGGGCGTGATAGTCGCGGCCGGACTGATTGTCCTGCTTTTCGTGCGCCAGTGGTGGGTGGCGCGACTCGTGCAAATTGCGCTCGTGCTTGGGGCGATCGAGTGGGTGTACACGCTTTATTCTATGAACCAGGTGCGCATGGCATTCGGGGAACCCGCCATGCGCCTGAACGTAATTCTCGGTACTGTAATCGCTGTGACTCTCGCCTCGGCGTTGCTTTTCCAGACAAAAGACCTGAAGAAGATCTACCGGCTGTAGGGCGCCAGAAACTTTTGCAAATCATCGGCATAACGTTCCCTTCGATCGATGCAGGACTCTTCCGATTCGATCACTCTCTCGAGACTGTCGGCGTACTTTTCACCGCGCTTACCGAAGAATTCCTTTAGCAATTCCAAATTGGCCGGGACGCAACTTCCATCGAGAAGCTGCGGTAGCCGCGCGTGGTAGAACGCCGGTATTTTGGCTTCGAACGCGTCCAGGTTTTCTTCAAGCCAGTCGTAGAGCGCCGTCTGGTCTTCGAGAATCGCGCCATAGAACCGAGCACCATTCGGCGCGTCGCCCGCGGGCACTGCGGGCGATATCGAGAAGTCGAGGTGCCGTTGCACAACCTCCGGGTTCGCAAAATATACGGCAGACAGGATGCTGGACTTCTGGGTCTCGGACGTCGAGTTAATGTACTCCTCTTGATATTGGTCGTACTTCGAACCGTCATTGTTCATTGCAGTCACGCGCATCGCTTCGATCGCCAGATCCGGCGGTAGCGAATCGGCATCGGCGAAATATTCGTCTGTGAGTCGAACTGCACTTTCACGTGCTGTCTCGTCCGATCCATATTCACCGAGCGCTCGTAGCAACCGTGGTCGCATTTGCGTGGTGGGTTCGCTGTCATCCGGCCCGGGATCTGCACCAACCAACTCGAAGCGCTCGGCCAGGGCCTGATCCATGAAGTTTGCGAAGGCGTCGCGACTATCGGCACCGACGAAATCACTGCCGATTGTTATGAGCTTCTCCATCGTCGGGAGAAACACCAAAGGATGGGGATCCTGAATGAGCGAGTTGAGCACATACAGGTAGTCGTCGAGCGGTAGCTTGCCCGCATTCAGGAGTGCCTCGCTGTTGCCGAGCAGGGCGATCTTCTCGCGGTTCGTAAGCTCATTCACATCATCAACGAGACGCTGGAACTGCGGGAGGCTGGTCTGCCACCGGTAGTAGCCATTGCCGCCGGCATCCGGGAATACCCAGTCGGTCTCACTCGGGATATCCAGCGTGCCACCGTCTTTCTTGAGCAACACGAATGTCTGCCTTACCTGGCCGTCGGACTTGTACTTCACGTTTAGCGGGATTTGCCATGCGAGGGCGGCTGCCTTTCGTCCCTCGGCCAGGTAGCGCTGTTGCGTAACGCCACCGTCCTCATCAATGTAGACCGTCGCGTATCCCGGCTGGTTCAGGAAGCCGCTGGCAATCGAGTAGACATCGAGACCCGACTCCTTAGCCACCGCATCCCAAAGGTCGCGTTCGGTCGTGTTACCCCAGGCGTGCTCGCGGATATACGCGCGTATTGCGCGCTGCCAGACTTCTTCGCCGACGTAGTTTTCAATCATTCCCAGCAAGGCATTGCCTTTCGTGTAGTTCAGCCCGGCGCCGGCCAGGGCATCTTCGGTACGGCGAACAGGCTTGCGAATTGCCTCGGAAGTGGTGAGCTGATCGCCCGGGAATGCGGATTCCTGGGGCAGGTAGAGGTTCGACTCGAACTGCGGGTAGAGGTCATCCAGGATAGTCCACGCCATCCAGGACGCGAAGGCCTCGTTGAGCCAGAGATCGTCCCACCAGGCCATTGTGACCAGGTCGCCGTACCAGATATGGGCGACCTCGTGCGCAATTACCATCAGGACCAATTGGGCTTGCTCGCCGGCGGGCTCGTCTCCGACGAGTAGCAGATCCGTTCTGTACGTAATTAGACCGGGATTCTCCATTGCCCCGAAGGCAAATTCAGGTACTGCAATGAAGTCGAGCTTGCGGAACGGGTAATCGAGGTCGAAGTAGTCTTCCAGCGCGGCAAAAATGTTCGGCGTTTCGCGCGTCACGAAGCCGACTTCGTCGGCGTGCCCAACCGGCGTGTAAACGAACGCGGGTACATCCAGTCCTTCGATAGGTGTGCGGTCCAGGGGACCCACAGCGTACGCAATCAGGTAACTCGGGAGTGGAGGAGTGGGCATAAACTCGGTGCGCCGCCAGCCATCCTTGACTGTGCTGGATGCAACGGGCTCATTTGCAACGGCAACGAGATCCTCGGGCGCAATGATCGTTAGTTGAAAGGGGATCTTGAACGACGGTTCGTCGAAAATGGGAAAGGCCCGGCGTGCGTACATGGCTTCCATTTGCGTAAAGACATAGTCGTTACCTTCAAACGTCGCGCGGTGCATGCCAAGTGAGTCCGTCGAGTAACGGCCCGCGAACTCGATCAGCAATTCGTAATCGCCGGGTGCGATTTCTTCGCCATCTGTCAGCCAGTTGATATCCCACTCGCCGATGCTCGATTGCAGGGTTCGACGGTCATCGCCGGACGACAGTGTGATTGCTGTGAGATCGAGGTTTAGTTGATGCAGTGCGATGCGGTCCGTCGCTTGCTCAATCGTCAGGTTTATCGTCGTCGTGCCCGTGTAGTCGGGCTTCGACGGATCCACTACGAGCTCGATCGCCTGGGACGTCGGCGCAATCCCTTCAGGCAGACGATAATCGGCGTCGCCATCAGCGAACACAAGGGTGGAGCTGACCAGCAACCCCGCAAATATAAAGAAACGACGCATTATTATTCTCCCGTGGCCCGGTGATAAACGAGCTTCTCTTCCCGTATCTCATCACCCGAGCGCATCACAATATAGGCATGCATTTCGTCATCGCTGATGCGGTAGAAACTGATACCCGAGAAATGCAGAGCATTTTCCTCGGCCTTGATGAAGCGAAACGTTACATGGTCTTGCTTGTCTTCCCACGCGCTAAAATCAGCATTGAAATGTTTCACTTTAAGATTAAGAGTTCCTTCTTCCTCGGCTAGCAGAAGGATTTCGTAGAACGATACTTCATCGTCGTGCATGAGCTTGAATAAGCCGACCATCGACCCGGCTGACGGCGGGTTCCAGACTTCCTCGAGCGTGCCGCCGAACGCGGTTCCGATCCAGGAGCCAACCAGCAAAGACGCGTCAGCCAGAGTCGCAGCCGGTGGATTATCCGGATCGTCCAGCTTGAACGTGTGCTCGGTTCGCTGTGATTGTGCGGCGGCGATGCCGAAGTAAAACAATGCGAGACAGGCCATGGCGGCCTGCAGAAAACGTCCGATCATGTAGTCCCCCCCTCCAGGTTGCATGCTACATCGCAGGCACTACCATCGTAGGCAAGCTTGTAAATCAATCAGGCCGCAGTCGGTCTTGATGTGACGAGTAGCTACCAGTGTAGACCCCATCACAACGGGGGGACAAGCGACCCGGACCGTTCTCTCGCGGACTGTCGTCTGCCGCTATCTCGGATATACGCGATACTTACCCTGCGGGACCACGACGTCGTAGTGCGGTTGCAGGAACATCACGATGTCGATCAGTTCCTGGACAGTCATGTGATCGTTGTAGATATACATATTGGATTCGCCGTCCTGCGAGACAACTTCCTCGGCGTACCCACGCGCCAGCTCATGCGACGGATTGATGATCGCCGTGATCAGCTCACCGTATGTCTTTACTTTTGTCACTTTGCCGCCAAGTTCGACGTACGGCGTTTCCTGACCCGGAATAAGAGGCAATTCTTCGCCGTCAATTGTGTGGCACTGGTGACATTGCATGTAGAGAAAAGCTTCGCGGCCAACTACGGCGTCACCGTCCGGTAGCCGAAAGCCCTTCGATGACATCATGGCGTCTCGATCGCATGCACCCAGGGCGACGAGACTGGCCAATATCAATGTCATTACCAAACGGGTCTTCATGACATACCTCCTGATGTGCGTACTATTAGTTGAACGCACATAGAAGGTGTAGCACCGCGTACTAAATGTGTAAATACGGGATGTGTGCAGCCTCCGGCGGGCGTACCATGGGGTTATTGGTGGCGCAATGAATGTTCTGTACCTGATCCTGATTCTGTTGGTTGTTACCCGAACATTCGGGGAACTCGCGGAACGTGCGCGGCAACCTGCACTCGTCGGTGAGCTGACGGCCGGCATCGCCCTCGGGTTCCTGTTGAAGCACTTCGGTGATTCGCTCCCGGTCCTTTCCGCCGCCGTCAACAGCGAGACCTATACGTCTATCGTTGGCCTGGGCATGTTCTTCCTGATGCTGCTCGCCGGGATTCGGATGGAGCCCCTGGACTTCGCCCGTTCCTCCAGGTCAGCTATCACGGTCGCAATGGGCGGCATGCTGGTTCCCATTGCCGCGGGTTTTGCACTGGGTTTCGCAGTCCTGCCAGAGTCGCCGTACCGGTTCGCACAATCCCTGTTTCTCGGTGTGGCCCTGGCGATCACGGCAGTGCCGGTAGCCGTCCGGATCTTCATGGACCTCGGGGCGCTCGAGTCCAAAGTTGGAAAAACGGTGATAGCAGCGGCGCTCTGGGACGATCTGCTGAGCCTGTTCCTGATGGCGCTTATGGTTGCGGCAATCGCAGAGAACGGGTCGGGCTCATTCAGCATTGGGGCCATGGCCCCCGTGATTGGCAAGGTGCTGCTTTTCTTTGTGGTTACCGTTCCCATGGGCTTGTACGTATTCCCGCTGATCGGCCGCTACTGCAGGTACCTGAGGTTTCCCGAGGTCGATTTCAGCATGCTGTTGATCGCTGCGCTGGCCTTTGCCGTTTTCGCGGAATTCATGGGATTGCACCTGATTCTCGGTGCGTTTCTCGCAGGCATGTTCTTTCATCCAAAGGTTGTCGATGCGGATGTCTACAACCGCGTTGAACAACAGATGTCGGGTATCACGCGAGGTTTCCTCGCGCCCGTGTTCTTCGTATCTGTCGGGCTGCACCTGGATTTCAGTGCTGTTGGCCAGGTACCCGGATTCGTCGTCGCACTGACTTTGATCGCGCTGGTCAGCAAGGTGCTTGGTTCGGGCCTCCCGGCTTACTGGACAGGTTTGTCGCGGCGTGATTCCCTGATGGTGGGTGTCGGCATGAGTGGGCGTGGTGCCGTCGAACTCATCATCGCCGGTGTTGCGCTGGAAGCAGGACTGTTCCTGCAGCCTTCACCGCCGGGGCCCGTCGTGGAAAGCCTGTTCTCAGCTGTCGTCATCATGGCCATCGTGACGACCATCGTCGCGCCAATTGCCTTGAGGAAACTATCGACCTAGCCGTCGATGTATCTGGACGACAAAGGCCGCCAGCGTGATGGCAGCGATCCCCAGCAGAATGAACACGCCGCTTTCTCCTTTCAGAAAGGAGTCCCCCAGGTAGACCGTCGCAACGGCATATGGAAGTTCGGTAATGCCCAGCGCCGCCAGGTAAAAAAGGACGCGATACCGAAGCACACCCAGCACATAACCAGGAACTTCTGAAGGTACAACGGCCTGGAAGAACAAAACGTGGATAAACCGTGTGCGGCTGCTTACCTGCCCCTCCCACGCGGCAATTCTATCGTCGCCGACAATGGTTGCCGCGGCCGCACGGCCGAGGAACCTGCCTACACAGTAGGACGCGACTCCACCCAGAAACCACCCGCACCAGAGAAGTAAGAAACAGGCCGCCTTTCCCCACGCAACGATGGCGATCGGCGCGAACAGCGCGCTCGAGAAGAAAGCGACCATCGCCGAGAGCATCGCGAGCAGCAGAAACGCGAGCATTCCAAGCAACGGTGCCTGGGCTATCAGGTTCTCGATCCAGGCGACAATTGCTTCGGTTTTGCCATGCAGCGTATCCGAGGCGGCGATCAGGCCCGCAAGAACGACCAGGAGCCCGATGGTAAACAGGTGGCGCTGGAGGTCACGGCGAAAGGCCATAGCCCCAATACACTAGCATGTGGGTCATCCGGTCGTATGACGTTCGCTTGAGTTCAGATCCTGTGGCGATTACGTATTTCGGCGACCAAACGATATTTCCTACACTTAAAAGAGGTGACGCCTGCGCAGACGTCATCCGTAATCAGTTCAGGCAACCAGAAAGGGACTTGCCGCCAATGACCGAAAATACGGGTCCGTTTCGCCCGGGTGACAGACTGTCCGATGCTCATATCTACCTGATATGCGGCGTCATTGCGCTTGTTGTTTTCGTGGTGGATGTTGCGAGTCTGCCATTGGGTGTGGCAGCGGGAGTGGCCTACGTCCCGGTGGTGTTGGTCGCGCTCAGGCTGTCGCGTTGGCAGCAGACGTTCATGGTCGCCGGTGCGGTGTCGATATTGACCGTCGCTGGTTTCCTTCTGGGAGAGCCGGCCGCGGTTCTGTGGATGGTGCTCGCTAACCGCTTAATCGCGATCTCGGCAATCTGGCTGACGGCCATAGGCGGGAACTGGCTGATTTTGACCAGGAAGGGGGCTGCGGAGGAGAAGCTGGAACTGGCCGAGCGGGAAACCGACAGTGCGCGCCTCGCCAAGAAGCGCTTCCTGGAAACGGCCAGCAACGACATCCGGCATCACCTGCAGACACTGGTCTTGATCAACGCGGCACTGGGCAGGACGACCGACCCCGAGAAGGTTCGGAAAATGCTGGGAATGCAGGGCGACGCCCTTGGTCACCTGAGTGACCTGATGAACTCGCTTCTTGATATCACAGACATTGAGTCGGGCGAAGTCGAACGAAACATTGAGGATGTCCAACTCAACACGATTCTCGAGAAACTCGACCAGGAATTCAGGAGCAAGGCGGAAGCAAAGAACCTGAGCCTCACGGTCGACAGGACTGCGGGAGTTGTCCGAACCGACGGTACTCTCCTGACCCAGGTTCTGCGGAGCCTGATGTCGAACGCAATCCGGTATACCGAGAAAGGCGCCGTTGCTGTCAACTGCTTCCGCGAGCCGGGTGGAGTACGAGTCACGGTGCGCGATAGCGGCGTCGGAATCACGCACGATCATCTCGAGAATATTTTTGAAGAGTTCTACCGGATCGACAACGACCCCGCCGCAAGGAACAACGGACTCGGCCTTGGCCTGACAATCGTGGACCGTATCGTTAGACTGCTGGATATCGGGCTGGACGTGAATTCGGAACCAGGACAGGGGTCAAGTTTCTCACTGCTGTTGCCAGTCGCCTGACAGGAGCAGGACCACTGGATAATCCCAAGATCATTCGCGCAGAGTCTATGAGATTGGTGGCGCCGGCCGGTTCGTCCAGCTGGCGGGGCGCTATTCTTCGATCGCGGTAACCGGGAGCGGCGACTTTACGATGAGCTCGCGGTGTGGGTACGGAATAGAAATATTGTTTTCTTTAAGTGCGTCCCACAGCGCCAACAGGACCTTGCCGCGAATATTGGTCAGTCCCCCCTGAGGGTCAGTAATCCAAAAGCGCAATTTGAAATTCAGGGACGAGTCGCCGAACTCGGTCATCCAGCAAACAGGCGGCTTGTGGGTGGTATCCACACGGTCTACGACGCTGGTCGCTTCAATGGCGACGCGCGAAACCTCGTGCGGATCGGAGTCGTAAGACACACCGAAGTCGACATCAAGGCGTACGAACTTGTCTGAAAACGACCAGTTGATCACCCGCTGGGTAATGAAGTCTTCGTTCGGAATCAGGAATTCGCGCCCGTCGCGCGTGATCACAGAAACAAATCGTGCGCGAAGTTCACGAACCCAGCCGAAGGTCTCTCCCACTGAGAGCGTATCTCCCGGTCTAATCGACTGATCGACCAGGATGATGATGCCGGAGATAAAATTGGAGACGACCTTCTGCAGGCCGAAACCGAGACCAACGCCGAGAGCACCGGAGAGTACGGTCAGGGCGGTCAGGTCGATGCCGAGTCCTGACAGGGCGACTGACGCGGCCAGGACGAAGAGCGCAATGCGCGTGACTTTGCCGAACAGCACCCGCAGCGACGGCGTCAATTCGCTGACGTTCTGAATGCGGCGGTCCAGGAAGTTGCCGAGTGAACGCGAAGCCCAAAGAGCGATC
The DNA here is from genome assembly GCA_009937605.1 of Gammaproteobacteria bacterium. Classification (GTDB taxonomy): domain Bacteria; phylum Pseudomonadota; class Gammaproteobacteria; order Steroidobacterales; family Woeseiaceae; genus UBA1847. The sequence continues at coordinate 6,862 of JAACFG010000027.1, read as the reverse complement.
GCCAGCAGCAGCGCCGTCTTCGTGACGCTCAGAATCGAGATGCGACCCTCGCCAAAATTGACCCCGACACTATCGAGCATCGCGGCGGTATCGTCGACCACCCCCAGGATTGCAGCCCAGACATAGATCCAGGCAAAGTAGCCGAAAAGTCGGCGTAGCAGGCGATTGCGGATGCCCTGGACCATGACATCTATTAGCAGCCATGAGCCGGTCAGCAGCATGGCGACATATACCAGGTAGTTGCTTTCAGGCCAGGTGATAACTGTCGTTATGACGTAGGCGATACCGAGAAAGAAGACAAGGATCAGTATGTTCAGGTGGTTCAGGATGGTGGTGACGACACGCTGGGTTCCTGGCAGGTCCTTGATGCGCGCGGCACGCTCTTCGAGGGGTGGCCTGAGTTGCCGGGCAATAACATATGCCGGAAGGGACAACACAATAATCAGGCCCAGCTGTATCAGGACCACGCCACTGCTCAGGTAGTCAATGGCTAGCTGGCCATACTCACTTGCCAGAGCGGCTATTTGGTCGAGCATCTCAGTCCCCTGATCCCAGCCAACAAGAGTAACTCACAATAAAGCAGCTTTCGCCCTGTCCTTGAGCGTCACGCACTCGATCGAACCCGCATCCAGTTGACCTCGTTGCCCTCAACGGGTCGCCGTGGAATGTTCTGCGCAAGAATGAGCGAGCAAAGCGCAAAGCCCGTGCCGACGAGGAAAACAGCCGAGTGCGACACGACCCAGACCAGTCCCAGGGCGGCGGGAATTACAACGGCGGCGATATGATTGATAGTGAAAGAGACGCCAGCGCTACTCGCTATGTCTTCCGGGTCGGCGATTTTCTGGAAGTAAGTACTGATGGCGATCGCCAACGCGAAGAACATGTGATCGATCACATAAAGCGCAGCACCAAAGTACGGATTCTCGACAAAGGCGTAGGCCGTGAAAACAAGGACGAGCCCCACGTACTCGATCGTCAGTGCCTTGCGTTCACCGATCCTGCCAATCAGTCCACCAATTCTCTCCGCGAACAGCCAGTTGAATACGTAGTTGATCAGGAACAGCGTCGTTACCTGTGCCGCCGAGTAACCGAATTTCTCCACCATCAGGAACGCAGCAAACACCATGAAGATTTGGCGCCTCGCACCAGAAAAGAACTGCAGGGCGTAGTACAGCCAGTAGCGCTTTCGCAAAACCAGCTTGCGTACCTGTTCGTGCTCACCCTCGAAATGCGGAAATCCAAGCCACATGAATACGGCGAGCGCGCAACAAATACTGCCAGCAAGAAGGTAGATCCAGACGTAGTCGAGTTCCAGGACCGAGAGCAGTACCCATAGTGTCGCGTATACGGCGAGAGAGGTAATCGACCCTACCGAGATAAGTTTGCCGAGCGCTTGCGGAGCCTCTGCCTTTTGATACCACTGCAGTGCGAGAGATTGTTTCAGGACTTCGAAATAGTGAAAGCCTATCGACATGATGACGGTCACCAGGTAGAGGCCGATTGCGCTTGGAAAGAACCCTGTCAGCGCCACACCGATTCCCAGCAGAGCCAGTGCGATGACGGCGAAGGTCTGTTCCTTCAGGATCAGCAGGACAAACACGGCCGTGAACGCCAGGAACCCGGGAACCTCCCGGAGGCTCTGCAGTATGCCGATTTCGACGCCAGTGAAGCTCGCTCGCTCCACGACGAAATTGTTGAGCAACGCGAGCCAGGTGTTGAATGCGATCGGCATTGCAACGGACATCAGGATCAGGAGGGTAGCGGGGGTTTGCCACGAGAACTTGCGCATCGGCGCAGCTTAGGGATGCGGGTCATTCAGGTCAAACTCTCGCCAAAAGCCGCAAGGTCAGTGAATGGTCCTGCAAAGGTCACGACTCTTGCCGATCTGCATGCGTAGAATTCAGGCTAGGAGGATTCAATCATGAGCTACATAGAAACAGTTTCGCTCGACGAGGCGACCGGTGAGGTTCGCGAAATGTACGAGCGCCAGCAAGGGGCGTGGGGTTATGTACCGAACTACGCAAAATCATTCTCGCAACGGCCAGAGGTCATGGCCCGCTGGGGCCGCCTACTCGCTGAACTACAGCGCCCATGGGATGATCGGCGGCTGGAGATGATCACGTTCGCGGCGGCGCACGAACTCAGGCACACAAGTTGTTCATTGGCGCACGGCAATAAGCTGACACCCTTCTTTAGTAGCGAGGAAATATGCGCCATTGCCGAGCAACGACCCGTTGAGTCAATTACCGAGGCGGAACAGGAGATGATGCGTTTCTCGCGCCAGGTGGCGCGCGATGCTTCGACGGTCGAGGCGGCAGACGTGGATCGGCTCAAGGCTTTCGGGTTCTCCGACGCCGAGGTTTTCGATATCGCGGCTGTTGCTGCAGGCCGAGCGTTCTTTACCAAGGTCCTGGACGCGGTCGGCTCCCTCCCGGATGCCGGTTTCATGTCCATCGATGAAGATCTACGGACACCATTGACCGTCGGCCGGCCCATTTCGACCGAGGCAGACGAGGTCATGAATGATGTAACGACCTGATAAATAAAAGAAAAAAATAGGTCACAAAAAAGTCACTCAGCGGTCAAGCCTGTCCCGGGCTGAATGCGCACTATTCACTCCGCCAGCAGCAATCCCGCTGCTGAATGACAGGAGAGAGAAAGTGAGTGACGTACAAGTAGCAGCAAATAACGGCGTAAATGTAGAGGCATTGCTGGGCGCTCGTGAGGCCCTTACCGAGGCACCCGAGGCAGCGAAGTTCGTATGGCGCGCCGAAAGCGAGTGGAAAGGCGGTACCCATACTCAGTCGAATGTTGAAGGCTTTTTCGGCCTGGGCGAAGAGCAGAACCACGTTCGCGAGTTCAGCTATGACACAGATCACCCCGAGATCTTCGCATCGGAAGACAAGGGTTCTACGCCGGTCGAGTTCGTACTGGTTGGTCTGGCTGGCTGCCTGACGGCAGGCATCGCCGCTGTTGCACAAAATCGCAACATCCAGTTGAACTCAGTAAAAGCTACGATCGAAGCACCGATGGACATCCAGGGCATCCTGGGTATCGATGGCGATGTTCGTAATGGTTTCGATTCGATTACCGTGAAATACGACATCGACGCAGACGCGACGGAAGAAGAGATCGCCGCACTCGTGGCTCAGTCGCAGAAGCGGTCGGCCGTATTCGACATCATCACAAACCCGACGAACGTAAACGTCGAGGTCAACAAGTGATCGCGCGATTTCTCGATCGCGTCCGGTTTGCCGGTACCACTGACGTTGTCGTCATTGGTGCCGGCCATTCCGGCCTGGCTGCGAGTTACTTCCTGAACGAACAGTCAATCGACCACGTTGTTCTCGAACGTGGCGAGGTCGCCAATTCCTGGCGGAACGAGCGCTGGGACTCGCTGAAGCTCCTGACGCCGAACTGGCAAAGTCGTCTGCCTGGTTTCAGTTACTCCGGGAATGATCCGGACGGATTCATGAGCATGCCGGAAGTGATTGATTTCATCGAAGACTACGCGAAGTTTTCCGGCGCGCCAGTCAGGACGCGGACAACGGTGTTGTCTGTTAGTAAAGCGAGCGACGGCTATCGCGTGGTGACCGACAAGGGCACCTGGAAGACAAAAGCGGTCGTGCTTGCGAGTGGCGCGTGCAACACGGCAAGTGTGCCGAAGGTGGCGAAGTTGGTTCCGTCACACGTCGCACAACTAACACCGCAGGACTATCGAAACCCGGGGCAGGTCGAGGAGGGTGGCGTGCTGGTCGTCGGCGCGTCGGCGAGCGGTCTGCAGCTTGCCGATGAACTTCAGCGTGCCGGGCACGATGTGACCATCGCCGCTGGTGAACACGTCCGAATCCCCAGGACATATCGTGGGCATGATATCCAGTTCTGGATGGAACGTACCGGCATCATGAATGAACGCTACGATGAAGTAGACGATATCGTTCGTGCCCGCGGTCTGCCGTCTCCACAATTAGTTGGCTCACACGAGCCTGGCTTGCTGGATCTCAACTACCTGGCAGGCAACGGTGCGAAAGTCGTTGGGCGCCTGATGGGCGTGAACAACGGCGTTGCCCAATTCTCCGGGTCACTACGCAATATTGCGGCCCTGGCCGACCTGAAAATGAATCGCCTGCTGGATGCAATCGATGAGTGGGTCTTGAGAAACTCTGTTCTGTGCGACGCACCGCAGCGTTTCGATGCGACAGGGATCGACGAATCGCCCGCGTTGACGTTAGACCTGGATGGCCGGAATATCCGTACGGTTGTCTGGGCTACAGGTTACCGACCCGACTACGGTTGGCTCGACGTCCCGGTGCTGGATCGCAAGGGACGCCTCAAACACGACGGCGGCGTTGTTGACGCACCCGGCATGTACGTCCTGGGACTGCCGATGATGCGGCGCAGGAAATCGAGTTTTATTTACGGAATCGAAGACGATGCGCGCGAGTTGATGTCACACCTTGCGAGCTACCTGCACCGCCCGAATCGTTGCGATGATCAGTACGAAGTTGGGCAGAATCCAGCTCATGTAAACGTCGCTGCTTAGCGGCGGTAGGGTATCCGCATATGCGCCCCGGGGGTCTGAAGGACCCGGGGGCGGTTGTGCCCGTCTTTAATCCTTCAATCTGGTACATTTAAGGTCCTCAGGCGTATCAGAAGAACTATATGGGGCAATTGCTGCAAGAGCTCAAACGGCGAAACGTAGTCCGCGTTGGTGTGGCCTACGTCGTCGTCTCGTGGCTCGTCATCCAGGTCATCGAGACGGTCAGTGATCCACTTGGACTTCCCGAGTGGACCGAGGCTTTCTTCATTGTCCTGATGCTAGCGGGCTTGCCCGTGATTCTGCTGTTCTCCTGGGCCTTCGAACTAACGCCGGAAGGACTAAAGAAGACCAAAGACGTCGATACCACCGAGTCCGTTACCGCGGAGACCGGTAAGAAACTCAACTACACGATCATCGTCGTTCTCGTTCTGGCACTTGGCTATTCTCTGTGGGATCGGCAGAGCCTCGTGGAGCAGGCCGAACAATCCGCAACGGAGCAAACAGCGGAAGTCGTCGAAACGTCGGACGAGACCTCGATCGCCGTGTTGCCGTTTGTCAATATGTCGGCGGATCCCGACCAGGAGTATTTTTCCGACGGTATTTCCGAGGAGCTTCTTAACCTGCTTGCGAAGATCCCCGACCTGCGGGTTCCCGCACGCACCTCGAGCTTCCAGTTCAAGGGTCAGAACCTCGACATTGGTGAAGTGGCAGAACAGCTGAACGTCAAACACGTGCTTGAAGGCAGCGTGCGCAAGGCCGATGTGCGCGTGCGAGTAACGGCACAGCTCATCGAAGCCGAAACCGGTTATCACCTGTGGTCCGATACCTACGACCGCGAGCTCGACGATATTTTCGCGATCCAGGACGAGATCTCCGCAGCCATTGTTACGGCGTTATCCGACACGCTGGGTCTCCAGGTGACAGCGGCGCCGCAGGTTAAGGCCGCCAATAGTTCCGAAGCCTATAACCTGTTCCTGCTTGCCCAGCACCAGGTGCAGGAACGGACCAAGACCGACCTGGAGTCTGCGATTCCGAATTACGAGCGCGCGCTCGAACTCGATCCGGACTATGCGCCGGCGCACGCAGGCCTCGGCCTGGCCTGGTATCTGCTGACGGCCAGCGATGGCACCTACGGCGCGTTACCGTTAGAAGAGTCCCTGGCGAAGGGCATGCCGCACATCGAGAAAGCCCTGCACCTGGACGGCGAACTTCCCGAAGCACTCGGCGTTATGGGCTTGACGCTTGACGCACGCGAACGCTACGAGGAGGCGATTCCGTACTACGAGAAAGCGCTTGCTTTGAATCCATCGCTGACCGACGTGCGCAACTGGTACTCACAATCGCTGAGGGACCTGGGGAGGACGGAAGAATCATTAGCGCAGATGGAAAAGGCCTACGAGATGGATCCTCTCTCGGTGCTTACGCTCAACAACTACACGAACGAATTAGTGCTGCGCAGGCGCTTTGATGCGGCGGAGCCCGTGCTGGATCGCTTGACGCAGATAGACCCGGCTCGTGGCGCGAGTTTCAAAGGCTGGATGTTCATAATCCAGGGAAGGGCAGCAGACGGCGTCGCACAGCCACTGCGGGCCATCGAACTGGACCCGGACAATCTTCGGATTCGGAGCCAGGCGGCCTGGTCCCTGTGGAACCTGGGTCACAAGAAAGCCGGGGAGAGCGTTTGGCCGTTTCCGGACAACCTTTTCGGCCTCGTTAGTTTTGGCACAGATTTCGAGTACGTGCTCGAATTGGCGCAAGCGAATTACGATAAAGACCCCGGCAGCCTGACCGCGCTCGAGGATCTCGCCTGGGCGCATTGGGATGCCGGTAACCGGGAGGAAGGGCTCAGGCTGGCCAAGCAGTATCTCGATGGTCTGGGCGAGACGCGCAGGCCGATTGACGGATCCAACATGATGTTCGCCCGCGATGCCATGGACCGGGGCGATGAAGAAGCCATGCTCGCAAGGATCGGCCCGGTCGAGAAGCGACTCGACGAGGAAATCGCTTCGGGCGTCGATTTCTTCTGGGTGCATGTCATGAAAGCCGTCATCCTGGAGATGAAGGGCCAAAGCCGGCTGGCACTTGACCATCTGGAACAGGCGACGACGCGCAGCATCATGCCTGTTGAGCGGCTCGCTTACGTCTACGACTTTATGGGCTGGGATGACGATCCGGACTTTGTCGTGCTGCAGCAGCGTCATCGCAATTACATGCTGGCGGAGCGCAGAAAACTACTTGACGTCGCTTGTGGTCCCGACGGTTTTGAAGCATGGCAACCATCGGCCGCCGAGTGCGGCAAGGCGCCCGGGCCGAACTAGAGAA
>JAACFG010000146.1 GCA_009937605.1 Gammaproteobacteria bacterium | reverse complement strand
GTGATCTTCATCACCCAGGATATCGGTAAGGACTGCAAAATCGTCACCTTCTTTCACGAGGCCCATGGCAACGCCGGCGACCGGCGCCTTGAGTGGAACGCCCGCATCCATCAGCGCGAGACTGGTACCACAAACCGATGCCATTGAGCTGGACCCATTCGATTCGGTGATTTCAGAGACAACGCGGATGACATAGCCAAACTCGTCCATGTTAGGCATCACCGCCTCAATACCGCGACGAGCAAGCTTGCCGTGGCCGATTTCGCGACGCTTGGGCGAGCCTACAAAGCCCGTCTCGCCAACGCAGAACGGAGGGAAGTTGTAGTGCAGCATGAATGGCTCTTTGCGCTCGCCCTCGATTGCATCGATGATCTGCGCATCGCGGCCTGTTCCCAGCGTCGCAACAACAATTGCCTGCGTCTCACCGCGCGTGAACACAGCGGATCCATGTGCGCGCGGAAGTGCACCTACTTCAACGTCAATTGGACGAACCGTACTCTTGTCGCGGCCATCGATACGCGGCTCACCCTTGATGACCCGCTGACGCACGATGCTCTTCTCGAGCTTGTAGAGCTCACCCTTAACTTCTTCAGCAGACCACTTGGCGTCGTCACCATTGGCAAGCGCCTCGACGGCAACATCCTTAGCGGCGCCAACAGCTGCCTGGCGGTCCTGCTTGTCCGTGATCTGGTAGGCGTCAGAAAGACCGCTGGTCGCAGCGGCAGCTACGGCCCCTGCCAGGTCTTCGTCTACTTCCGGCGCGGTCCAGTCCCAGGCAGGCTTGGCAACTTCGGCTGCCAACTCGTTGATCGCGTCAATTGCGACCTGCATCTGCTCGTGACCGAACATGACAGCGCCAAGCATGACTTCCTCAGAAAGGCCATTGGCCTCTGACTCAACCATCAGGACAGCATCTTTCGTACCCGCAACGACCAATTCCAGATCGCCTTCCTTGACCTCGGCAACACCCGGGTTCAGAACGTACTCGCCGTCCTTGTAACCTACCTTGGCGGCGCCAATCGGTCCGGCAAATGGCATTCCGGAAATAGCCAGCGCCGCAGAGGCACCGATAAGAGCCGGAATATCCGGATCGACGTCCGGGTTCAGTGACATTACGGTCGCGATGATCTGGACCTCGTTCTTGAACCCCTTCGGGAACAAGGGCCGAACCGGACGATCGATCAGGCGGCAGGTCAAAATCTCCTTCTCACCCGGACGTCCTTCGCGCTTGAAGAATCCACCCGGGATCTTGCCAGCTGCGTAGGTCTTTTCCTGGTAGTTAACGGTCAGCGGGAAGAAGTCTCTGCCCGGATCTGCCGCTTTTCGGCCAACCGCGGTTACCAGAACCTGCGTCTCAGCCATGTCGACGATGACGGCACCGTCGGCCTGACGGGCGACTGCGCCCGTATCAATAGTTACTGCATGTTCCCCGAATTGGAAACTCTTTCTAGTCGATTTCACGATGATTACTCAGATAATGAATATGTAGGCGACAGCAACCGACGGCGTACCCTGTTGGGGAACGACACGTCGGTTACGAATGGCCTATTGGATTCGCCTGCTTGGATTAGCGGCGCAGACCGAGCTTGTTGATCAGCTCGCGATAACGGTCCTGATCTTTGGACTTCAGGTAGTCAAGCAGCTTGCGACGCTTGTTTACCATCCTCAAGAGACCCTGACGGCTGTGGTGATCTTTCTTGTGCTCACCGAAGTGATCGGTGAGTTCTGTAATTCTTTTTGACAGCAGTGCGACCTGAACTTCCGGGGAGCCTGTATCGGCTTCGCCGCGTGCATGTTCGGCGATAACGCCCTGCTTTGCTTCACTGGAAAGTGACATTTCTCAATAACTCCAATTTCTCTGTATTTTGCCCTTTTTTAGAGCGCGGTATTCTAGCGCCTCGAAGAGCCTATTAACACCCCAAAATCAATTATCTACGGGGTTTTTTCACAAGGGCCTGATAACACGATGAGATTGATCCCTGTAGAGTCCCAATTGGCGCCAATCAAGGCGCGAGAAGTGCGATTTGGTGACTCCAAATGAACGACGAGCAACGCCGAGTGGCGCCAATTGGGGCTCTACCCGATGGGCTGAGCCTGGTTTGCCACCCAGCGGTGTTGTCAGTCACTTGTGTAGAACGACTACATGGCGTTCCTTCCGCCTTACTGGGCGGTAAACCAGGCCCAGCAGGGATTAATCTCATCGTGTTATCAGGCCCTCAAATTAAATACTCTGCGCGGTGCGAGCCGACCGTCGTCGGAGAGCTCGCCCACGCCCAAAAATCTGCGGCCTGCCAGGTATACCCGTACCAGGCCGTTATCCTGTCCAGCGGCCACCTGTACCGCCTGGCCACCAGAAAACTTCTGTCCTGCATCCTCATCCAGCTCCACGGCCTGAAAGCCCGTCAATGCCACGTCCGGGGGCAGCAAACTGGCCCTGAGCGCGTCCCTGTCCTGCTCCGCCTGACCCTCGACTGTCGAGAGGTCCTGCATATCCTCAGCGCTGAAGCGCCCGACCGTCTCGCGGTGCAGCCGGACCGTGTGGGCCAGCGTACCCGCCTTCCTCGCGATGTCCTCAACCAGGGTCCGTACATAGGTCCCTTTCGAGCAAGCCACGCGGAAAATCAGCCTTTTTCCAGCCGCCTCGAGCAGTCGTATCTGGTCAATCCTGACCGGCCGCGGCTCCCGTTCCACCGTCTCACCCTTGCGAGCCAGCTCGTAGAGGCGCTTTCCATCCTTCTTCAGTGCCGAATACATCGGCGGCACTTGCATGGATTCACCCACAAATCCTTGCAGTAACTCGTTCCATTCCTCAAACGACAGCTCCGGCACCTCAGCCGTCGCTATCTCGGCGCCATCCGCGTCACCCGTGTCGGTTGCCGAGCCCAGACGCGCCGCCACCCGGTAGGTCTTGTCAGCATCCAGCAAGTACGCGCAGACTTTCGTAGCCTCACCGAAACACAGCGGCAACATGCCGGTAGCCGATGGGTCCAGACTACCTGTGTGCCCCGCTTTCCTGGCGTTCAAAAGTCGTCGCACGATCTGCAACGCCCTGTTCGACGTCATCCCCGGCGGCTTGTTCAGAAGCAACAGACCGTCGACGGGATCCGCATTGCGCCTCATTCGTCCTGTGTCTCGACCGCTTTTTCAATCAGATCGCTGATTCGCTGCGCCTCGGCAGCGCTGTCATCATGCGAGAACCGCAATTCAGGCACGTGACGAATCTTGATCTCGCGACCCAGGCGTCCACGCAGGAAGCCACTGGCTCGCTGCAGGCCCTCCAGCACCGGGGCCGGGTCCGCATTCGGATCCAGCATGCTGAAATGCACCTGCGCATAGCTAAGGTCCCTTGACAGGTCAACTGCCGTCAATGAGACCATCTCGAGCCGCGGGTCCTTCGTTTCGAAGCGGAGCAACTCGTTCAGGGTACGTAGCACCTGGTTGCCGAGACGCTGGTTTCTGGAAAACTCCCGTGGCATGGCTTTCTACCGGTGATACCTAGTCAAGCGTCCGCGCCACTTCGATACGCTCGAAGCACTCGATCTGGTCGCCAACTTTGACATCGGCGTAGTTCTTCACGCCAATGCCACACTCGGTACCGGACTTAACCTCGTTGACGTCATCCTTAAAGCGACGCAGCGACTCGAGTTCACCCTCGTAAATCACGACGTTGTCCCGCAGAACGCGAATCGGGTTCGAGCGTTTCACGTAGCCTTCGCTGACGATACAACCTGCCACATCACCGAATTTCGGCGAGCTGAACACTTCCTTGACCTCGGCCAGGCCAACATGCTGCTCACGAATCTCGGGAGCCAGCAGGCCGGTAAGTGCTGCCTTCACGTCATCGATTGCTTCGTAAATGATGCTGTAGTAGCGAACATCAACACCGGATTCCTTGATTGCCGTACGCGCGGTAGCATCAGCACGAACATTGAAACCGATAATGAAGGCGTCTGATGCGGCTGCCAGGTTGACGTCGGTTTCTGTAATGCCGCCAACTGTGGAACCCAGCACTTTGACCTTAACCTCGTCATTCGAGAGCTTGGTCAACGCATCGCGCAATGCTTCGGCGCTGCCATGCACATCCGACTTGATAATGACGGGAACAGTCGACAGCTCACCCTCTTTCATCTGGCTGAACATGTCATCGAGCTTCGATGCCTGCTGCTGGGCGAGCTTCGCTTCGCGCGTCTTGGTCTGGCGGAATTCCGCAACTTCCCGAGCCTTCCGCTCGTTCTTGACCACGAGAAAGTCATCGCCGGCACTGGGTGTCTTGGACAATCCGAGGACAACGGCCGGTGACGACGGCCCGGCTTCCTTGATGGAAGTGCCTGTCTCGTCGAACATGTTGCGAATACGGCCGTATTCCTCACCCGCAATGATCATGTCGCCCTGCTTCAGAGTTCCGCCCTGAACCAGCAACGTCGCAACCGCGCCGCGGCCCTTTTCGAGGCTCGACTCAATGACCAGTCCTCTTGCCGGACCGTCTGCAGTTGCTTTGAGATCCATGACCTCCGCCTGCAACAAGATTGCATCGAGTAGATCATCGATGCCCTCCCCGGTATGGGCCGAGACGTTAACAAACTGCTGCTCGCCACCCCAATCCTCGGGAATGACCTCGTGCTGCGACAGCTCATTCTTGACCCGCTCCGGATCCGAGTTCTCCCGGTCAATCTTGTTAATTGCGACGACCATCGGGACACCAGCGGCCTTCGAATGCTGGATGGCCTCTATGGTCTGGGGCATAACGCCGTCGTCAGCCGCGACCACCAGAATAACGATGTCGGTCGCTTGCGCGCCGCGAGCACGCATAGCCGTAAATGCGGCATGGCCCGGGGTATCGAGGAACGAAATCTTGCCCTTGTCCGTCGTTACAGAGTAAGCGCCAATGTGCTGCGTAATACCGCCAGCCTCACCGTCGGCAACCTTCGTGTGCCGGATGTAGTCGAGCAAGGACGTCTTGCCGTGATCGACGTGGCCCATGATCGTGACCACCGGCGCGCGATCAATTTCTTCGCCACCTGACTCCTGTTCGTCAGCCAGCAACTTTTCGTCCATGTCGGCCGAATCGACCAGCTTCACAACATGGCCCAACTCCTCGACCACAAGCGTTGCCGTGTCCTGGTCAATCACCTGGTTGATCGTCACCATGGCTCCCATGTTAAAGAGCACTTTGACGACTTCGTTGCCCTTGATAGCCATCCGCTGTGCGAGCTCAGCAACAGAAATACTCTCAGGAATTTCGACTTCGTGAATGACCGGAGCCGTCGGACGTTCGAATCCATGCTGGCCATCGCCACCGACTGAAACAGTGCGGCGACGCATTGGCGTCTTGCGTTTACGGCGACCACTCTTGTCGCCCGCTACATGCAGTTCCTTGCGGCCGTAACGCGTCTCGCCACGCTTGGGTTTGGCCGGTTTCGCCTTCTCTTTTTCTTTCGTACGGCGCGCTCGTGCGTCGGCCTCGGCCTTTTCAATTCGGGTCTTTTCTGCGGCTGCATCGGTCGCCGCTTTTTCGGCTGCCTTGCGAGCGTCTTCCTCGGCATCTTTAAGTGCCTGAACTTCTTTCTCTTTAGCCTCGACTGCCGCCTTCTCAGCCGCCTCTTTCTCGGCCTTGACGCGCTCCTGCTCACGAGCTTCCGCTTCGACGCGCTCTTCCTCTTCACGACGCTTGGCGTCGAGCGCTTCCTGCTCTTCCTGAGCCTGCTTCTCCAGCACGTCGCGCTTGATGTACGTGCGCTTGCTCCGAACCTCAACGTTGACCGTGCGGGAGCGCCCCTGCGTGCCGGACAGCCTTAGCTCAGATTGGGATTTGCGCTTCAGCGTAATACGGCGCGGTGCCGCAGCAGTTGCCGACGTGTCATCCTGACCGTGACTGCGACGCAGGTGCGAAAGAAGCTCCAGCTTCGCATCGTCGCTGATACTGTCATCAGAACCACTGACTTTGATGCCCGCTTCGTCGAGCTGCAAAAGCAACTTCTCAACGGGCACTTTTAGTACTTCGGCAAATTGTGCAACTGTCACATCAGCCATACATTAACTCCGCTTTCCCGGCAATTACGCCTGCTGTTCTTCTTCGAACCAGTGGGCGCGCGCCTTCATGATCAACGCGGCCGCGACTTCTTCTTCCATCTCACTGATTTCAAGAAGATCGTCGGTTGCCAGTTCCGCGAGATCTTCGCGGGTGACAACACCCTTACTTGCCAGCGTAAACGCAAGCCCTTTCTCCATGCCCTCAAGGCTCAGGAGGTCTTCTGCCGGTTCGACTTCGTCGATCTTCTCTTCCTGGACGATTGCCTGCGTCAGCAGCACGTCACGCGCACGGCTACGCAATTCGTCAACGATATCTTCGTCAAACTCCTCAATGGCCACAAGTTCAGCCGTCGGGACGTAAGCCACTTCCTCGATTGTCGAGAAGCCTTCCTGGACGAGAATCAGCGAAACCTCCTCGTCGACGTCGAGCTGCTTCGAGAACAAGCCAATAAGCTCCTTCATCTCCGACTCGCTCTTCTCCTCGGCATCCGCCGCGGTCATTACATTGAGCTCCCAGCCCGACAGCTCACTCGCGAGGCGAATGTTCTGGCCGCCCCGGCCAATGGCTTGCGACAGCTTGTCCTCATCAACGGCAATGTCCATGCTGTGCTTGTCTTCGTCGACCACGATCGACACTACCTCAGCCGGCGACATGGCGTTCACGACAAACTGGGCCGAGTTGTCGTCCCAGAGGATAATGTCGACACGCTCACCGGCCAGTTCGTTTGAAACGGCCTGCACTCGTGATCCACGCATACCTACACAAGCGCCAACCGCATCTATGCGGCTGTCATTGCTCCGCACAGCGATCTTGGCGCGAAGCCCCGGATCACGGGCTGCACCGAGAATATCGATCAGGCCCTGGCCCACTTCGGGAACCTCGATTTTGAACAGCTCAATCAGGAACTGCGGTGAAGTGCGTGTCATGAACAACTGCGGTCCGCGCGGCTCGGAGCGAACCTCGGTCAGCAACGCCTTGATTCGATCCTGTGGACGAACCGGCTCGCGCGGCACCATCTGGTCGCGGGGCACAAAACCTTCGGCATTTCCGCCAAGGTCAATGTAGACACCATTGCGGTCGACTCGCTTGACCAGACCAGAGAGCATCTCGCCTTCACGATCCTGGTACTCCTCGACGACCTGCTCACGCTCGGCTTCGCGTACCTTCTGTACAATGACCTGCTTGGCAGTCTGGGCCGCGATGCGGCCAAACTCGACTGATTCCATCGGCACTTCCACGAAACCGCCTGGCTCTGCGTTCTCGTCGACATCCACCGCATCAATCATCCGCAGCTCGCGATCGGGAGTCTCAAGCTCCGTTGATTCGTCCTCGAACACCAGCCAGCGACGCCAGGTGTCGTAATCGCCCGTCTCGCGGTCGATCGCCACGCGAACGTCAATATCCTCACCGTGCTTTCTGCGGGTCGCAGACGCCAGTGCGGCCTCGATTGCCTCGAAGATGATGTCTTTTTCGACGCCTTTCTCGTTCGAGACTGCGTCAACGACCATCAAGATCTCTTTGCTCATTTCGTCAAAACTCCACTATCCCCGCTGGATTACTCCACGACGGGCACTAATCGGGCGGTATCGATCGTCTTTAGCGGCAAGCTAAGCGACTCTCCATCCACCTCGACCACAATATTCTCGTCATCCGACGACACCAGTGTGCCGCGAAAACGCCGGCGTCCCTCAATCGGGAAACGCATCTGTACTTTCAAGGTTTCGCCTGCAAACCGTTGAAAATGCTCAACTTTCGTCAACTTCCTGTCCAGCCCTGGCGACGACACCTCCAGATTGTAATTGCCCGGCACAGGATCCTCGACATCGAGGAGAGCGCTGACTGCCAGGCTGACCTTTTCGCAATCGTCGAGGTCAATTCCTTCCGGCTTGTCGATGAAGACCCGAATAAGGCCGCCTTTGCCCCCCAGTCGAACCTCAAGGTCCGCCAGTTCGTAGCCCAGTCTTTCGACCACCGGCTCAAGCAGTTTGAGCATTTCGTC
>JAACFG010000145.1 GCA_009937605.1 Gammaproteobacteria bacterium | reverse complement strand
CAGGCAGCCGAACACGCCTCGCGTGTTCCGTCCTCGCCACGTATTTCTATCGGCGTGCCAGCTCGGCTATGGATTCGGCTACCTGTCACTCCCCGTCCTTGAACATGGCACGGAATTGGCGCACGAACCCGCGATGCGGTCTAGCGAGCGCAGTGGACAACATACCCGAATCCATAGCCGCAGGCGTGTGAGGGTGTGTTGTCCGCTGCGATCGACATGCGAAAGTGTCAGCTGGTTCGCACCCGGTGCGGAGAATCGGCTGAGGGATTACACCTAGTCAATCCTGAATAGCATCGACAGGTCGGCAGCCTCGACATTCTTGGTGAGTGCGCCGGTCGATATGTAGTCCACACCGGTTTCGGCGATTTCGCGAATCGTCTCCAGCGTTATATTGCCGGAGGCCTCAAGCTCGGCGGAAACGTAGCCAAGACCCTGGTTAATCTCAACGGCCCTGTTCAAATCTGCAATTGAGAAATTATCCAGTAAGACGCGTTGTGCGCCGGCGTCGAGTGCTTCGAGCAATTCCTCGTGGTTTTCGACTTCGACTTCAATCAGGACATCGGCGTCGAGCTCGCCAGCGGCGCGAAGGGCTGCGGTGATTCCGCCAGCGGATTTAATGTGATTCTCCTTGACCAAAATGGCATCAAACAGGCCGGTGCGGTGATTCAGGCCGCCACCGCAGGTTACGGCATACTTCTGGGCGAGCCGGAGTCCGGGGATCGTCTTGCGTGTATCAAGTACCCTGGTGCCGGTACCTTCGATCGCCGCGACGTACTCGGCAGTAATTGTCGCCGTCGATGAGAGTGTTTGCAGGAAGTTGAGCGCAGTTCGCTCGCCGGTTAAAAGGGCGCGGGCAGGGCCCACGAGCTTGCAGATGATGTCATCGGCTTCCGCGCGCCCGCCATCGCCGATGTACCAATCGATGATGATATTTTCATCGAGCTGTCTAAAGACCTCGTTAACCCACTCCTCGCCGCAGAGGACCAGCGATTCGCGCGCAATGATTTGTGCACCCACAACGGTGTCGGCGCCCACGAGGGACGCCGTAAGGTCACCGGCCCCGACGTCTTCGGCAATTGCTGCCGCGACGCCGGGGCCGATTGAGGCTTTCGTCTCGCTGGAAAGCAAGTGCTCTTACATGGCCCAGCCGTGGCCGGCGCCAACCATGCTCATGATCATTGGAATGGACATCAGCGTATTGGAACGCGATGCAAGAAATGCCGTATTTTTGGCTTTTGCAACCTGATCTGCCGACGCCTCGACCATGCCAAGCACTTTCTTCTGGTTCGGCCAGATCAGTACCCAGACATTAAACAGCATGATGGTGCCGAGCCAGGCGCCGACGCCGATAGTCATGGCGTACTGGTTGACCGGGTCCGTATTCAGGCCAAGCATGAAGGCGTTGTGCATCTGTCCTTTGTGTAAAAGAAACGCCGCGCCAGTCAGCCACGTGGCCAATGCACCCCAACGGAACCAGGCGAGGGCTCGCGGTGCGACATACTTGGCAATTCCGGCGCCTCCCGGGCCGCCTTCATCGCTCGCTGCCTCGCCCAGCGCAGGGACCTGCACGAAATTGAAGTAGTACAACAGGCCAATCCAGGTAACACCGGACAGCACATGCAACCAGATCGTGATCGACTGCGTGCTCACACCAGCCACCATATGATTGCCTTTCGTGGCAAACATAATAATGACTGCGAGGACGACGCCACCGATGATTGTGCCGCCAATACTCTTCAAGGGATTCATTGTTCGCTTCTCCGAGGAATTGTGATTTTTTGATAGTTTCCGGATGGTTATCGGGAATCCAGCCCCCAACAGGCTGCGGCCATTATAGAGATTGAACTCACGAAAGGCGAAAAATGTCGGTACAATCGCCGCTTCGCGTGGAGGCCAGGTATGCGGATCTCAATTATTCTAGTGGTGGCGTTGGTTCTAACCGGCTGCAGCGCCCTTGCGGTCGGCGGTTCATCGGGCGGCTATCAACAGGGAAGCAGCGAGCGTTCGGCCAGCGTCGAATCGGCGGACAACGCGATTACGGCGGCAATCAGGAGCGAGTTCGCCTCGGATCCGCTGGTGAAAGGTTTCAATATCGGCATTCGTACCTATAAAGGTACGGTAACGCTGTCGGGATCAGTAGGTAGCCTTGCAGCTCGAGATCAGGCTGTGCGCCTGGCCAGGAATTCTGATGGCGTAGTCGCCGTCAACAACCGGATTAATATCAAGGACTGAAGTCAATGAGTGTCAAAGAACGTATTGAAGAGCAACTTGGATCACACGATGTGCTGTTGTACATGAAGGGATCGCCCGATTTTCCGCAGTGCGGATTTTCAGGGCAAACGGTTGCTGCGCTTAACGCAATTGGCAAACCCTATGCATTTGTCAATATTTTTGAGGATCCTGAGATTCGCGAAGGCCTGAAAGAATACTCAAACTGGCCGACATTCCCGCAGCTTTACGTCAAAGGCGAGCTGATCGGCGGGTGTGACATCGTCATCGAAATGTACAACTCTGGCGAGCTCGCGAAAGTCCTCGAGGAAGCCTGATTCTGCTCTTTTGGGGGGACACTTTCTAAAGTGTCCCCGTGCGTGCGTCCGTTACGGCTGCGGTGGCGCGTTTCTCAGCGTTTTCTCGAAGATATCGCGATAACGATTCACAGCATCGCAGTAGAGATCGGCCGTCATCTCGGCGTCGTAGGAAGCCGAGTGCGCCTGCGTCTCATCCCAGCCCAGGCCAGCAGCGATACAGGCGCGAGCAAGTACGGTCTGTCCATAAGCGACGCCGCACAGGGTCGCCGTGTCAAAACAGGTAAACGGGTGGAACGGGTTGCGCTTGATCGACGAGCGCTCGATCGCCGCGTTGAGGAAGCCGAGATCGAAATGTGCGTTGTGGCCGACCAGGACCGCCCGTGAACATCGGCCCTCCCTGACAGCCCGGCGGACCTCGCGGAATACTCGCTGCAACGCATCGCGCTCGTCGATCGCGGGCCGCAACGGATGATGCGGGTCAATCCCATTCACTGCCAGCGAGGCTTCTTCCATATTCGCACCCTCAAACGGTTTGACGTGATAGCGAATAGTCTCGTCACGCCTCAGGAAACCGTCGGGGTCGACCTCAATCAATACAGCAGCGATCTCGAGGAGGGCGTCGGTCTTGCAATTGAAACCGCCAGTCTCAACGTCCACCACGACTGGCAGGAAACCGCGAAAACGGTCCGCCATTCTGATTTCATCGCTCACTAACGTTCTGCCTTGAACAGGTTCTCGTCGAGGATAGCGCTCATCGTATAGCGGACGCCAAAGCCGGTAAACTTAGTCGCGACGTGGCCAAGACCGTCTTCGTTGTCGCCTGCGCCAAGGTCCATGTGCACCCAGGGCACATCGTTCTCTACGAACTCAGCCAGGAAACTCGCGGCGAGAATATGGTCGCCGTTGCCTTTCGGCGAAC
The DNA here is from genome assembly GCA_009937605.1 of Gammaproteobacteria bacterium. Taxonomy (GTDB): domain Bacteria; phylum Pseudomonadota; class Gammaproteobacteria; order Steroidobacterales; family Woeseiaceae; genus UBA1847. The sequence continues at coordinate 4,600 of JAACFG010000145.1, read as the reverse complement.
ATTGCAGGAAGTCGGCTGTGTCACTTTTCAGGTCGTCCATGAATTCCTTGCCGATCGGGAATGGCCACACGCGCTCGCCACTGACGCGACCGACTCGTTTCAAGGCCGGGTGCAGGTCACTACGATTCGAAAAAACACCGGAGTAACGTGTCGTCAATGCGCGAATGCAGCTACCCGTCAGCGTCGCGTAGTCGAAAATCATGCCCGGCTTCTCTCGACTCGCGAGCACCAGCGCGTCGGCGAGCGCCATGCGACCCTCCGCATCGGTATGCACCGTCTGGATCGTCTTGCCATTGGCGGCCATCACCACGTCCTGCGATTTGTAAGCATTGGGTCCCGTGCGATTCTCAGTGATTGCCAGCCAGCAGTCGACCGCGATCGGAAGCTCCATCGCGCTGATCGCGAGAAACGAACCCAGCGCCACCGCGCTGCCCTGCATATCACCATGCATGTCGAGCATGTATTCAAAGGGTTTCAAGTTGGTGCCGCCCGTATCAAAAATGATGCCTTTGCCGATGAGGCAGAGGTCGGCTGAGGCAGACTTTGCGGCCGGGCGATATCGCAGTCGCACAATACTCGCGCTGTCATTGTCATTGCCCTGCGCCACGGCCAGGAAGGCGCCGCAACCGAGTTTTTCGAGTTCCCTCGTGCCGAATCGCTTGTATTGCCAGCCATGTTCCTTGGCCATGTCTTTCGCGAGATTGGCCAGACCAATGGCGTCGAGGAAGTTTGGCGGCTGAGCCGTCAGCCAGCGCGCAAGATTGTTGCCTTTGGCCTCGGCTTCAACGCGGCTTGTGTCGATTTTTTCAGCGAGTCCCAGCAGACGAATGCTCTTGATCTTGTCCGGTTCGGGCTTGCTCTTGTAGGCGGGCATGTTGAATGCCGCGGCAAGCGCAGCGGCCAGCACGCTGTTGACGAGCTGCGCCTGCTGGTCGTTGGCAAAACCTACAGCGCAAATGCCGAGGCTGCCGGCCTTTTGGGATGTGGCCGCAGCGAGGAGCTTCCGACCGAACGTAAGTTGCTCGAACGTGCTGCTATCTGCGGCGATCGTGCCGCCAACTACGAGTGTTTGCTTTTTATTCGGCAGGCGAGTCGTAAAGGCCGGCGTGCTGCCGGCGGCATGCTTGCGATACACGGCCTGAATTTTCGCCCCCTGTGGGAGCGATTTGAAATTCGCCGTCGAGGGCTCGGGCGGTAGTATCAAAAGTAACTGATCAACCGTCTCCAGCGCCTTTGCGTCAACACGGCCAGGTTTTTGAAAAATACGAACATCACGCGTGTCGGGTAGCAGGTTTTGCATCGGTGTTTTGTCTCCCTCGGAAGCTTGACCCTTGCAGCACAAACACCGAATATGTCGCCCCCATGTGCGACCCGATCAGTCCGTGCAAGAATGCGGGCATCCTAGCAGGACGCATCACGTAATTCACGCGCAGTACAGCGGTTCCTGGACAAAGGGCGGGTAGATAAAATATGAGCAGTTTCAACCCCTTCGACGACATCGATCCCACTGAGACCAGCGAATGGCTGGAGTCTATTGATTCGGTCCTCGCGCAACACGGCCCGGAACGGGCGCACTTCCTGTTGAACCAGATGATCGACTTTGCTCGCCGCTCCGGTGCGTACCTGCCGTACAGTCCGAACACGGCGTATCTGAATACGATCAACAAGCGCCGTGAGCCCGAATACCCCGGTGATCGTTCGCTCGAACGTCGTATCAAGGCGTACATCCGCTGGAACGCGATGGCCATGGTGGTCAATGCCAATCGTGTCAATACCGAATACGGCGGCCATATTTCGAGTTACGCCTCGTCGGCGACATTGTACGAAGTCGGTTTCAATCACTTTTGGCGCGGCGCGACGGACAAGCAGGAGGGCGACCTCGTCTTTGTCCAGGGGCATTCGGCGCCTGGCATCTATTCGCGAGCATTCCTGGAGGGCCGGCTAAACGAGACGGAACTGGACCGGTTCCGCAAGGAAGTCGGCGGTGGTGGATTGTCTTCGTATCCGCATCCGTGGCTAATGCCCGATTTCTGGCAGTTCCCGACAGTATCGATGGGCCTCGGTCCGATGATGGCGATCTACCAGGCACGCTTCATGCGCTACATGGAGCATCGCGGGATGATCGAGCCCAGCGATCGGAAAGTATGGGCGTTCCTTGGTGATGGCGAGATGGATGAGCCCGAGTCTATGGGTGCGATTACGATGCCGGTTCGTGAGGGGCTCGATAATCTTGTATTCGTCGTCAATTGCAACCTGCAACGACTCGACGGACCCGTGCGCGGCAATGGCAAGATCATCCAGGAACTCGAGGCGGCATTTGGCGGTGCCGGTTGGAACGTCATCAAGGTGATCTGGGGATCGCGCTGGGATCGGCTACTGGCCAAGGATCAGTCGGGCCGCCTGCGCCAGGTCATGGAAGAGACCGTCGACGGCGAGTACCAGAAGATCAAGTCGATGGACGGCAAGTATGTCCGTGACACGTTCTTCGGCAAATACCCCGAAACGGCCGACCTGGTTGCCAATATGTCCGATGACGAGATCTGGAGCCTGAACCGAGGTGGGCACGACCCGCTCAAGGTGCATGCGGCCTACGATGCAGCGACAAAGCACAAGGGCGGACCGACGATTATCCTCGCCAAGACGATCAAGGGCTACGGCATGGGTACAGCGGGTGAAGGCCAGAACACGGCTCATCAGCAGAAGAAGATGGATCTCGAAGAGATCCGGGCTTTCCGCGACCGCTTCAATATTCCCATCAGTGACGATCAAATCGGTGACAAGGTGCCGTACTACAAGCCGGAACCCGGCAGCGAAGAATACGAATACCTGATGGAACGTCGTGAGGCACTGGGTGGCTTTTTACCGAGGCGCCGTGCCAAGACAAAATCATTGCCTGTGCCGCCGCTCGAGACATTCAAGACACAACTCGATGGTACGGGAGAGCGTGAAGCATCGACGACGATGGCATTTGTGCGCATGCTCACCGCGTTGACGCGAGACAAGCAAATTGGCAAGCACATCGTGCCGATTGTTCCGGATGAGGCGCGTACCTTCGGCATGGAAGGCATGTTCCGCCAGATCGGTATTTACGCCTCGAAGGGTCAGCTCTACGAGCCACAGGATTCGGGCGAACTCATGTACTACCGCGAGGACAAGAGCGGCCAGATCCTCGAAGAAGGCATCAACGAAGGCGGCGCAATGTGTTCGTGGATTGCCGCAGGCACGTCGTACTCGAATCACGACGTCCCGATGGTGCCATTCTATATTTACTATTCAATGTTCGGATTCCAGCGCGTCGGCGACTTCATCTGGGCAGGCGGCGACATGCAGTCACGCGGTTTCCTGATCGGTGGCACTGCGGGACGCACGACACTGGCGGGTGAGGGGCTACAACACCAGGACGGCCACAGTCTTGTCACCGCATCGACTGTGCCGAACTGCCATTCCTATGACCCTACGTATGCCTATGAACTCGCGGTGATCATTCAGGACGGTCTGCGCCGGATGATCGGCGAACAGGAAGATGTCTTCTACTACATCACGTGCATGAACGAGAACTATGCTCATCCGCCGATGCCCGCAGGCGTCGAGGACGGCATCCTGCGGGGCATGTACCTGCTCGACGTCAGCGAAAGTCCGGGCAAGATTCGCGTGCAGCTCATGGGTTCGGGTACGATTTTGCGTGAAGTCCTTGGCGCCGCTGAACTCCTGATGGATGACTTCGGCATTCCTGCCGATGTCTGGTCAGTAACCAGCTTCAACGAGCTGCGCCGTGATGCGCTCGAAGTCGAGCGCTGGAATCATCTGCATCCGGATGAGCCGCAGCGCAAGAGCTACATCGAGGAGAAGTTTGGCAATCGACCCGGTCCGTACATTGCCGCGACTGATTACATGAAGATTGTCTCGGATCAAATCCAGGGATGGGTGCCCGGAACGTTCTACTCACTGGGGACAGACGGCTATGGTCGAAGTGACGCGCGCAAAGCACTACGCGAGCACTTTGAAGTCGATCGTCGCTTTATCGCCGTGACCGCATTGACTGCGCTCGTGGAAGACGGTGCGCTGGACAAGAAGACGGTCAGCGAGGCGATCGAGAAATACGGCATTGATCCGGATCGTCCCGATCCTGTGACCCTGTAGTCGGAGGCCTGCACATGGCGAAAACAATCGACATTGTGGTCCCGGACCTTGGAGATTTCGAGAACGTTGAAGTGATCGAGGTGCTGGTTGGGGCAGGCGACAGCGTGGCACGCGAAGACGGGCTCGTGACCGTGGAGACCGATAAGGCCTCCATGGATATCCCGGCGCCCGAGAACGGTGTTATTGAGAAGTTAACGCTCAGTGTCGGCGATACGGTATCGACAGGGGACGTAATCGGCCAGCTTTCAATAGAAGTGAGCGACACCGTTGTTATCACACCTGCACTTGCGTCCACGCCGACAGGCGACACGACCGTCCTGGCAACACCGGCTGGCGGCAAAGCAAAGTCCGGCGGCAAACAGACGTTGGTCGTACCCGATCTCGGTGATTTTTCCGACGTCGAGGTAATCGAAGTTCACATTTCTTCCGGCTCCAGCGTCGACGTCGAGGACCCCCTGGT
>JAACFG010000144.1 GCA_009937605.1 Gammaproteobacteria bacterium | reverse complement strand
AGTGGCGCGAAGTCCGCACGGCATTTGTGAATCGATCGATGCTGTTCTGGCTGGCGCTCGCTGCGCTGTGCATTTCGGTTAACTGGCTCATCTATATCTGGGCCGTTCAGAATGAGCGCATATTCGAGGCGAGTCTTGGTTACTACATTAACCCGCTCATCTATGTCGCCGTAGGTGTCGTGGCGTTTGGCGAGCGGCTGCGGGGCCTTCAGATTACCGCCGTGGTGCTCGCATCAGTTGGTGTCAGCTATCTGACCTTTAGCGGGGGTATATTCCCGTGGGTCGCATTGTCCCTGGCCGCGTTGTTCACGGCGTACGGCGTCATACGCAGGCAAGTTGCGATTGGCGCGATGCCAGGTTTGTTTATCGAAACAACGATGTTGTTTCCGTTTGCACTCGCGTGGTTGATATTCCTGATGGCGGGGCAGAGTGCGTCTTTCGGTGCGGGAGATTCCGGCCTGTCTTTGTTACTGATGCTGGGGGGTCCCATCACGGTGATGCCGCTGCTGCTTTTCGCAATTTCGGCAAAACGACTATCGCTCACGACCATCGGTTTCATGCAGTTCATCGCGCCGACGCTGCAATTCTTCACCGGGCTTTACTATGGCGAGGTGCTCACCCCAGCGCACCTTGTTTGTTTCGGATTCATCTGGGCGGCCGTCGTGTGTTTCAGCTATGACGCCATTCGTGCGAGCAAAAAAAACGGGCCCCGGAAGGGGCCCGTTGCCACACCTGAATAAAGCGTGTTACTTGTTTGCCTTGCGCTCCTGCGCTTCCTTGATGACTTCCTCGGCCACGTTCGCCGGACACGGCGCGTAGTGCGAAAATTCCATCGAGAACTGGCCACGGCCGGATGTCAGGGTACGCAGATGGCCGATGTAACCGAACATCTCGGCCAGCGGGGCATCTGACTTCACGCGTACGCCAGTCGCGCCAGCGTCCTGTGACTTGATCATGCCGCGCCGACGATTGAGGTCACCGATGACGTCCCCAACATTGTCGTCCGGAGTAAATACGTCAACCTTCATGATCGGCTCGAGCAATTGCACGCCGGCTTTCGGGATCGACTGGCGGTACGCTGCCTTGGTGGCGATCTCGAACGCGAGAGCAGACGAGTCAACGGCGTGGAAAGCGCCGTCCAGTAACGTGAACTTGACGTCCAGCAGCGGGTAGCCGGCCAGGGTACCTTCGACCATGCAGCTTTGGAATGCTTTCTCGATCGCACTCCAGTACTCACGAGGCACGTTGCCGCCGGTAACCTTCGACTCGAACTCGTAACCGACGTTTACGCCTGCCGGCTCGATCGTGTATTCGATCTTGCCGTACTGACCGGAACCACCCGACTGTTTCTTGTGGGTGTACGTGTCTTCGATCATCTTGGTAATGGTCTCGCGATACGCAACCTGGGGTTTGCCCATCTCGACGTCGACATTGTGCGTACGACGCAGGATGTCGACCTTGATGTCGAGGTGAAGCTCGCCCATGCCCTTGATCAGCGTCTCGCCCGAGTCTTCGTCGGTCGCGACCTGGAACGATGGATCTTCCTGGACCATCTTGTTGAGTGCCACGCCCATCTTCTCGGTACCTGCCTTGTCTTTCGGCGAGATAGCGATCGAGATAACAGGATCGGGGAATACCATCGGCTCAAGCGTCGCCGGATTCTTTGGATCGGCAAGCGTGTGGCCTGTGCGCGTGTTCTTCATGCCGAGCAGGGCGACGATGTCACCCGCCTGTGCGACGTCCAGTTCCTCGCGGGAATCTGCGTGCATCTCCACGATGCGGCCGATGCGTTCGGTCTTACCCGTGAACGTATTCAGTACGCTGTCACCCTTGTTGATAACACCGGAATAGATGCGCGTGAAGGTCAGGGCGCCGTAACGGTCGTCCATAATCTTGAACGCCAGCGCGCGCAGCGGCTTCTCAGGATCAACGATCGCGAAACCGCCCGTTTCCTGGCCATCGAGGTCCATTTCGGGCTGAGGCTTCACTTCTGTCGGGTTCGGCAGATAGTCAACTACTGCATTAAGAACATTCTGTACGCCCTTGTTTTTAAAGGCTGAGCCACAGTAGGTCGGGAAGAAGTCCAGGGCAATCGTGCCCTTACGAATGCAACGCTTCAGGTCATCGACGGACGGCTCGTTGCCGTCAAGATATTGCTCCAGAAGGTCGTCGTCCTGCTCGACTGCTGTCTCGATAAGCTTCTCGCGCCATTCCTCGACAAGCTCCTGCATGTCTTCCGGAACATCCTTGATTTCGTAAGACGCGGGATCGTTGGGATCCGACCAGACCCACGCCTTGCGGGTCAGAAGATCGACGATACCGACAAAATTGTCTTCGACGCCGATCGGCAAGACCATGACGAGCGGGTTGGCAGCGAGTACGTCCTCAACCTGCTTCACGACGCTGTAGAAATCGGCGCCAACACGGTCCAGCTTGTTGACGAAGATGATGCGCGCAACTTCCGACTCATTGGCGTAACGCCAGTTTGTCTCTGATTGCGGCTCCACGCCGCCCGAACCACAGAACACGCCCACACCACCGTCGAGCACTTTCAACGAACGATAGACTTCGATCGTGAAGTCGACGTGTCCGGGTGTGTCGATGATATTCATGCGGTGGCCATCCCATTCGCAGCTGGTGGCAGCCGACTGAATCGTAATGCCGCGCTCCTGCTCCTGGTCCATGAAGTCCGTCGTGGCTTCGCCGTCGTGGACTTCGCCCGTCTTATGAATCTTGCCCGTGAGCTTCAGGATACGCTCAGTGGTGGTGGTCTTGCCCGCGTCGACGTGGGCAAAAATTCCAATATTTCTGTAGATGCTAAGGTCTTTCATTTCACTGCTCTCAGTTTCATTTCTGGCACCGACCTGCTGACATACAAAATGGGCTCTCAAAGCCTTCAAAAGCGAGAACCCGGCAAACTAGCAAGGTGGGTGCACGTAATTTCTAAGCCGGCCTGAGGCGCATTCCCGGCAGCCAGTGCGGCGCTGCATTCAGGGTAGGACGGCCTTTCGCGCGCGGATAATAGCAGCGCAAAGCGCCCTAAACCAGCCCCATTCACGGGCGCTTTGAAGGGCCTGTGAGAAATCTGAAGTTTTCCAGTTAATACAAATACTTAGGCTATCGCCGCAGGATCGCTATCCAACGCGCAATATTCAGGAGACTCATCAACGACGCAGAAACGTAGGTAAGGGCCGCTGCTGTGAGCAATTTGTGTGCATGGCGTTTGTCGCCGTCCTTGAGGATTGCGTTGTCATCCAGCAGTGGCAGCGCGCGGGCAAAACTGGCGTTGAACTCGGTAGGCAGGGTGATGAAATGGACGAGAGCAGAGGTGCCGAGCGTCAGCATGCCAGCACCGAAGGTCAGCAGCCCGACGTAGGGTGTCCGTGTCACGATCCCGAGAAATGGCGAGATCATCAGCACGCCGGCACCAATCTTCTCGATACCGCGAGTCGCCTTAACCAGTCGAGTACGCAGCTTCAGTGGTCTGTACCCGTGGTGGTCCTGCAGGGCATGCCCAACCTCGTGGGCGGCAACGGTTATTGCGGTCAGGGAATGGCCGTCAAATTTGTCGCTGGTCAGCCTTACGGCCTTGGCTTCGGGATCGTAGTGGTCACCGACCTCGGTCGGTTCGACCTGGACGTTCTGTAGTCCATTGCGATCCAGCAGGAGACGCGCGAGTTGGCTGCCCGATCCCGAGTATCGATCGGCCGGAACGCTGTACTTGTCCAGAATACGCGAAACCCAGATACCCGGGCCAAATACGATCACGAGGATCACTACAATGAAAACGACGATCGTCACTCGTACGCGTCCTTCTCAGCAATCAGCGCGTTAGCCCGGGTGGTGAGCTCTGCCTGAATCGTACTGTTTCGTGTTTCCATGCCGACAAAAACCAGGGAGGCGACAATAGCCACACCTCCGACGGCCTCCATCAGGTTCTTCCAGTTTTCGCGTTTCACAGATCAGGCCTCCGCCCGGACGGAATAGTTTGCGATTGCCTGTTAATCTACCAGCGTTTGTTTGTCAGGCGGAGTTGGAAGTGACACAAGATCAGGCCATGTTATTCGGACTGCTGTTTTTCGTCTTCGTTTTCCTGATCTGGGGGCGGTGGCGTTACGACCTGGTTGCTTTCATCGCGCTGCTGGTCGCCGTGTTGATCGGCGTCGTCCCCAAGGACCAGGCGTTTTCTGGTTTCGGGCACCCGGCGACGATCATTATCGCGCTTGTGCTTATTGTCAGCCGGGGCTTGTCCAACTCGGGTGCTATCGAACTCGTCGCGCGGCACGTCGTCAAAGCGTCGCGCAAACTGGCTGCGCATATCACGATTATGTCGGGTCTGGCTGCCGGACTGTCCGCGTTGATGAACAACGTTGCGGCGCTCGCGCTGCTGATGCCCGTGGACATGCAGGCTGCGAAGAAAGCAGGGCGCAGCCCGTCCTTGTCGCTGATGCCCTTGTCGTTCGCATCGATCCTTGGCGGCATGATCACGATGATCGGTACGCCACCCAACATTGTTGTCGCGGAATTTCGCGGTGATGCGCTGGGCGAACCCTATCGTATGTTCGATTTTGCGCCCGTCGGACTGGCCTGCGCGGCGGTTGGCGTTGCTTACGTGGCGCTTATTGGTTGGCGCTTACTGCCGCAGGACAGGCAATCGAGTGACGCGAGCAAGGAATTGTTCGACCTTGCCGACTACATCGCCGAGGTCCGGGTTCCTGAAGGATCCGGCGTGGTCGGCAAACGGGTCCGAGACCTCGATGTCGCGGCAGCCAAAGTCGATGTCGAGGTCATTGGTCTGATCCGGCGCGGACGACGACTGCCGGGCCTCGCACGCATCGCTGAGATCAAGGCAGATGACATTCTCGTAGTGGAGGCCAGCCCAGACAGCCTGGAGGAGGCATTGGGCGCGCTTGAGCTCGAGTACGTAGGTAAGGGAGAGGGGCAGCTTGGGGATGAGGATCTCGTTCTGCAGGAGGTTGTTGTGCCCGAGTCCTCGAGACTCGCGGGCAGGTCGGCGATCTCGGTCCGCTTGTTGTATCGATACCGGGTCGCGCTGGTTGGCATCTCCCGGCAGGGGCGCCGATTTCGCGACAAGGTTCGAAAACTGGCGCTCGAGCCCGGTGATGTCTTGCTTTTGCTTGGACCTGAAGAGAGGCTTGCCGATGTCAAAGGACGACTTGGCCTCTTGCCTCTTGCAGATCGTGGCCATAGCGTAATCAAGCGTGACAAAGTGTGGCTGGCGGTTGGGACTTTCGCGGCCGCCATCGCAGTAGCCAGTTTTGGGTGGGTGTACCTTCCGATCGCGCTCGGCTGTGTGGCGGCGATTTACTTATTGTCCAATATCGTGCCTATCCGGGACGTCTACACGTCCATTGAATGGCCGGTCATTGTTCTGCTGGGCTCAATGATTCCGATAGGTGGAGCGCTGCAATCAACGGGAGGCACCGCGCTTATTGCCGGCGGCATCGTGGACATTTCTGCGGGCTTTTCGCCGGTCGTGGTTCTCACCCTGCTGGTCGTTGTGACTATGACGCTGTCCGATGTCATGAACAACACGGCGACAGCCGTTATCGCAGCACCGATTGCAGTAGAGATTGCCGGTCGCCTCGGCGTCAATCCCGATCCGTTTCTCATGGGAGTGGCAGTCGCGGCGTCGTGCGCTTTCCTGACGCCGATTGGCCACAAGAACAATACGCTGATCATGGGGCCGGGCGGGTATCGCTTTGGTGACTACTGGCGAATGGGTTTGCCGCTGGAGATCCTGATTGTCATCGTATCGGTGCCGGCCATTATCACGTTCTGGCCGATGTAGTGCGTCATTTTATGTCAACCGCTTGTCGCAAATAGCACGAAACACCGGTCAAAAACTGACATTTGTGGAACACTCAAGGGCGGTCCCCGCGCATCAGCGGGATTGTAACTTATTGAAAATAAAGAGATGTCTTATCCGGGTTGAGGGTGGGTCGATTTGGCACGCCGTTTGCAACTAATTCTGCAGAGGCGCCTTGGGCGCGACCGTTCAGATAGCGTTTACGGAGATAGACATGGCACGAGCGACGATTCAGGATTGGACCGACAGCATCGTACTGTTGAAATATGACCAGCACCGTGATGTGCGTTACCTGGTCTACCGCGACGGAGACACCAACTTCCTCGAGATTCGCGGCGACGACGACACGCACGTGCACACACTTGAGCTGCCGGACGGCATGAAGCTCGACCGCACTAGTTACGAAGTGCTATTGCGCTACGTGCTGCTCGACGTCGTCGCAGCGTAGCTCTCGACCGCGTCCCATACGCGCAGCAGGTTCTCGCCGAGAATCTTGCGTATGTCTTCCTCGCTGTAGCCGCGCTCCAGCAGGCCCGCGATCAGGTTCGGGTACGACGAGACGTCTTTGAGACCTGTGGGCAGGGAATCCCCGACGCCGTCATAGTCTGACCCAATACCGACGTGATCGACACCTGTCAGCTTGACGACATGGTCGAAATGATCGAGGACATCGTCCACGGTGGCGAACGGCAGAGGCCCATGCTCCTCGGCATAAACAGCCGGGTAATCCTGGTACAGATAGGCCTCTGTCAGGTCCGGGTGCTCTAGTAGATACTGCTTGCCGGCCGCTGAACGGGCGTCGCCGTAGTCCCGGGATTCCTGGTTAACGAAAGTCGATCCGAAGTTAATCTGGATAACGCCGCCTTTTTCCGCCATTGCGACGATCATCTCGTCGTTCATGTTGCGTTCGAAGCCAGGCGTGAAATAACGCGCCGACGAGTGCGAAGCAATGACCGGCGCCTCCGAAATCTCGATAATTTGCCAGAACGCATCGTCAGAAACGTGGCTGACGTCGATCATCATGCCAAGGCGATTCATCTCCCGAATGGCCTCTTTGCCGAACTCACTCAGTCCATTCCACTGCCGGTTTTCGTCATACGAGGAATCGGAGATATGGTTGGACAGGCTATGTGCGGGGGTGACATAGCGGATACCGCGATCATAGAAATGTTTCAGGTTGGCGAGGTCGCCGTCGATTGGCGATCCGTTCTCCATCCCCATAGGTATGGACATCAGTCCGGCATCGAACTGGCTGCGGACATCAGCTACAGATGTTGCTATCGAGAACTTGTCCGGTGCATTCGCGACCATTTTTTCCACCAGGTCGATGAGCAACTCAGCCGCAGCTTTCGATTTACCCTCCGCCTCATAGCTCGCGGGCGTGTAGATCGACATAAATGGCACGTTCAGACCACCCGCTACCGCGCGTGGATAATCAAAGTCGCCGCTGTCGGTTGCCCGTGACACATCCGGGGCCGTCATCGCCAGCTTCATCGGCACGTCGATGTGCGTATCGATAATGATGCTCGACTGCGCAATTCGCTGTGCTTCGGCGGCGTAATCAACGACGGCTGGCTCGTTTCCAGTCTTGTTATCAGCGCCGCAAGCGGCCAAAAGGGTGGCGGTCGCCAGCAGGCAGGTGAGTCTGTTCGTCATCGACGGATCTTTCGCTGGTTGAAAGGGTCGAAGATTGTAACAATAGCCGGTACCGATTAGTCCAGAGATTTGGATATCGCGGAGCAAGGAGCACATAAATGAGTGATACGAACCCCCCTGCAGATCACGTTTTCGTCAACGAGAAAGACACGGCCAAGCCGGTAGAAGAAAACATCAAGTCGCGTACGACCTGGATGCGGTTCCTGTTTATGGCGATCTGCTGCGTACTCGTTGGGCTTGCGTTTATAGTCGGTTCAGTGGTCGTCGTTTTCAGTTTCTTGTGGGTATTGATCAAAGGCGATGTCAATCGCGAGCTGCGAGAAGTAGGGCAGAGCCTGGCTACCTACATCTATCAGAATATTCGCTTCCTGACGTTTAATACTGAAGACAAGCCATTTCCTTTTGGCAGCAGATGGCCGTCGCCTGCTGACGAGGACTAGGGGTAATCCCTCAGTAGGTCGTTCAATCGGCATCTCCCGTTGACGGCAAAGACAGTCACGCACGAGGACGGGGACTGCCAGGCAGCCGAACACGCCTCGCGTGTTCCGTCCTCGCCACGTA
>JAACFG010000143.1 GCA_009937605.1 Gammaproteobacteria bacterium | reverse complement strand
CAACCAATAACCAATCTAACAACATTGCCCAGGAGAGGATCATGCGGCACATAATGGTTATGAATGCGAAGGGTGGTTGCGGGAAAAGCACCCTCGCTACAAACATAGCTTCCTATTTTGCAAACGAAGGCGCCACAGTTGCGTTGGTCGACTACGATCCCCAGCGATCGGGCCTCGACTGGCTGGATCGACGTCCCGACAGCCGACCGTCGATCGCCGGAGTGGCGGGCTTTGATGGTGGCATGCGTCACGTGCCGCGCAATGCTGATATTGCCGTCATCGATGCGCCCGCCCGATCTCACGGTAAAGAGCTCACGGATCTTGTGAAGCATGCCGAAACCATCGTCGTCCCGGTCCTGCCGTCGACGATCGATATGCAGGCGACCACGACGTTCCTCGATGAACTGCGGAGTGTCGGAAAGATTGAACGCAAGCAGGCAAAGTTTGGCCTGGTGGCAAATCGGGTTCGAGACAACACCCTGATCTTCGATGATCTTGACGAGTACCTCACCAAGGCACGGGCACCGTACATTGCGGCGCTGCGCGAAGCGCAGAACTACGTGCGAGCGTATACACGGGGAATCGGTATCTTTGAGTTGCCCGAATACCTCGCCTGGCCCGATTGGGATGAGTGGGAACCGCTCACTGCGTGGCTCAGGAGTAAGCGAAGCCAGCCGTAAGCGTTTTGTTCGCCCGTAAGACGGGCTCCTACAAACTGTCTTTTATTCCCTCTTCCGGGGTGCGCGGGGTGATACCGAGTACCTCGCGCATCTTCGTCGTGTCCACGATGCGCGATGACGCCAGGAAGGCAAGACGCGCAGCTGAGAACTCTTTTTCGGCCTGCGCGCGGCTGATCTTGCGCGGTTCGGGCAGTTCCGCCTGTCGGGCAACCTCGTCGGCGAACCAGGTCCCGGTTCGGTGGTCGCCATCTCCCACGTTATAGATGCCGGCCGGCGTCTGTTCTGACAATGCCGCGATACAGCAGGTCGCGAGGTCATCGACATGGATACGGTTACCGGGATTGGCTTCATCGCCGGCGATGAAGGCGCCGCCCTGTTCGATGCGCTCGATGCCGAGCCGACCGGGACCATAGATGCCCGGGACCCGCAGGATCACAAGGTCGCAACCCAAAGGATCGGCCCACGCGCTCAGCAGTTTCTCTGCGGCAACACGGGGCCGGGACATTGCACTGCCCGGGTTCAATGGCGTGTTCTCATTGACCACGGCGCCGTCGCAGTTCCCGTATACGCCGGTAGTGCTGATGTAGACGAAACGCCCCGGCGTCGGCGCCAGGTGGGCAAGAAAACGCCGCAGACGCGTATCGTCCTGGTCGCCTGGCGGGCAGGTGTAGAGTACGGCGTAGCGCGCCGGCAGTTCGAAGGCCGATGTGTCCAGCGCGTCGAAATCGACGAGTTGGAATGCTCGGTCGGTCGTTACAGGTGATCGGCTGACACCGGCGACTGCGTCAACGGGCAGACGCTCAAGCACTCGTAGGCCCGTGTACCCGGTGCCCGCAACGAGCGTAAACACGGCCTAGTCGCCGTCGATGTGGGGAATGGCCGTCAACGGCTTTGCGGCGATCATGCCAAGGCCATCCCGGTAGGCATCGGCTGCCGCATCGCCCTCTCCCATTTGAGTGAGCAATGCGCCGTATTCCTGGTAAGCCTCGGGCGTCGGTCTCATGCTGATTACGGTCTCAAGGTAGCTGCGGGCCTTGCCCCAAAGCTCGTTGCGCTGGCACAGGCGTGCTGCCGCGAGCAGCAGGTCGGCATCCTCACCGCGGGTCTTAAGCCAGCCCTCGGCACGCTTCAGTTGTTTCGTCGTGTCGGTCGCTTCGGCAAGGCCATAGAGTCGCACGAGCGGCCCGCGCCAGCTTGATTTCAGCGCGGCGGCGAGTTCTTTCTCAGCACGATCATGGAGCCCGGCGCTCATCAGGCCCCCATAGTAGGCCTCCAGCAAGCTGATATTTGACCGCATCGCGCGAGGGACATTCTTCCAGGCGTGATCGAGCACGTCGGCATCCGCCGCCTTGTCGAGAGCCTCCTTGTGCACACGGACCGCCCATATCTCCAGTTTCTCGGGTTTGACCTGGGTGGTCTTGCGCAGGCGCGGCAGGAGTTTTGCCAACTCATCCCAGTCCTCGAGTTCGAAATAGAGCCGGCCCATGAGCGCGAGGGCCTGTGCATGGTCCTTCGAGTCTTCTTCCAGTCGCCGTAGCGTCGCCAGCGCCTGCTCATTCTGGCCCCGATCAAGCTGGAATTCGGCCTGGGTCAGCAATACTGCGTTTGTCGCTTCGGGCGCGTCCTCGTAGGCGAGCCGCAGCCACTCGTCGCGACGGTCGTCACGCCCCTGCAAGTGTGCGGCACGGGCCGCCTGCAGGTAGTTGAACAGTGGTGCATCGCTCGTACTCGCCGCTCGAGCCAACATCTTCTCGCCGCGAGCGAGGTTGCCCTCCGCAATGGCGATCATCCCTTTTGTCAGCTTCTGCCCGGAGCGCGCCGAACGGTAGCGGCCGGCAGCCTCACCCAGTCGACGTGGCGCAACGATGATCTTGCGGACTAACCAGGCAGCCAAAACCAGCCCTACGGCGAACATGGCGAGAACGGGCACTGTCATTTCGATCAAATAGCCACGAATCGTGATGATCACGGAGCCGGGGTCGGACAGCAGGAAGTGCGTGCCAAAAGCGCTGGCAATAAGAACGACTACAACAATGATGCCGAATTTCACTGCGCGTTCTCGTTCAGTGTCCGGAACTGGCGCAGCAGGCGCAGCGACTCGGAGATATCGGGTGTCGCAGTTGTAAATACGTGGCCTCGAACTTCGGCGATCGTTTCCAGTGCCCCGGTAACAGATGCGCTGTCCGTATCGAAATACTCGTTCAGGAGCGCGCTCGTGTCGTCCAACGTTTGTTCAAAAATGGCTTGCTCACCGCGCAGAAGCGCGAGGCGGGCCGACTGCAATTGCAGCGCGATGTTGTTGCGCAGGAAGAACTCCGCGTCGGGCGACAACTGAACCAGCTTGGCTTGTTCGGGCGGCGTGACTTTGACGAGGCCCGACATGGCGTTCTTGACCGACGACCAGGCCCGGCTCGCGCCGCTTTGCTCCGGGTCTGCCTCCGGCGCTTCTTCATCCGCATCCGCGCCGCTCGCGATCGGCAATGAATCAACGACACGTGCGAGGCTCGCGAGTGTCAGTGTTGCGCCTTCGATATCAGGCTTCTCCATAACATCCAGTGTCGCGAGTTCATCGGAAATCGCGCGACGCACATCGGTCAACGCCGGGTTGGCGAGCTGCACAATGCGCTCGTCCGCCATCCTTAGCGCCAGGGAGGCCAGGTGCGGGTTGTTGGCGAGCTGCAGCTGGGCATTCGCTATCTGCATGTAGTACTCGGACTCCGCCAGTATCCATGCGTCGCGAGCACCTTCGGACACGCCGGCGAGCGAGGCGACTGAACCCTCGAGCGTAGAAATGCGGGCGGGCAATGAGCTCAGGAGACGTATGCGCTCATCAAGTTCGCGACGAAGCCGGTCGATCGCCGCGTCGACGCCCGGGTCACGGGCCTCGAGCTCCGCAACCTGGGTCTCGAGGCCGGACACTGACTGCGTGGTACTCGTGATCCGGCTGTCGAGCCGCGCGACCTGGTCATCGACCGACGTGTCACTGGCGTCCTGCCAATCCTGCCATGCCGTGTAACCTGCCGCCGCAAGGGCGATCAGGGCAGCCAGAAACGCGAGCCAGGCAACCGAATTACCCGAACGACCCCGCTTGCGCCTGACCGCCTCAGCTGGCTCGGTTTCAGGTGCTTCAGCTTCAGCTTCAGCTTCAACTTCAGCTTCAGGCGTTTCCTGTTCCTCAACGGCGGAAACTTCCTGTTCGATGTCTTTCTCGCTCATGGTGCTATTCCGGAATCGGTACTTTGAATTGCGATTATCGCTCGAACCATCTCATCGGCGCCCGGTCCGGATGCAAGAACCGGCCGGGACGCGGGGTAGCGATCCAAGGCCTCTTTTAACACACGACCCGCGGGCGTCACCAGTGCGGTAGTTGCGAGCTGTTCAGCGCACCAGGCGGGCAATATCTGGGCAAGGTTGATGAGCGATTGTACGCTCATCACTGTGATCGCATTGATCTCTCCCTGGCGCCAGCGAGCCTCGAGGTCGGCCAGTGTATCCGGCCCAACCGCGGGCAGGCGCCGCTCGTAGACAGACAGGTACTCCACGGTGGCCCCGCGCTCCCTGAGTTCCTCAGCCAGGAGTTCGCGACCACTCGTACCTCGAATGATGCGGATCGTCTTGCCGGCGACATCCTGCAAGGCCGCTTCCGCGAGCAGATGTTCGCTGTCAAAGCCGCTGGCTGGCTGAATGTCGACGACCCGACCGGCTGCTTTGATCGCATTCGCGGTGGCCGGACCGATGACGGCGATCTTGCCGCCATCCGTGTAGCGAATGCCGTGTTCCACGGCATTGCGGCTTATGAATATGACGATGTCCGGTCTATGCAACTCTGCGGCCTGCTGGTGCACGACAATGTCATCAAAAGGCGCGATTTCCATCGCGGGGAAGCAGTAGGCCCGGCCGCCCTGTTGTTCGATTGCGTTGACGAGTTCGGTCGCCTGGGTGCGCGGACGAGTGACGAGTACGCCAACGTCTTGCAATGGGCGATCAGCCATTCGTAGCTCCGGCAGCCTCGAGCATCTCGGCGGCGCCGCTTTCCAGCAGTCGCGCGGCGAGACTTTCACCCAGCGATACCGCGTTCTCGGCGGGGCCACTGACGCTGTCGCGAATGGATCTGCTGCCATCCGGCATTGCGACAAGTGCGGTGACAGTCATCTGCGTATCGTTGATCGTGGCGAAGGATGCGACCGGGGACTGGCAACTTGCCTCAAGGACTCTCGCGATCGCTCGTTCGGCCAGCGTCGTCTGCACCGATGTGTCGTGATTCATTTTGGCGAGCACGGCGCGCAATTCAGTCGCGCTCTCGAGACATTCGATACCAACAACACCCTGGGCCGCGGCCGGCAGCATCTGCTCGGGCAAGAACAGTTGGCTGATGCGTTCGCTGAACTCGAGCCGCTCAAGGCCTGCCGCCGCGAGAATGATCGCGTCATAGTCGCCGTTATCGAGTTTTGCGAGCCGTGTGTTGACGTTGCCGCGCAACGGTTCAACGCGAAGGTCCGGGCGCAGCATCTTGAGTTGTGCCTGGCGCCGCAGGCTTGAGCTCCCAACGAGTGCGCCCTGGGCAAGGTCCGTCAGCTGCTCACCATTTGGCGAGACGAGCGCATCGGCGTGGTTCGCGCGCTCCAGCATGGCGGCGAGACAGAAGCCGTCGGGCATCTCCGCGGGCACGTCCTTCATCGAGTGAACCGCGATGTCCGCTTCTCCGGCCTGCATTGCGACCTCGAGTTCCTTGATAAACAGACCCTTGCCGCCGATCTTCTGCAGGCTGCGGTCAAGAATTTCGTCGCCACGCGTGGAGAGCGGCACCAGTTCGACGGACTCGACCTCCGGGAGGTCGGCCAACAAGGCGGCAACGTGTTCGGCCTGCCACAAGGCGAGGGCGCTCTTACGAGTAGCTATACGGATCTTCATGATTCTTTCAAACGGCGTTTCACTTCGGCGACATGCCGGCGGCTGATTATCAGCTCTTTGTCATCGACTTGCGAGTCGTCTCGCAGGACAACCCGGCTCTTACCCTCTGTATTTCTTTCGACGCGCTCTATGCGGTCCACAGCGACTAATGCGCCGCGGTGAATCCGTACAAAATGGTCGCCGAACTCGGCCTCCAGTGACTTAAGTGAATCATCAATGAGGTCCTGACCGTTATCGTGGTCTACCGAAACGTATTTCTGATCTGCGAGAAACGACCGGATCTCGCTCACCGGTATCAGCTTGAGTTCGCCATGCGCCAGTGCGCAGACGTGTTTTCGCCCGGTGTTCAGTTGCGCCTCGACAGCCGCCTCATTAAGCGCGCTGCCAGTAAATCGCGAGGCCTGCTCCAGCGCACCCGTCAGGCGGGAGCGGCGGACGGGCTTCAGGACATAGCCGATGGCCCGTGCCTCGAACGCGTCGATGGCGTATTCATCGTATGCGGTGGTAAACACAACCGCAGGTGCTTTCTCCATTGCATTCAGGTGGTGGGCCGTCTCGATGCCTTCCATCCCGGGCATGCGAATATCGAGCAGCACGACATCGGGCGAGAGTCGAGCGGCGAGCTCCAGCGCTTCATGGCCGTTTGCGGCTTCGCCAACGACCTCGTACGCGTCTTCGTCCTCGAGGATCTGTCGCAACCGGTCGCGCGCGGGCTTCTCGTCGTCGACGACCAGCACTTTGAGGATATTCACGTGGCGTCCTCGTCGATCGGGAAACGCAACGTCACTGTGTATTCGTCTCCCTGATCGTCGATGCTCACGCTCGCGCGACTGCCATAGGCGAGCTCGAACCGCTGCCGGATATTGGCCATTGCCATCTTGTTGCCATCCTTGCTGCTGGCCTTGCCCGGGGCTACCGGATTGGAAACCGATATCTGCAGGTATTGATCTTCGCGTTTGCCGGTGACGGTCACTTCGCCGCCTTCGGGCAGCAGCTCGATACCGTGATAGATGGCGTTTTCGATAAGTGGCTGGATTGTCAGGCTGGGAATCCTGGCCCGCATTGGCAATTCGTCAATCTTCCAGCGGATGTTCAGGCGATCGCCCAGACGCAGCTTTTCGATGCGCTGATAGATCGCTGCCACCTCGAGCTCTTCCTTCAGGCTCGTGCGGTTGTGCGTACTTGACAGGCTTGCACGGAGCAGGTCAGACAGGTCCTCCACGGCCTCTTCTGCCTGGCGCGGATCGGTGCGCGTCAGCGATGCGATCGTATTCATGCTGTTGAACAGGAAGTGCGGTCGTATTAATGCCTGCAGGGCGCTAATGCGCGCCTGCGCCTCCAGCACGATGCTGCGGCGCCATTCGCTCGAGACGTAAAGGTAGCGCATCCCCAGCGCGATGAAAATCGAGCTGATAGCAAATGTGCGTAGCAGGAAGACGGAGTGCGAGTCATCAATTATCGTGACGCCCGCGAAGCGCCACATGAGCTGCCATGACAGCTCGGCCACAACGATGCACATGACGAGCAGGATGATGAAGCTGATCACGAACGCACGACTCTTCCCCGTACTTTCGAGACGGGAGCGCAGCTGGCACATAACGGCAGAGCCAAGAAGCGTCAGCCACAGGACAAAAAATGACGACTTTGACAGCTCGATCAGGAACTGCCCTCCTGGCTCATGCGCGGCGAGCGTCAGGACGATCGCGACGAGCTCGGCGACCAGTAGCACAATAAACAGGGTTCCCGCCGCGCAAAAATCGGGCAGGTATACCTGGGTGTCTTCGCTGGATGAGTCGGGTGCTGCGGTCAAGCGCGCGCTCCTTCAAACGGTGCGGGCATTGTAACGTCCGCGAGCGCGCGCCGCTCGGATGCGCTCCGCTTAAGAGCAGAACTCCGTGATCTGCTCTTCGGCCTTCTGCCGGGCTTCCTGACGCTGAGCCTCGTCGAGGTAGATACGCTGGCCGTCATCGCCTGTGCGATAAAGGCGCCGCGATTGCAGGTAGGACTCGAGGCGTGCCCGGGAGCGATCACATTTTTCCTGGCGCGCTTGTGCTGCAGCGGCATTTTCCGCCGCCTCTTGTTCCGCCGCCGCGGCGACAGATGCGGCTTCCGCGCGCGCTGTCTCCCTTTCATGACGACTCTCGACCCGTTTATCTACAGCGCTGCTGTTCGTCGGTTGGTACGTGATATCAAGGCGCTCCTCGGTCCTGGCGCCGCTCGGACGGTCCTCGTAATAAACGTTACCGTCCTCATCCGTCCACTTATAGATTTCATTGGCAGCAGCTCCACCAGCGACGGTCATCGCCATTACCGCAAATGAGAGCACAATCCGTTTGCCTTTCATCGTATTCCTTCCTGGCACCAGGTGCCTGACATAAGGTTTTGAACAACAGTGATATTAGACCATGACAGGCTCGAAGATGGTGTGAAACCGATCACAGCAAAGTTCGGACCTTTGCACGATCGCACAAAAAAAGCGGGC
>JAACFG010000142.1 GCA_009937605.1 Gammaproteobacteria bacterium | reverse complement strand
TCAACAACACCACACCGTCACCGATTCGGGCACCGAGGTCATAAGCCAGGTTGCGGCCCAGGATGATTCGGCTCTCACCTGCCTGAAGCGCACCGAGGCTACCCTCCACCAGGTTGATCACATTGCCGGAGAGCGTTTCTTCGTAAGCGGGGTCGATACCATGCACAAGCACCGCGACCAGGTTTCGCCCGGACTGGATCATGCCCTCCATTTGCACAAACGGTGCGGCGGCCCTTATCCCTTCTTCGGCTGCGACGGCGTCAACAACGGGTCGCCAGTCCTGAATGGGACCATCACTGCCGCTGACAGTGCCGTGCGCGCTCATACTCAGCAGACGGTTTCTCAGCTCGCCCTCGAATCCGTTCATCACTGACATGATGACAATTAGAGCGGCCACACCCAGCGAGATTCCGATGAGCGAAATCAACGTGATGAAGGACACGAAACGGGTGCGCCGCTTGGCTCTCAGATAGCGCAGCCCGACAAACAATTCGACTGGATTCAGCATTGGGCCGCATTGTGACACAGTTCGCATGCGCCATCCCGCACCGCGATGCTATAGTCAGAGGACCGGAAAATGAACAGGTAGTGGAGAACGAAAATGGCCAACTGGCGCAGGATTTCTTTGATCGCCTTGCTACTGGCAGCGATGGGCACAGCAAGTGCCGACACGCTCGAAATGAGCGGAGTATCAGCCTCTTCGAGCGATGGCCGCCCGTCTCGCGGCATGACGCAGGCTAGCGTTGAATCGAAGTTTGGCAGCCCGTCTTCGGTCGAAGCGCCCGTAGGTGAGCCACCGATCACTCGCTGGGTGTACGCTGATTTTGTCGTCTTTTTTGAATACGACAGGGTCATTCACGCCGTTCGGAAGCGCTAGCAGTATCAACAGAGTTCAGTAGGCCCGGGACGCCCGCGTCCCGGGCTTTTTTGTGCCCGAAATCCACGCCGACGCCAGCGCCTGTGTAATAATCGCGGCCCCAAATTTCAGCACGTCTCGCCGAGCGATCCTTTGACCGAACCCCAGCTCCTTCCTGCCAACATAAAGCTACCAGGACCCGGCTCCAGCGCCGCGTGGGGCCGATTGATCGGCGCGAGCCTGGCGCTTGCTGCAACGGAATTGGCACAAGCGGCGGCGCGGCCTGTTCTCGTGCTCGCCGAAGATCCTCGGCATGCTGACCAACTCGAGGCTGAGATCCGGTTCTTCGCTGGCGACGCAATACCCGTCGAGCATTTCGTGGAATGGGAAACACTGCCCTGGGACAGTTTCTCACCCCACCAGGACATCATCTCGCAGCGCCTGCGCGTATTGACCAATTTGCCAGGAATGACGCGCGGCGTGGTCATCGCCGCAGCAACTGTCTTGCAACAGCGCCTGCCGCCCGTGGAGTATGTTGCCGCACGCTCACTGGCGCTGCAGCAGGGCCAGGAGCTTCCCAGAGCGTCTTTTACTGATTCGTTGGTGGAATCCGGCTACCTGCGCGTACCGCAAGTTTCCGAGCACGGCGAGTTCGCTGTCCGTGGCTCACTGATTGACCTGTTTCCAATGGGTGCGGACACACCGGTGCGCATCGATTTCTTCGATGACGAGATTGAATCACTGCGGTACTTTTCGGCCGAGAACCAGCTGTCGGGCGAGCGTCTCGATTCTGTCGATATTCTTCCCGCTCGAGAAGTCCCTCTCGACAGCGAGGCGGTACAGTTATTCCGCGACAGGTATCGCGAGCGTTTTGAAGGTCAGCCGGGTAAGTCGCGTGTCTATCGCGAAGTGTCAGATGGAATTTCGCATGGCGGTATTGAGTACTACCTGCCGCTGTTCTTCAAGACAACCGCGTCGCTGGTCAACTACCTGCCACCCGATTGCGTAGTGCTCGCACCCACGGGTCTCGATTCTCTTGTCGAGAAGTTCTGGGACGAAGCGAAAGAACGCTACGAACTCTGCAGTCTCGATAAGGAACGACCGATACTCAGCGTCGATGAGACGTTTATATCTCCCGACACAATTCCGCAGATGCTCGCCTCATTTTCGAACATCCGCTACGCGTCGCAATCGCTCGGGGACAGTGGTCGAATCCTGAACCTCGATACGCGGTTGCCGCCGGCCATGAAGATCGAGACACGCTATGAGGACGCGGCCGCGTCGCTGGTGCAGTTTCTCGACGAATTCGATGGGCGGGTGCTGTTTTCGACCGACTCCCCGGGACGGCGCGAGCAGCTGTTCGACATGCTGTCCGGGCGCGGCCTGGACCTGGCGCGAATCGATGCCTGGCAGGCATTCCTGGATGGCCAACACAGAATCGGCGTTGCGATCGCACCGATCGACAATGGCGTGCTGTTGCCAGGCGCGAGTATCGCCGTCATCAGCGAACAGCAGTTGTTTGGTGAAAGGACGAAAGCACGCAAACGACGCCGTAAGAGCGAGCGCGATCCCGAGACCATTATCCGACAACTCGATGACCTCGAGCCGGGTTCGCCTATCGTTCATGAGGAATACGGTATCGGCCGCTACCACGGGCTAAAAACCCTGGAGGCCGGTGGCATCAAGGCAGAGTTTCTGCATCTCGAGTATGCCGACGGCGATAAACTCTACGTGCCGGTCCACGCGCTCGACCTGATTTCGCGCTACACCGGCGCCTCCTCAGACAACGCCCCTCTGCATCGTCTGGGCAGCGACCAGTGGAGCAAGGCAAAACAGCGCGCCATCAAGAAGATTCGCGACGTGGCAGCAGAATTGCTGGACGTCTATGCGCGCCGGGCTGCTCGCCCAGGTCACCGGTTCCGCTGGCCGGAGTCCGACTACCGCACGTTTGAATCCGGCTTCCCGTTTGAATTGACTGAAGACCAGGCTGACACGATCGACGACGTTCTCGAAGACCTTGCCACCGATCAGCCAATGGACCGCGTCGTCTGCGGCGACGTCGGCTTTGGCAAGACCGAGGTGGCCCTGCGGGCCACTTTTGCCGCGGTGCATGGCGGCAAGCAGGTCGCCGTGCTCGTGCCGACTACACTGCTCGCGCAGCAACACGGGCAGAATTTCCGCGACCGATTTGCTGACTGGCCGGTCCGCGTCGAGGTTCTCTCGCGGTTCCAGACTGCCAAGGAAGTCAAAGACATTATTGCCGGCCTGCGATCGGGTACCGTTGATGTTGTTATTGGCACGCATCGATTACTGCAGCATACGAAGGACTTCCACGACGTCGGTCTTGTGATCGTTGATGAGGAGCATCGTTTTGGCGTGCGGCACAAGGAAGCGATCAAGTCGCTGCGCAGCGAAATCGATATTCTGACGCTTACCGCTACACCCATTCCGCGAACGCTCAACATGGCGTTGGGTGGCCTGCGTGAGATGTCACTGATTACGACGCCACCGGCCGAGCGCCTGGCGGTGAAGACGTTCGTGTCCGAGTGGAACGATGTCATCATTCGGGAGGCCTGTCTCAGAGAAATCAAACGTGGCGGACAGGTTTACTTTATCCACAATCGTGTTGAAGACATCGCTCGTATCGAACAGCGCCTCGAGAAGCTGGTTCCCGAAGCCAGCATCCGCATCGGCCACGGCCAGATGCCGGAACGCGAACTTGAGCAGGTCATGATCGATTTCTATCATCGGCGTTTCAATGTGCTGCTTTGCACAACGATTGTCGAAAGCGGTATCGACGTACCAACGGCCAACACGATCATCATTAACCGAGCAGATCGTTTCGGACTGGCCCAGTTACACCAGCTACGTGGCCGAGTCGGCCGCTCGCACCACCGCGCATATGCTTTCCTGATGGCCCCCCCGAAGGCCCAGATGACCGCAGACGCTGTGAAACGCCTGGAAGCGATCGATTCCCTGGAAGACCTGGGTTCCGGCTTCACACTGGCAACACACGACCTTGAGATTCGCGGCGCCGGTGAGCTTCTGGGCGATACGCAGAGCGGCCAGATCCAGGAAATCGGGTTCTCCCTTTACACTGAACTGCTGGGCCGCGCGGTCGATTCACTTCGCGCCGGCAAGGAGCCGGACCTCGCGGCCCCATTGCATGCCGGCGTCGATATCAATCTGCATATTCCGGCCCTCCTCCCGGACGATTATGTGCCCGACGTGCATCTGCGCCTGATCCTGTACAAGCGTATTTCGGCGGCAGAGACGGCGGACGAGCTGCGAGAGCTGCAAATTGAGCTGATCGACCGCTTCGGACTGTTGCCGGAGGGCGCGAAGAACCTGATGCGCATAGCTGCGATCAAGAAATCCGCTACCGGGCTGGGAATCGAGAAGATCGATGTGGCCGACCGCGGGGGTTACTTCGTATTCGGCCCGGAAAGCCGCGTAGACCCGCTTGCGCTGATCCAACTGGTACAGGCAGAAAGCCGGCAATACCGCCTGCAAGGCTCCCACCGGCTGCAAATCCGCGAAGAACTGGGTGATATCGAGCATCGATTCGATACAATCGAGAACCTGTTGGACCGACTTGCGGTCAAAGAAGGAAGCGATGCGTAAACCGATACCTCAAATTTTCACCAGCTTGCTGTCCCTTGTCGTCTTCCTGCCAGTTGCGGCCCAGGAAATTCAGAACGACGTGAGCGAGGTCGAGGTTCCGGAGATTCGCCGATACACGGTGGAAGTTATCATCTTCAAGTACGCGCAGAATGTCTCCGCGGGCAGCGAGGTCTTTATCCCTGACGAGATAGCCGAGGAAGTCGTCCTCGACGAATTGGCATTTGAAGAAGAGCTCGATCTCCTTGAAGAGCCAGAAGAGCCTGACCCGGCACTCGAGGAAGAGCCAGAGCCCCTGCCAGACCCCGAATTTGTACTGCTCATCGAGGAGGAGTTCCAGCTCGAAGAAGTCATCGAGCATCTGACGCGCATCGACGCCTACGAGCCGCTCATGCATTTTGGCTGGACACAGGCAACCTGGCCCGAGGAAGAGACCGAAGCAATCCCGCTGCGCCGTTTTGCCGAGCCTCCTGAAGGTCTCGACGGCAACCTGACGCTGTACCTGAGTCGCTATCTGCATCTCGTCCTCGATCTGCAGCTCGATGCACTACCCGAAGTCGAGGTCGTCAGCCAGGACGGGTACGGTGACGACCGGAGGATAGCGGGCGAACTACTCGGATACGCTGAAGACCAGCAACCTGCGCCACCGGTGCGATTTGTTATCCAGGAAAACCGGATTCTGAAGAATGGCGAACTACGCTATTTCGACCACCCGAAGTTCGGCGTGCTCGCCATGGTGACCCGCGTCGAGGAAGAGGAAGAAGACCTCGATGACAGCGGCGAACTACTCGGATACGGTCCCGAGTAACTCGTCCAGGAAGTCCGGGGCGCTCTGAGTCTCATTCGCGGCATCTGCTACGGCGACGTCGAAACTCACGGTGACAAACTTCGAAGAAGTCGAACGCGGATGATGCAATCCGAGTTCGCGAACGGCCGTCGCGATGCGGGAGGCAAAGTCGCGCACCCCATCTTCTTCCGAAGCGTGGGATAGCGCAACGAAACAGGCCCCGTCCGGTCTTGAAACGACATCGCTCGCGCGCTTGAGGCTTCGCCGAATTGCCTGCCCCACCCGTCGAAGACAGGAGTCCGACGCATGACGGCCAAATACTTCGATGTAGGCATCGAAGTCGTCCAGGCGGAATATCACCAGCGACAGACGGCTCTTCTCGCGACTCGCGACAGCCCAGTCGTGCTCAAACACTTCCCTGAATGCCCGATCATTCAGGAGGCCGGTGACCGGATCGTCGCGCGACAGGTCCCGAATACGGCGCTTGGCTTTGAGCAGCGCATGGTGCGTCTCCGCACCATCCGCCGGCGCCGCACTCGTGCCGCTGCGCCAATAGGCTGCGTAGAATGAGAACGTGTCGTCCTCGCTCTCGCGGAGCGGTTTGAGAACGAGCAGGTATTCCCGGCTGTTGGATTCAACCGGAAAGCTGGTCTCTTCCTGCGATCTGATCGACTCGCTGATCTCAAGCGCCAGGTCGCGCCCGGACAGGGCTTCAACGACGTCTGCAAACGGCTTGGCGAGTACCTCGTCGGCAGTAATGTTGCCGAAAGCCGGATTGGCAAATACCACCGGCCAGTCGGGTTGGTCTGTGCGCACGATCAATAGCGGCTCAGTCGTGCCTGCCAGCACCTGCTCGAGAATAATGCGCTTCACGGGTTTCATTCGGACCTCATTGTAATGCCCGGAAAAAGGCCTGAAGGGTTGTCATTGTCGCATGTCGCGCCGTGGCTGTGCTGGCTTCGACATCATCATGAATTGGAACGTCTCCCCGGCCGGCCGCACGATTGACGATCATTGCGATGCACGCATAGTCGAGGCCAACCTCGCGGGCGATTGCAGCTTCCGGCATCGCGGTCATGCCAACGTAATCAGCACCATCGCGCTCCAGGCGATCGACTTCCGCCGCCGTCTCCAGGCGCGGGCCCTGGGTCGTCGCGTAGACGCCACCGTCATAGCAATCGATGCCCGCCCCTCTGGCGGCCGCCAACAGTCCTTCGCGCAGCGCCCCGGAGAACGGTTCAGTGAAGTCGATATGTTCAACGATCCCGCGCCTGCCGTCGTAGATCGTGTGCTCACGCCCCCACGTGTAATCGAGCAGCTGGTCGGGCAACGCAATCTGGCCGGAATCGCGAACATCGGACACCGCACCCACCGTATTGAGCGCAATAATCGCGTCGGCACCCAGCTTTTTCAATGCAACCACGTTGGCTCGATAGTTGATCGTATGCGGCGGCAGCGTATGTCCTTCGCCATGGCGCGCCATCGACAACACGTGGCAATCGCCAAGACACAGGCGATGCACAGGCGCGGAAGGAACGCCCCAGGCGGTCTGCACTTCCGTCCCGCTGTCCTCGCCCGCCAGCATGTCCCAGCCGCTGCCAATGATCAGTGCGTACGTCGATGCCATTTCTGCTCCTCAGGCGTCCAGGTGGAACTCTGGCCGATCGCTCCAGTGCGCAAAGCGTTTGTTGACTGTCTGCCACTGCTCGCTGGCAAGCAACTCCTCGCGCAGCAGGTTGCCAGTGCCGTGCAACCGGGCCAGCCGCACCAGCGACAGCGGATTCGTATAGGCGTTGAGTGCGTCGACAGCCTGGTGCGCCGCATCGCGGTCATTGCAGACGAGAATCATGTCACATCCGGCATCGAGCGCCAGGCGACCGCGTTCAGCCATTGAGCCGTACCCTCGAGTCGCCTTCATGCTCAAGTCGTCGCAGAACACGGCTCCACCAAATCCGAGCCTCGAACGCAATTCGCGCTGAATCCACAGTTCGGAAAAACCGGCCGGCTGTGCCTCGATCTGTTCGTAGACGATATGGGCGAGCATGACGCCTGCGATAGCGCCATTGCCGATCAGCCGTTCGTACGGTCGCATGTCGTCAAGCACCAGGCCGTAGTCCCTGCGGTCAACAGGAAGTTTCAGATGCGAGTCGGCCAGGACCGCTCCGTGACCGGGAAAGTGTTTGGCGACCGCCGCCATACCCGCACTTCGCAGGCCACGAGAAAACGCATTCGCCAGGTCGGCCACAACTTCAGGGTTCCGGTGAAACGATCGATCACCGATGATCTCGCTCACTCCCCAGTCGAGATCGACACAAGGGGCGAAGCACAGGTCTATGCCGACTGCGCGCAATTCCGAGGCAATCAGCCAACCGGCCTCGCGCGCGGCGAGGAGCCCCGACTCGGAATCCCTGTCGTACTCGCGACCAATGCGTCGCATCGGCGGTATTTGTGTAAAACCTTCGCGGAAGCGTTGTACACGACCGCCCTCATGGTCGACGGCGATCAGTAACGGTGGACTGCGCAAAGCGCGAATCTCGGCCACCAGGTCGGCAACCTGGTCGGCGGACTCGTAGTTACGAGTGAATAGAATGACGCCGCCCACCGCCGGCTCCCGTAGCAGGTCACGGTCGGCCGGGCTCAGGGTCAACCCTTCAATATCCAGCATTACGGGTCCGAGTGACATCCGTTGTGCCTCGTCGCTTGCGGTCAGGATTTCGTGAATACCGCGATAGATTCTACATGTGCCGTGTGCGGGAACATATCGATGATCCCGGCTGAGTCCAGTTTGTAGCCCTGTTCGTGGACCAGGGTCCCGGCATCACGCGCCAGGGTGCCCGGGTGACAGGATACGTAAACAATGCGTTCCGGCTTGAACAGGTTCATCCGCGTGACGACTTCGGCCGCA
>JAACFG010000026.1 GCA_009937605.1 Gammaproteobacteria bacterium | reverse complement strand
TAGGGTAGTAGTTCTGACGCGGCCCCTCAGCTGAAGGCGCGGTCGTTGATAGCAAAGACCCTATTGCGACGACCGAGCAAAAAATTGCCGCCCGGATTGCACCCAACTCACCCGATACTCGCTTACGTCTTTCCGTTGTCATTGCGCTAGGCTCCCTCATCCGCGAACGTCCGCTACGGGTCAGTAGCAGAACTCCGTCAAACCCCGAAAGCAGCCGTTCCATCAGGCCCGGCCAGGAACTTTGCTATTACTAACGATTCACGCCTTGTCGGCGGGCGTCAGAATACGACCCTGCCCTTCGGCGCGAGCGGCAAATTCTTTCTGCCATTCCGAACGGTGTGATGCCGGCGCTATCTGCACGGCGGTTACCTTGTACTCGGGGCAGTCGGTTGCCCAGTCGGCATACTCGGTAGTAACGACGTTTGCGCCGGTTTCCGGGTTGTGGAACGTCGTGTAGACGACGCCGGGTTTGACGCGCGTCGTAATTTTCGCTCGCAATGTAATGTCGCCCTTGCGGCTGGCCAGCGCGACCAATTCGCCATCGCGGATACCGCGCATTTCGGCATCCGAAGGATGCACTTCCAGCAGATCCTCGCCATACCAGACGTTGTTAGGTGTGCGCCGTGTCTGTGCACCGACGTTGTACTGGGACAGGATTCGTCCTGTCGTGAGCAGCAACGGGAACTTGCGGTTTGTTCGCTCCTCGGTGGGAACGTACTCAGTTTCAACGAACAGTCCCTTGCCACGAACAAAGGTGTCAATGTGCATGATCGGCGTACCCATCGGGGCGTCGTCGTTGCACGGCCATTGCACACTGCCAACCTCATCGAGAAAATCGAAGCTGACGTTGTTAAACGTTGGTGTGAGTTCCGCAATTTCGTCCATGATCTGGGCGGCATTGTCGTAGGCCATCGGGTAGCCCATCGCCTGGGCGAGTTCCTGGGTGATCAGCCACTCATCTTTGCCTTGTTGCGGTTTCATCACCTTGCGAACTCGATTGATGCGCCGCTCGGCGTTGATGAATGTACCGTTCTTCTCCAGGAACGAGGTTCCCGGCAGGAACACGTGCGCGAACTTGGCGGTCTCGTTGAGAAACAGGTCCTGGACCACGATGCAGTCCATGTTCGACAGCGCTGCCTCGACGTGGTGCGTGTCCGGGTCGGACTGGGCGACGTCCTCGCCCTGGATGTACATTCCCTTGAAGTTGCCTGCGCAAGCCTCGTCGAACATATTCGGGATACGGAAGCCGGGCTCCGGATCGATCGTCACGCCCCAGTGCTGCCCGAACTGTGTACGGACTTCCTCGCCCGATATGTGCCGATAGCCGGCGAGTTCGTGCGGGAACGATCCCATATCGCAGGAGCCCTGCACGTTGTTCTGCCCGCGCAAGGGATTCACGCCGACGCCGGAGCGGCCGATATTGCCGGTGGCCATCGCGAGGTTTGCCATGCCCATGACCATGGTTGAGCCCTGGCTGTGCTCGGTCACGCCAAGCCCGTAGTAGATCGCGCCGTTCTTTGCGCCGCCAAATAGACGGGCTGCGGCACGAATAGTATCCGCATCGACGCCGGAGACCTTCGCGACTTCTTCGGGCGAATTCTCAGGGCGCAGGATCATCGCTTTCCAGGAATCCCATGACTCGAGGTCGCAGCGTTCCTTCACGTATTCCTCATCCGCCAGGCCTTCCTCGATGATGGCGTGGGCGAGGGCGTTGATGATCGGGACGTTGGTGCCGGGCAGAAGATTAAGATGGTGTGCAGCTTCGATGCGCGCAGAGCGGACGAGACCAATCTTACGCGGGTCGACGACGATCAACTGTGCCCCCTCGCGCAACCGACGTTTCATCTGCGATGCGAATACCGGGTGGCCGGCAGTCGGGTTTGCCCCGATAACCATAATGACATCGGCATCCATCACGCTGTCGAATGGTTGTGTACCGGCCGATGTGCCGAGCGTCGTCCTGAGACCGTAGCCCGTCGGCGAATGACAGACGCGCGCACACGTGTCGACGTTGTTGTTCCCCATTGCGGCTCGTACGAGCTTCTGTACCACGTACACCTCTTCGTTGGTGCAGCGAGAAGACGTGATACCGCCGACCGATTTGCGGCCATGCTCTTTCTGGATCGACTTGAAGCGATTGGCTGCGTACTGGATGGCTTCGTCCCACTCAACCTCACGCCACGGGTCCGACGTATTCTCCCGGATCATGGGTTTCATTACGCGATCACGATGCGAGGCGTAGCCCCACGCAAAGCGCCCTTTGACGCAGCTGTGGCCATGATTCGCTTCGCCGTCCTTGTACGGCGTCATGCGCACAACCTGGTCGCCCTTCATTTCCGCCTGGAACGAACAGCCAACGCCGCAATAGGCGCAGGTGGTAACGACAGCGTGATCCGGCTGGCCATTATCGACGATGCTCTTTTCCATGAGCGTCGCCGTCGGGCACGCCTGCACACAGGCGCCGCAGGAGACGCACTCCGAATCGAGAAAGTCCTCACTGATACCGGCCGAGACTTTGGACTTGAATCCGCGACCTTCGATCGTCAGTGCAAACGTACCCTGGACCTCGTCGCAGGCGCGTACACAGCGTGAGCAAACGATGCATTTCGATGCATCGAACTGGAAATAGGGGTTGCTGGCGTCGACGGGTGCGTCGAGATGGTTCTCACCGTCGAAGCCGTAACGGACATCGCGCAAGCCGACCGCACCTGCCATGTCCTGCAATTCGCAGTCGCCGTTTGCAGAGCAGGTCAGGCAGTCGAGCGGATGGTCGGAGATATACAGCTCCATCACATTGCGCCGTAATCGGGAAAGCGCATCCGTCTGGGTCCGAATCTGCATGCCTTCCTCAACCGGCGTGTGACATGACGCGGGGTAGCCTTTGCGGCCTTCCACTTCAACCACGCACAGGCGGCAGGAACCGAACGGCTTCAGGCTGTCGGTCGCGCAGAGTTTCGGGATGTCGACGCCGGACTCTCGCGCAGCACGCATGATACTCGTGCCGGCCTTGACCGTGGCGGGCAGCCCGTCGATTTGAACCTGGACAGTTTCGCCCGCGTTGCTGGCGGGTGTTCCGTGGTCTGTCTGTCGAGTCTTGTTCATGCTTCAGCCCCACCCGAAGGTGCAAAGTCCTCAGCAAAGTATTTTAGAACAGATCTAACCGGATAGGGCGTCATTCCTCCCATTGCACATAACGATGCATCCTCCATCGTGTCGCACAATTCGACGAGTAGATCGTAGTTTTCGTCGCGTTCTTCACCGGAAATTATCTTGTCGATCACCTCAACGCCACGCGTAGAGCCAATCCGGCACGGGGTGCATTTGCCGCAGGATTCGATGGCGCAGAACTCCATCGCAAAACGCGCCTGCTGTGCCATATTCGCCGTGTCGTCAAAGACGACGATGCCGCCGTGACCGATCATTGCGCCAATTTCAATGAATGCCTCGTAGTCGAGCGGCGTGTCGAGCTGCTCCGCGGGCAGGTAGGCACCTAAGGGACCACCGATCTGGACGGCTTTGACAGGTCGACCACTGGCCGTGCCGCCACCGTATTCCTCGATGAGCTCGCGAACCGTAATACCGAATGACTTCTCGACGAGGCCACCGCGTTTGACGTTGCCGGCCAGTTGGAAAGCCAGCGTGCCTTTTGATCGGTTGACGCCCATGTCCGAGTAACGCTCACCGCCGAGATTGACGATATTCGGTACCGAAGCGAGCGTGACGACATTGTTGACAGCAGTCGGCTTGCCGAACAGGCCCTCGATTGCCGGAAGGGGAGGCTTGTAGCGCACGATCCCCTTTTTGCCCTCGAGGCTCTCGAGCATGGCCGTCTCCTCACCGCAGACATAGGAGCCAGCGCCGAGGTGCAATTCAATGTCGAAGTCGAAACCGCTGCCCTGGATGTTCTCACCCAGCCAGCCAGCCTCACGCGCCGTCTCGATCGCGCGCGTCAGGATCATGTGTGTGAGTGGGTACTCGGACCGCAGGTAGATATAACCCTTGTTCGCGCCGACCGCGAAACCCGCGATCGCCATGGACTCGATCAGGCCGAACGGGTCGCCTTCCATGAGCATGCGGTCGGAGAATGTGCCGCTGTCGCCTTCATCGGCATTGCACGCGATATATTTCTGGTCGCCCTCCGCGTCGGCAACGGTTCGCCACTTGATGCCGGTTGGGAAGCCCGCGCCGCCGCGACCGCGCAGACCTGCTTCCATTACCGCATCAATCACCGCATCGGCACCGATCTCCCAGGCCTTCTGCAAGGCCTTGAATCCCTGGTGCAGGAGAAAGTCATCAAGCGACAGGGACTCGACGAGCCCAACACGCCAGAAGGTCCAGCGATCCTGCGTGACGAGGTAGGGAATCTCGCCGACCGGACCAAGGCGACGGTCGTGTTCTCCGCCTTCGAGAAATCCCGCCGCAAACAGGCCGGGCACGTCGTCAGCATCCACATTTCCGTACGCGATGCGCTGCTCGCCGACCTCTACTTCAACCAGCGGCTCGAGCCAGCTTGCGCCCCATGACCCATTGCGCACTAGCTCGATACTTGCACCCGCATTGCCAGCCTCACGAGCGATCGCGACGGCAACCTCGTTGGCGCCGACGGAAACGGACGAGGTTTCGCGTGGGACGTAGACCTTGATCGTGCTCATGAGTCTGCCCCCCGCATTGCCGCAAGGGCGGCATCGAAGCGTTCAGTGCTGACACGGCCAAGCGTATGGCCGTCAACCATGACCGCGGGCGCGCAGGCACAGTTACCGAGACAGTAGACCGGCTCAAGTGTCGTATCCTGATCGACTACGCGGTTGGCATGCTCAGTCAGTTCGCGACTGCCCATGGCCTGGCATGCCTCGGCCTGGCAGATCTTGACGATGTGTTCGCCGGGGGGTTCGGTTCGAAAGTCGTGGTAGTACTCGACGACGCCATGCACGTCGGCGCGCGACAGGTTCAGTTCGCCGGCGAGCTGGCGAATCACAGCGTCCGATATCCAGCCATGCTGCTGCACGATCCGCTGCAGGATCTGCACGAGCATTTCGGGGCGCGCGTCGTATTGGCCAACAATTGTGGCGACAGCGTCGCTGTCGATGGTCCGTGGTGTCATGTTGCTATGCGTTCCTCACCGGCGTAAATATTGAAAGTGTCGCCGCGCAGAAATCCGACGAGAGTGACATTGAACTCCCGCGCCAGTGCGACTGCAAGGCTTGACGGGGCACTGATCGCGGCGAGCATCGGCATACCGGCGACGAGCGTTTTTTGCATAAGTTCGAAGCTCGCGCGACCCGATACCATCAGGCCCAACTGAGTGGCCGGCAGACGGCCATCGGCAAACAGGGCTCCAATCACCTTGTCCACGGCATTGTGACGACCGATATCCTCGCGCACGATAAGTAGTTCACCATATGGATC
The DNA here is from genome assembly GCA_009937605.1 of Gammaproteobacteria bacterium. Taxonomy (GTDB): domain Bacteria; phylum Pseudomonadota; class Gammaproteobacteria; order Steroidobacterales; family Woeseiaceae; genus UBA1847. Next base: position 20,751 of record JAACFG010000026.1, on the reverse strand, counting down.
AAAGGCCGCCGCGGCGTGCAGGCCGCCAGTTTCCTCAAACGCTGCCTGGGCATTGCGTAACTGTTCGGGTAGTCGAATCAGCGAGTTTCGGGCGATTTGAGTGTTGTCGGTCAGTGCCTGGATGCCCACGGCGCTTAGTGCTTCCAGCGAGGCCTTGCCACAGACGCCGCAGCTCGATGTTGTGTAGAAGTGGCGTTCCAGCCGCTCGAGATCGACATTGACACCCGCTTCCAGTTCAACACGAATCGTGTTGTCGCCCTTGCACGGCTTGACGATCGCTACGTCGTCGGTCGAGCGAATGATCGACTCGCTGACCAGGAACCCGGTTGCGAGATCCTCGTCGTGACCGGGCGTGCGCATGGTGATCGAGACGCTGCTGGTCTGTCGCTCACCATCGACCTCATAGCCGAGCCGAATTTCCAGCGGTTCCTCGATCGCGACCCTGTCATCCACAGATTCGCGCAAATTTCCGCGCATCTTTGCGATGCTTGTTAGCTGGCTGAGGCCTGTCATCACCTGTGATTCCTGCGCTACGGCAGGGCAGTATATCGTAGCGGCGCGGCCTGCAGCACGTAATGAGAACGGTTCTCAAAACGCAGCAAAATCGCGTGCCAATCTCGTTGTGCGGACGTTCAGGAAACTTAGGTAATATGCGCGCCTTGAACCCGCACTCGTCATGCACCAAGGAGATTACATTGAGCAAAATAGCACGCCGCAAATTCCTCCAGCTCTCAGCCGTCGCGGCTGCAGGCTGCTTCGTACAACCCGGCCGTGAAGCGCACGCCAGCGACCTGCCGCAGCTGTCGGAAGACGACCCGATGGCCCAGGCGATGAAATACACTCACGATGCGTCGACGGTTGATCCGGCGACACGCAACAACCCTGCAGCCGACCAGACTTGCGCCAATTGCGCGCTTGCCCAGGGCGAAGGCGACTGGCTTCCATGCCAGATCTTCCCGGGCAAGGCAGTTGCTGCCGCCGGCTGGTGTTCGGTCTGGGCGCCCAAAGCCTGATCGACTTGCTCACTGTAGTACAGAAAACGCCGGCCGATACGCCGGCGTTTTCATTTGTGGCCCGTTCATTTGTACAATGCGATCTCTTCATTGGAGACCTACCTTGTTTGAATCCATGCAGGCCGCATCGGCCGACGCCATTCTTGGCCTGATCACCGAACACAAGAACGATCCGCGTCCGGAGAAAGTCGACCTCGGGGTTGGCGTATTTCGTACCGCGGAAGGTGAAACGCCCGTACTCGAAGTGGTTAAGAAGGCCGAGCAGCGCCTCGTGGATACCCAGGAGAGCAAGGCGTATATCGGGACGGCGGGCGATCCGAACTTCAATGCCGCAATGCAGGCGCTGACATTCGCGGATTCGGTGGGTGCCGAGCGGATATCGACGATCCAGGCGCCTGGCGGTTCCGGCAGCCTTCGAGTCGCCGCCAGCCTGATCCTGCGCGCTCGGCCGGACGCGACGGTATGGGCAAGTGATCCAACCTGGGCGAACCATATCCCGCTGCTAGCCGGTGCTGGCCTGAAACTTGAGTCGTATCCTTACTACGACACCAACAGTCACACGATATTGGTCGATCAGATGCTGGACGCGCTTAGCAAGATGCCGGCGGGCGATCTCGTCCTCTTGCATGCCTGTTGCCACAACCCCTCGGGGCTTGATCCGAGCGAGGATGAATGGCGCGCGATCGCCGACGTCATTGTCGAGCGGGGACTTGTGCCTTTCATTGACATGGCGTACCAGGGATTTGCAACCAGTCTTAACGACGACGCATTCGTAGTTCGACACCTCGCGGGTCGCGTGCCGGAAATGATAGTGTCGAATTCCTGTTCCAAGAATTTTGGCCTGTATCGCGACCGCGTCGGAACCTTGTCCGTGCTGGCGGCCGACAATGCCTCGCGCGATATTGTCCACAGCCAGATCAACAATGTAGTCCGGACTATCTACTCGGTACCGCCCGATCACGGCGCGGTTGTTGTGAGCACGATTCTCAACGATCCGGAACTCAAAGCCGCCTGGCGTGTGGAACTGGCCGAGATGCGCGGGCGTTTGCGCGAGATGCGGGTCCTTCTTAACGATGCTCTGCAGGAAAGAGCGCCGCAGCACGATTTCTCACATCTCGTGCGGGCGAAAGGTATGTTCTGTTTCCTCGGCGTCAGTGAGGACCAGGTCAATCGCCTGAAGAAGGAATTCGGCGTCTACATGGTCGGCTCCAGCCGCATCAACACGGCCGGCATTACGGCGCGAAACGTTAATTACCTTGCCGACGCGATCGCAGCCACGCTGTAATCCGGCTCACTCATCGCTAAAGATAATGCGGCTGCGTTGCCCGATCCCGAATCGCCGCGCAGCACCGGCATTCAGTTCGAGGACGTACTGCACAGGTTCCTTTGACGCCAGCGACGCGAGCGACAACGGGACCGTGTCCGGGGTAACGGATGAAATGCGACCGTCACCCAGGGCGAAGATGATGTCCAGGGAAATGTAAGTGTTCTTCATCCACATGGAGTGGATGTCCTCCTGGTCGTAGAGGAACAGCATGCCCGTGCTTTCAGGCATGTTGCGCACAAACATCAGCCCGCGTCGCCGCTGCTTGTCCGTTTTCGCCAGGTAAACATCGAACGAGAGGCGCTCTCCCGTGTCATTGACGATCTCGAGCTGGGTGAACTCAAAAGCGCCATCCAGTTCGGGTATTGTTCCTTCCGATATCGCCGGCTGCGGACTGCACGCCGCGAGTGCCAGGCAGCCGAGAACTATGGCGGCTCTCATCGGGCGCTCCAGTCGGCTATGCCACTGAAACGCAGATTCTGGACGTCGACATACGCGTCCCCGTTGATTTCGCCCAGCGGGCCAACACAGGAAAGGCTGCCGGCGACGAGGAATACGCCTGCGCGGGGGGGCAGCGGTTCGTTTGTCGCGATGTCCGACCAGCAGGTATCGAGATTCGGCGTACTGAAGAACCGGCCGCTATTCTCGACAGTAATCGTGACGTTGCTGTCGAATCCGTCGCCTGTGAGCTCGGGCTCGAGCGCGGGCAGGGCGATGATAATCGCAAGCCGCTCACCGTTGACTTCACTGGAAAACCGCAGCCTGACCCCTTCCGAGTTCGGGCGTGGCATGCTCTCACACCGCAGGTCACGGTCCTGCAAATCAAGGTGCACATCGATAGCACCGGAGAGTGAGGCGATCAGCAGACCGGCGTTCCCGCACGTGGATTCGACCTCTGCCGTGGCGGCATTCTGAGTCTCCGCGGGTGGTTCCGCAGCCGGTTCCTTGCAGGCGGCCAGGGCCCCGACAAGTATCAGCAAGGCTGCCATGGCCCGATGGGAGTACGTTTTTTTGTCATTTAGATGCAATGTATTTCGATTCGATTTGTCCGAATTGGGGCCAATAGTACTGAAACCGGCCGGATTGTGACGAAAAAATGCCGCGACCTGTTGGCCTGTACAGGCATCAAGAATAGAATGGCACGCCGCTTTTTTCTCTGGAGTAACCAATGAGCGTCGCAGAACAATTTCAAAAACTCGAGGCTCATGCCAGCGGGCTGATCATCGGTCAGGCACATCTGATCAACAGAATGCTGATCGCACTGCTGTGCGATGGGCACCTTCTTGTCGAAGGTGCACCCGGGCTGGCAAAGACTCGCGCTATCAAGGTATTGGCCGAGAGTATCGAGGGTGACTTCCACCGCCTGCAGTTCACACCGGATCTCCTGCCCGCAGACTTGACCGGAACCGATATCTATCGACCGCAGGAAGGCACCTTCGAATTTCGCAAGGGCCCTCTGTTTCACAATCTGATCCTGGCAGATGAGATCAACCGCGCCCCGGCCAAGGTGCAGTCGGCACTGCTCGAAGCCATGGAAGAACGCCAGATTTCCGTCGGCGACAAGAGCTATCCGCTCGAAGACCTGTTCATGGTCATGGCAACACAGAACCCGATTGAGCAGGAGGGAACTTACCCGTTGCCCGAGGCACAGCTCGATCGCTTCCTGCTGCATGTACAGGTTGGTTACCCGAGTATTGAAGATGAGCGCCGCATCCTGGTGCTGAATCGCGACGAGGCGAAGAAAGGCGAACGCGATGCCTTCCAGCCACCCGAGCTATTGTCGCTCGAGTCGATCATGGGGGCGCGGCAGGACATCCTGAATCTGCACCTGGCAAAGGAGCTCGAGGAGTACATCGTCAACGTCGTTGTCGCGACCCGCGACCCTGGTTCCGTCGATGCCGCCCTGGATGGGCAGGTTCTATACGGCGCGAGCCCGCGCGCCAGCATGGGTATCGACCGTGCCGCGCGCGCGCATGCATGGCTGGCGGGGCGGGATTACGTTGGCCCGGAGGATATCCAGGCGATCGCACCCGACGTTCTGCGCCATCGCCTCGTGCTGAGTTTTGAAGCCGAAGCGGACGGTATCGATGCCGGGTCCGTGATAAGGGGCATCCTCGACGGCGTCGGGGTTCCGTAGCAGTGTGTGAGGCACGACACTAGATGCGTCTCGACCACATACATGAAGGCGCATCCCCGGTCAGCGTCAGCCAGTCCGGCCTGATCCGGCTCAGCGGTCCTGCGCGCGCGATCGCACTCAATGTATTGCGTGTGAACTCGCTGCAGACAGGTGCCTACGTGTCGCGTTTCCGCGGACGCGGCATGGAGTTCGACGAATCGCGGCCGTATCAACCGGGAGACGACCCGCGCAGCATCGACTGGCGCGTGACGGCGCGAAGTACAACGGCCTACACGAAGCTGTTTCGCGAGGAGCGTGAACGTCCGGTGCTGATCGCCGTCGATCTGCGCTCCAATATGCACTTCGCAACACAGGGGTGTTTCAAGTCGGTTAATGCGAGTCGCGCAGCTGCACTGCTGTCATGGGCAGCGCATCACCGAGGCGATCGCCTTGGCGGACTGATTTTCGGCGACACGACGCATCGGGAGCTCAAACCAAGACTGGGCCGGCGCGCGGCGCTGCGATTCGTGCATGAACTCGCGGAGCACCCGGACTGGCAAGAACATGAAGCCGAGCCGGCCGGCGCGGACCCTCTGGCTCAGGCGATGTCCGCATTGCGGCGCGTTGCTCGGCCGGGGAGCCTTGTCGTTGTCATCAGCGATTTCATCGGTTTCTCGCGCTCTGCCCAGTCCTACCTGTCAAGCGTGGCGCAGCACAATGAAGTGCTGGCCGTGTTTCTCAATGATCCAATCGAGCGGGAACTGCCGCCTCCGGGTCGCTATCGACTCGTGTCGCCCGAGGAAGAGCTCGCGATCGATACTTACGCCGCCCCGGCGCGGCACGATTACGAGCAGGCCTACGAGGACCGCTTAGAGGAACTCGAGAAGTTCTGCCAGCGATACGGGGTTCACCTGATGCCGATGTCGACCGATGACGATCCCGTCAGTACGCTCCAGACCGCGCTGGGACGGCGGACCCACTAGCTATGAACGAGAACGCTCTGCCGCTGCGTGATCTGCACCTGCCTGATGCAATCGGCTGGTGGCCGCTGGCCCCGGGTTGGTGGGTGGTACTCGCGATAGTCTCTGCGGCGCTGGGCTACCTCGCCTGGCGGCTGTACAAACGCTGGCTTTTCAATGCGCCGCGCCGTTACGCACTGCGCGAACTGGCACGGCTCGAGGCGGAGTACCTCGAGCACGGTAACCCCGTCACGCTCGGCAAGCAGCTGTCGGAGTTGCTGCGCCGCGGCATGCTGGCGTATGCGCCAAGAGAGGAAGTCGCCGGGCTGACCGGCGAAGAATGGCTGGCCTGGCTGGATGAGGGCATGCCGCTACCCTATTTTCACACCGAAGGTGGGAAGAGCCTGCTGAACCTGCCGTACCGCGACCCGCGGGGCGATTTTTCCGACATCGATATCGATGCGTTGATCTCCGCCGTCCGTATGCGCCTGGGTATGCCGCTGCGAGGTGGCGCCTGATGTGGTCGCTTGCCTGGCCCTGGGCTCTCCTCGCGTTGCCATTGCCATGGTTCGCGCATCGCCTGCTGCCCGAGGCGCTTGGCCTGTCAGAGGCCGGTCTGCGCGTACCGAACCTGAGCAACTTCGAAACACTGAAGGATCGTTCGGACGCAGAGCAGTTGCTGAACTGGCGCGTCTGGGTTGCTGTAATAGCCTGGCTCCTGCTGGTGCTGGCAGCCGCCCGGCCCGAGCGCATCGGCGATGAACTCGATGTGCCCGTCGCGGGCCGTAACCTCATGCTTGCCGTCGACCTGTCCGGCAGCATGGACCAGAAAGATTTCGAACTGGCGGGACGCCGTGTCGACCGTCTCACGGCGACCAAGGCAGTCGCCAGCGACTTCATCGCACGTCGTGAAGGCGATCGAATTGGCTTGATTCTGTTTGGCGAGCGCGCCTACCTGCAGGTGCCACTGACGCTCGACCGGGATACGGTCAAAATTCTTCTCCTTGAAGCGGAGATCGGACTGGCCGGCGAGAAGACGGCCATCGGCGATGCGATCACGCTTGCTGTGCGTCGAGTTCACGAACAGAAGGAGGATGCGGGGGAGCAGGTACTCGTGCTACTGACCGACGGCGCCAACACGGCGGGCGAGGTTCATCCGCTGAAAGCAGCCGAGCTTGCACAGCAGGTAGGCCTGCGCATCTACACAATCGGTATTGGCGCCGAGTCGATGGATGTATCGTCACTCGTCGGTGGGCGTCGTGCGATCAATCCGTCGGCCGATCTCGACGAAGCCACGTTAACGGAGATCGCGCAGTCGACCGGCGGCCGCTACTTCCGCGCTACCGATACCGCGAGCTTGCAGGACATCTATGCGCTCGTTGATGAACTCGAGCCTGTTGAGGAGCCCGAGTCCGGTTTCAGGCCGGTGAAGTCGTATTATTTCTGGCCCCTGGGGGCGGCGATCAGTCTTGTTGGACTGCTCTGCCTGACGGCGTTGCTGCAACGCGCCCTGATGCGGCGCAGGACAGAGGTGCAGGCACATGCTGGCTGACTTCCACTGGATTCGACCGACGTGGCTGCTCCTGATTCCCGTGGTCGTGGCGGTCGCGGTGTTGCTGGCAAAACGGCGGCTCGGTGCCGGTCACTGGAGTGACGTCATCGATCCGGCCCTGATGCCCTATGTACTGTCGCGTACGCCGGGCCGGGGTATGGACCATCGCTGGTGGTTGCTGGGTCTGGCCGGCATCGTTGCCGTTGTAGCTATGGCGGGTCCGGCGTGGCAACGGATCGACCAGCCCGTCTTCCGCGCGGAGCAGGCCATAGTAATAGCGCTCGACCTGTCACGGTCGATGGACGCCCAGGATATCGAACCGAGCAGGCTGGCACGCGCGCGTCTGAAAATCCTCGGTATGCTCGAGCGACGCCAGAGCGGACAGACAGCTTTGCTCGTATACACGGCCAACGCATTTACGGTCACACCGCTGACTGACGACACCGACACGATCGCAGCGCTCGTTAACAGCCTGAGCACGGACATCATGCCCAGCCGGGGCAGTTATCCCGAAGTCGGCATTCGCAAAGGACTGTCGTTGCTCGAGCAGGCCAGCGTGGGCTACGGCGAGGTGCTGTTGATCACGGACGGTGGCTCATCGCCGGCAGCGGAGAAAGCCGCGCGGGACCTCAAGTCGGCTGGCTTCACGCTGTCGATCCTCGGCGTCGGCACGCGCGAAGGTGCGCCGATTCCGCGGCTGGCGGGTGGCTTCGTAACGGATAATCGCGGCGCGATCGCAGTCGCGCGTCTGGAAGAACGTGGATTGCGCGATCTGGCGACTGCAGGCGGCGGACGCTTCGCGGTGCTTTCCTCGGACGACAGCGATCTCGATCACCTCCTGTCCGGCGAGATTGCTGCGGCTGCGGCGGCAGGCGATGACTCGCTGGCGACGGACCAGTGGCGCGAGGAAGGGCCGTGGCTGGTCCTGCTGCTCTTGCCGCTGGCGGCGCTCGCGTTCCGCAAAGGCTGGGTATTGGTGCTCGTCGTGTTTATCGCGCCTCTGCCGCAACCGGCCGAGGCCGCGTTTTGGGAGGATCTCTGGTTCAACAAGGACCAACAGGCGGCGCGGGCCATGGAGGAAGGCAATCCCGCAGATGCAGCAGTGCTCTTCGATGATCAGAATTGGCGGGCGGTCGCTCGCTATCAATCGGGTGATTACCCGGGAAGTGCCGCGGAATTTGCCGAGTTTGAAGACACCGGCAATCTATACAATCTGGGTAACGCGCTCGCACAACAGGGCGAGTTCGATTCCGCCATCGATGCCTATGAGCAGGTGCTTGAGTCTGAGCCGGACAATGAGGATGCGCGCTATAACCTGGATCTTGTGAAGCAGATAAAGGACCAACAAGAGCAGGAACAAGAGACCCAGGGCGATGACCAGCAATCGACGGAGAATCCGGGTGGCGAAGGCCAGCAGTCGGATTCAGAGAGCGAGCAGAATCAGGAAGGCTCTGAGGGGACGTCGGAATCGCAGGAGCAATCAGAGAGCGATCCGTCGCAGCGCGGTGAAGACGAGATGAGCGAGGAAGACCTGCAGGCGCTACAGGAAGAGTTGCAACGCGCGGCGGAGGAAGCGCAGGAAGGGGAGCAGCCCCAGCAGCTTTCGGAGGCTGAGCTGGCCGAGTTACGCCAGCAGCAGGAACAGGAGCAGGCGATGGAGCAGTGGCTGCGTCGGATTCCCGATGATCCCGGCGGTCTACTCAGGCGCAAATTCCGTTACCAGTACCAGCGGTACGGCATAGATCAGGAAGGTAAGGACGTGTGGCCCGACGACGAGGTACAACCGTGGTAGGAATACTCAAGACGTGGCAACACGCGAATCTAAGAGGCTTGAGCACTTGCCTCGCAGTGGTTGTGGGTTTGCTCTGGGTTGCTGTGGCGTCCGCTACCGTGACCGCGCGGGTCGATCGACCAACTGTCGATCTTAATGAGTCGTTCACGCTGGAAGTCATCGTTGACTCGAACACCGACCTCGAGCCGGACTTGACCGTACTTCACGAGGACTTCTACGTCGGCCAGGTCAGCAAGCTCAGCAATACATCAATCTTTAATGGTGATATCAAGCGCAGCCTGACTTGGTCGGTCGCATTGATGCCGAAGAACACCGGCGTGCAGCACATACCCGCGATCGAAGTAGGTAATGAGCAGAGTAATCCGGTCCGTATCGTTGTCAACGAGCCGACGAATGCGCCGCCTGGCGAGGCCGACGTGTTCGTCACGAGCGAAGTGGATGTCGATGAGACCTTTGTCCAGGCACAGATCCTCTATCGCATTCGTGTCTATCGCGCCGTCGCTACGCGTCAACCAGCGCTGCGCGAGCCCACTATTGGTGGCGTCGAATCGTTGATCGAACTCGCGGGAGACGAGCGGCAGTATGAGTCCGTGCTCAATGGCAGAGCCTACAACGTTGTCGAGCGGGTGATTGCGTTGTATCCGCAGGAGAGCGGGGAGATCGAGATATCGCCGGCGCGATTCGAAGCGCGAGTGCTGCGCGACGGTCGCATTACCGGTCGCAAGGTTTTCCAATCCGATTCCCACAAGGTAACGGTACTGCCGATTCCCGCGCCACCGACCGACATGCCTGACGCAGTGTGGCTGCCGGCCCGCGATGTGCAGCTCAGCGAGGAGTGGTCTCGACCGCCCGATGAGATGGAAGCCGGCGAACCGGTCACGCGCGTCGTGACGCTGACAGCACTCGGCCAGATTGAAACCCAGCTGCCGACGATCGAAGCGGCGGAAGTCGATGGCCTGAACATCTACGCCGACATGCCCGAGCTCAGTCGCGTTATTGAGGCCGACGGGATTCGCGGCGTGCGCAAGGACCAATTTGCAATCATCGGCCTGGTCGGAGGCGAACTGGAACTGCCGCAACTGGACGTTCCCTGGTGGGACACAGAAGCGGGCGAGTGGCGCGTGGCGACCCTGCCGGCCAGGACGCTGACAGTTGCCGGCGCTGCGTCACCTCCGGTCATTGAGGAGCCGCCCGCTGCTGTCGCGCCTGCCGAGACGGTGTCTCCGGTGCAGGTGCCGGGCGCCGATCCCGCGGTAGCGCTTGCCGCCACGACTTTCTGGCAACGTGCGGCCGAGGTGCTTGCCGTACTCTGGATTCTGACACTGGCAGCATGGTGGTGGTCGTCCCGCACCGCGCCTCGGCACACTCGCGAGCCGCGTGAACCTGAGGATCCACCTGTTCAAAAACAACAGAAGGAACTGCTCAGGGTTGCGCGCAAGGCCGCGAGCATCGAGGACTCCGCTGGTGTGCGTGCCGCACTGCTTCAATGGGCGAGACTCCAATGGCCGGATGATGCGCCACGCAGCCTGGGGGAACTCTCGAATCGAGTTGCCGCACCGCTGGCGGACCAATTGCGCAGCCTGTCCGCAGCCAGTTACAGCCCAAATGGCGGTGGCTGGGATGCAGCAGCACTGGCAAGTGAGCTGCGCTCGATAAGCCTCGTTTCCCGCAAGGAAGATGTGGCAGCGAGTGAGCCCTTGCCGCCATTGATGCCGCCCGCGACCTGATTACCAGTGACCGACACTGGGCATTGATGTCCAGGGTTCCGCAGGAGTAAGCGCATCGCCTTTCTGCAAGAACTCGATCGAAATGTTGTCGGGTGAACGGACAAATGCCATGCGCCCGTCACGCGGGGGCCGATTGATCGTCACTCCGGCATCCATCAGCGATTGACACAAGGCGTAGATATCGTCGACTTCGTAAGCGAGATGCCCGAAGTTGCGCCCCTCATCGTAGGGTTCCGGGTCCCAGTTGTGCGTCAGCTCGACCTGGGCTTCCTCGTCCCCGGGGGCGGCCAGGAAGACGAGCGTGAATCGGCCTTGCTCGTTGTCATAGCGCCGGACTTCGACCAGCCCGAGCTTGTTGCAGTAGAAGTCGAGGGATGCGTCGATGTCCGTGACGCGCACCATTGTGTGGAGGTATTTCATTGTCTTGCTCCGCTCCCGTGTTAACTCCACAATGGTCGTCGATCATTACGCTGCTGGCAAATATGAAATTTCATCTGTGAATGGCATACGGACAATAACGCTCGACCTGGACGACACGCTGTGGGAGATCCATCCCGTGATCCGGCGTGCGGAAGCGCGACTGTACGCCTGGCTTGGCGAGCATTATCCCAGGATCACGGAGAAGTTTGACCGAACGGCCATGCGCGAGGTCCGCACGCGCGTGGTGCAGGAGCATGCCGACCGGGCACACGACCTGACATTCCTGCGGCATACGGTTCTCATGGAGATTGCGACAGCCGCTGGCTATCGCGAATTCCTGATCGACGAGGCGTTCGCTGTATTTGATGAAGTTCGCAACGATGTCGAGATGTTCCCCGAGGCAATTCCGGCATTGCTGGCGTTGAAAGAACGTTTCACATTGATCGCTGTGACTAACGGCAATGCCAATCTCAAGAAGATCGGTATTGACGACCTTTTTGACGGGCACGTGAACGCAGCAATGGCCGGTGCGGCGAAACCGGAACGACCGATATTCGATGCGGCTGTGCTGGTTGGTGGCGCTGGTGTGGAGCAGACTCTGCATGTTGGCGATCATCCGTTCTACGACGTGCACGGCGCGCGCGAGGCCGGCTTGCGCACGGTCTGGGTGAATCGAAGTGGAGATGAGTGGCCGGACGAGTACGCACGGCCGGATGTCGAGGTACAGCACGTTGGCGAGCTTGCCGATATCGTCAGAAGGTCAACCTCATGAAGGGACCAGGCGATCCGCTGATCATCTACGTTCCCGGTCTCCTGCCGAAACCGGAGCCTGAATTGCATCGCCAGGCGCTCTTGCGCTGTCTGCTGGCGGGCATACGCCGGGTCGATGCGGAGGTTGCCCGGGAAATTGAATCAAGACGGGGAGCGTTCGACCTCGTGTCCTGGACCTATGACTTTTACCGCGAGCACCGCGACATCGGAATAGATGCGGCGGGGATTGATGCGGTCATCGAACAGCCCAGGGCCAGCAAGCAGGACATCGCTGAGGCCACGTCGTGGAAGCGCCAGCTTGCCAGGGGGCTCTATACCCTGGGTGACCTGCTTCCTTTCCTGATTCCGCACGTTGCGAGCGAGACGACAGAGGTGCACCTGCGAGACCTGAAGCGCTACCTGAAGGACTCTAACGGGATTGCTGCACACACACGTCGCATGCTCAAGGTGCCGCTGCGAGCCGCAACAGAAGCGCACCGCCCGGTACTCCTGATCGGCCACAGCATGGGGGCCGTGATTGCCTACGACAGCCTGTGGGAACTCAGCCACGTCGGTCGCGATCATGTCGAGGTGGATACGTTGTTAACGATGGGCAGCCCGCTCGGACAGCGTTACATGCAAAAGCGCATCAAGGGAGCGGGCCTGTCGAGCTTTGATCGCTACCCAAATAACATTCGTCGTTGGGCCAATCTCTCGGCTGTTGGCGACCTGACCGCACTCGATCCCTACCTCGTGAACGATTTTGGCGAGATGCTCGAGTTAGGCCTCGTCGGCAGGATTGACGACGAAATGGTTTTTACGTATTTCCGGCTCAATGGCGAATTGAATGTGCACGCGGAGTACGGTTACTTCGTAAACGAAAAAACCGCGCACACCATCGTCGAATGGTGGCGCGGTCATTCTCGTTCGTCAGGCGATTAGGTCGCGTCGATAGCCGGTTTGATGACGACGTCGATGCGCCGATTACGCGCACGACCGGCACTCGTTTCATTACTCGCGACGGGTCGTGTTTCACCGTAGCCCGTTGCGATCAGGCGGTAACTCGGAATGCGCATGGCATTGATCATGTACTGCTGCACAGACTCGGCACGATCCTGGGACAGTTTCTGATTCAGATCATCGCCGCCATGAGAGTCGGTATGACCTTCGATGATCAGCTCGCTGCGAGGGAATACATCAATGGCCTTTTCAACTTTGGCCAGCAGATCGAAGTTTTGCGGCTTGAGTTGTGAAGCGCCACTGTCGAAGTTCAGACCGACGAGCCGCAGGATGATGCTATTGCCCTGGCGAAATACGCGGGCCTCGTCAGGCGTGAACATCTTCTCGACTTGCTCGAATTGCTGTTTTACCCGCGCTTGTGCTTCAAGTCGCTGGACGAGCGCCGCACGTTCTTCAGTCGCTCCACCGAGGCGCTGGTCGAGCGCACGCAATTCTTCTTCCATATCGGCGATACGAAGTTCGTTCTCAGCTTTTTCCTGTTCTAGACCCTGCAACTGGTTGCGCTGTAGTTCGATGAACGCGACCAACTCGGCAGCCAGTTTCTCACCACCGGTCTCCATGTCGGGAAAGACGTCTGCAGCGCCAGCGACCTGCCGGAGCCAGGCCTCCCATTCCAGTACCAGCTGTTCAGCAGTGAGATTCTTGTCTCTGACTCGTCGTACGATCTCGGACAAGTAGATGGCATGCTTGGCTTCGTAGTTTGCCTCGCGGGCAAGACTGCGGGGCAGGTCGGTGTCGTAGCGGTTCTCATTGAGCTCGCGCTCGGCGTCAGCCAGCAGCTGCTTGGCCCGGCCCAGCGTAATTGGGGCGTATCGACCCACGCGCGCTCGATCGGCATCGGCTAACAGGCGCCGCGTCTCGGAAAGGTACTGTGCCTTGATCGCGACGAGTTCGGCCTCGCGGTACAGGCTGGTAGCTTCGATATCTCGTCGGCTGGCGTTTTTGAGATCACCGCGTTCCATCAAACGGATCGCGTCGCCAAACTTGCGTTGCGCCCGTTGCCAGATTTCAGGAGAGAGTTCAGGCGCTTTCGCATTGGCGGCGTCCTGCCGGCTCTTCAGCACCTGGGCGAATTTGGTCTGTGCCAGGGATGCCTTCTCTTCGGCTTCCCGGAAGTATCTCGTCGCGTCGGCAGCGTTGGAGCGGACAGTCTCGATATTACGCCCACGCCTCAATGCTTCTTCCGCGTCGTTGTATTCCTTCTTTCCTCTTTCAAAACTGCGCGGAGCCAGTAGCTCGGCGTCGACGGCTTCAGCGGCAGCCAGTGCAGCGTCGGCATCCTTAAAAAACGTCTTGCGAAGCTCGTCCTGCGCGTAGCCCTGGCCCGCGGCAAGCAGCGCCAGCACGGCCGCAACGAAAGTAACAAAATTGGGTTTCGCAACCATTTACTTATTCCTCAGGTCTTTCTGGTTCGAAATCCGCCCAAGCGAAGGCAGATGAAGCTCAATATTACATATGACAGCGTACTAAATCTGTGCGCCGTGTCCCTGTAAGTCACGGATTTTAAGCTAAATAACGCTTCAAACGGACGAATTTTAGTGACCTACGTCCAGTTTTTGGCCATTTAGGCCCTTTACGCGCCTTTCTGTGCTCTGGCTCACAGTTAACATGGCAAGGCAGGCGTAATCTCAAGTCATGTCCGCCAAGTACTACACGCAGTTCATCCTGACCGACGCTGAATATCGCGACGGCAATGAGTTCTGCGGCATCGTCGAACTGAACCAACCGATGGAACAGCGAACCGACCGGCATGACATCGAAGCCATTCTCGCCCGCAACTTTGACCTGAAGCAGAGTGCTGTCAGGTTGGTCAGCTGGTCCAGATTGCACTGAACACCTCTGGCGTCGCCAAGATTTCCCCCTGACTCTCCCGGCTCCGGCCGGGATTTTTTTTGCCCAAACTTATGCGACAATGCGTGCCCCTTGTTCGCAGCACCCGTACATTTGCATGAGTAAGACAGACGAAAAACTCCGCGGAATCCCGGTCGTCCAGAGCGGCAATAAGTACAAGACCGATGCCGGCTTTTCAGCTATCAAGAACGGCCAGAAGCAGGGCCGCGAAGCGTCGCCGCTCGTACGCGGAGACAAACCGAAATGGCTGCGGGCACAAATGCCGTCAGGCAAGGGCTATTCCGGGACGCGCCAGATTGTCCACGAACACCGGCTCAGCACCGTGTGCGAGGAGTCGATGTGTCCAAACATCGGTGAATGCTGGAACGCGGGAACGGCGACGATCATGGTGCTCGGCTCAGTCTGCACGCGCGCGTGCAGATTCTGCGCGGTAGACACGGGCAACCCGAAGGGTTGGCTGGATCCACAAGAACCGAAAAATTCAGCTCGCGCAGTGCAACTGATGGGACTCGAGTACGTCGTCATTACATCCGTTGATCGTGACGATCTCGACGATGGCGGTGCATCGCATTACGCGGAATGCGTGCGAGAAATCAAGAAACTCAACCCGGCCACTGCGGTTGAGGCACTGACGCCCGACTTCAACGGTGTCATGGAACACGTCGAACTGGTTGTCGATTCGGGTCTCGAAGTATTCGCCCAGAATGTTGAAACCGTGCTGCGCCTGACGCACCCGGTGCGTGATCCGCGCGCCAGTTACGAACAGACGATCGCGGTGCTCCGGCACGCCAAGCAACATCGACCGGATGTATTGACCAAAACCAGCCTGATGCTGGGTCTCGGCGAGCGCGACAACGAGATTCTCAAGACGATGGACGACCTGCGTGCAGCAAATGTCGACATCCTGACCCTGGGCCAATACCTGCGGCCTACCCCAAATCACCTGCCCGTGGAACGCTATGTCTCACCGGAAGAGTTTGAAGCGTATCGACAAGAGGGTCTCGATAAGGGCTTCGTCGAAGTTGTCGCCGGCCCGATGGTGCGCTCCAGCTACCGTGCCGAGCAGGTATTGCAGAAAAACAATGTTGGGATAGCCATATGACCGAGTTCGGATTCTTCGCCAATTACGGCCTGTTCTTCCTTAAAGCCATCACGATTGTGGCTGCCATCATCGTTGTTATCGTGGCCGCCGCCGCGGCTGGTCGCAAAGCAACGCACGAAGGCCTTGAGGTCGAGAATCTCAACAAGAAGTACCGGGACCTCGGCGACGCATTGCTCAGTGCTGTCTCAACAAAGGACCAGCGCAAGAAGGCTGCGAAAGAGCGCAAGAAGGAAGACAAGGCCGAGAGCAAGCAGCCATCCGAGCGGCCACGCAGTTTTGTTATCGACTTCAAAGGCGATCTCAAAGCCAGTGCCGTCGAATCGTTTCGGGAAGAAGTCAGTGCGATTCTCGAAGTAGCGACCGGCGATGACGAAGTTATTGTGCGCCTCGAGAATCCCGGCGGCCTGGTGCACGAACACGGCCTGGCGGCCTCGCAGATGGCGCGTATTCGCGATCGCGATATTCCGCTTGTCGTCTGCGTTGACAAGGTGGCAGCAAGTGGCGGCTACCTGATGGCATGCGTGGCGTCTACCGTGTACGCGGCGCCGTTCGCGATTCTTGGTTCGATCGGCGTGCTGGCGCAAATCCCCAACTTCAATCGCATGCTCGACAGCCACGGTGTGGACTTCGAGCAAATCACGGCGGGCAAGCACAAGCGCACGGTCACAATATTCGGCAAGAACACGGACGAAGATCGTGCGAAGCTCAAAGAAGAGCTCGAAGAGGTGCATGTCCTGTTCAAGGACGTGGTCGCGAAGTACCGCCCAAATCTCGACCTGGAGCAGATTGCAACCGGCGAGCACTGGTTGGGCACGCGGGCGCTCGAGCTTGGCCTGGCCGACGAGTTGCTCACAAGTGATGAGCTGCTTGGTTCGCGTGCCAGGGATCGGGACCTCTATCTCGTGTCCTACAAGATCAAGCAACCGTTGCAGAAACGTCTCATGGGTAACGTCGAGAGTGCGATCGATGGGGCTGAGGCGGCCGGTTGGCGCCGAAAGTTTGAAGCACGCTTGCCCCGTTGACGCGGAACTGGTGCGGGGCTGGGCAGTCAAACTTTGAGCAGGCTAGCCTGCCGAGACGCTATAATCCCGCAAGGTTTCAAGGAGTTCTCATGAGTACGCTTCGCCTCAAGTTGTTGGTCCCATTGGGTTTTGTCGCGTTTACCCTGATGGCCTGCTCATCGCAGCCGACCCAGCAGGAAGATGCGCAGATGAAAGCCGAGGCGGCTCGAGCTTTCAACCAGATGCGAGCCAGCATGCCGCTCGTAACCGACCGACCGACCATCGACTTCGTTGCGTGTGTGGCCCAGGCGGTCGTCGAGCAGTTGGAACCGCCCTACAACGATATCGAGTGGGAGCTCGCCATCTTTGAGGCGGAGTCCGTCAACGCGTTTGCGATGCCGGGCGGCAAGATCGGAGTGTTTAGCGGAATTCTCTCAGTGACGGAAAACCAGGACCAATTGGCGACGGTCATGGGGCACGAAATCGCGCACGTGACGGCACAGCATTCAAAAAGCCGGGCCATGAATTCCGAATTGACAAATCTGGGCATCAATGCGGTAGCGATTCTTCTCGGCGGCGGCTATACGGGCACAACCTACACGGCGCAACAGGCCCTGGCGGCCGGTGCGCAGTTCGGCATCACATTGCCGCATACGCGAGGCCAGGAATCCGAGGCAGATGTGATCGGGCTGGAGTACATGGCGCGTGCCGGTTTCGATCCGCGCGAATCCGTACCCTTGTGGCAACGCATGAATGCGTCGGCGGAAAATGCCCCGGCAGAATTCATGTCCACTCACCCCTCGAGCGAAACTCGAATCGAAAACCTGGTGGGCGAGTGGCAAAAGACGCTCCCCCTGTACAACTCGGCTCAGGCTGAGGGCTTTGTTCCGGAATGCGGTAAGAATCCTCGTTACGCCGAACCCAAGAAAGAGACCAATTGACAGCCAGACGTGCACTGCTCCTGGCAGCACTTCTGGGACTCGGGGGTTGCGCGACTGTCGACGACCTGTGGTCGTCGAAGGATAAGGATGACGCGGCCGACTTCGTTCCCCTGGAGGATCGTCCGGTAGAGGAACCGCAAGACCCGAACGCCTTTACGCTTGGCGCGCCCGGCCAGTCCGTGGTCGGCGAACCCGAGATAGTGTTTGCGACCGACGCTGACACCTTGTCGGATCTCGCCCGTACCTACGGCCTCGGTTATGACGAAATCATCGCTGCTAATCCGGGAGTGGATCCGTGGTTGCCGGGTGCCGGCACACCGGTCCTGTTGCCGACGCAGTACGTCCTGCCTGACACGCGGCATCGTGGAGTAATCCTGAATATTGCGACCAAGCGACTTTTCTATTTCCCCGAGGTGGAAGAGGGTGAGTTGCAGCAGGTGCTGACGTACCCGATCGGGATCGGACGCGTGGGCTGGGAGACGCCGCTCGGCGCAACGACGGTCGTTGCTAAAGCGAAGGACCCGAGCTGGTGGGTGCCGGCATCCGTGCGCCGTGAGCATGCCGAGATGGGTAACCCACTGCCATCTGTCGTACCGCCGGGCCCGGATAATCCCCTGGGGCACCGGGTATTGAAACTCGACATGCCGGGCTATCTGATACACGGAACAAACTCGCCATACGGTGTGGGCATGCGCGTGAGTCACGGTTGTGTGCGTCTATATCCGGAGAATATCGAATTCCTGTATGAACTCGTGGCCGTTGGCGAAGTGGTCACGATCATCAACGAGCCCTACCAGTTCGGGCAACGCGACGGCATGCTCTATTTCGAAGCGCACGAGCCACTCGAAGATGACCTGGAACCCGCCGACGAGCGGCTCGCGGCATTGCTGGACAAGCAGGTGGATTCGGTCGGGCAAGCGCTGAATGATCACTTGCGTGATCACGTCAAATCGGTGGCTGCAGATCCAAAGGGCATCGCGGTCAGCGTCTACGAATACGATGCAGCGGAATACATGACACGTGTCCGGGTGGTCCGCAATACCGTCGAAATCGATCCTAACGCGCCGACACTGTCGGAAGTTCGCGAAATGATGGACGAGGCGGCCGCCGAAGCCACGGCGGACGAAGAAACGCTCTAACGTCTTGCGGGCTCAATTGGCGTCCGCCCCTTTTCGCTTCTGCTCCCAGGCTGTCCAGAACAGTGCGAGGCGAATTCCCTGATCGTAGTCGCGTTGATACAGAGGGCTTGCCTCATTCGCGGAGCCCTTGTTTACCCACAGGCGAATGGATCCGCGGAACTCCAGCCGATCGGTAATTTTCCGGTTGATGCCCACCAGGAACTCTGTATTCACGTAACCCGATGCCGCTGCGTAAGCCGGTCGGGACGGTGTGGCGTATTCCGGTGCGACGCCGTAGAAGAAGTCCGTATAGTCGCTTGACCCCCACGTTGGCGCTACTCGAAAGCGAAGTTCGGTCTTCTCATCGAGAAAATCGCGGGCAAGGTATTCCAGCTCGGGGCTGAAGACGAAGCCACGACCGGTCGCGTCAAGGTCATCGAACGAAACGGCGGCGCGGACCTGTAGCGACAACAAGAGCTCCCGATCGTCTTTTGGACCGCCTTTGAGCGCCACGTTGACTTCGGGCCCGGCTTCGACGAGGAAATCAAGATCGGGCATCCCGCTGCGCACGTCCAGGTTATCGCTGCTCTCAGGAAAACTGGCACTCAATCCGACCGACAGGTTGAAACGATCGGTGCCCACGAGCTGACCATTGGCTATTTCGTCAAGATCCTGACCGAAACTGAATATTTTCCCGCTGTACACCGGGTAGGGAAGAGGAAGCGCCGTGAAATTCTGTTCCGACGAGGACGGATAGGCCGGGAAGTTCTGTGCAAAGGCAACGAGGCGAATTCCCCATACCCCAGGCTGATCTTCCTGGGCGACTTTCTCGCTGACCTTTTTACTGACGTCCTCGGCGACTTCTTCCGCGTTCAGGTCGGTCGCCAGGAACAGCAGCAACATGAAAACCATGATTCTCGAGGCAATCACTCGTAGTACCGCTGGAAGTCTTCGGGGATGTTCCCCAGCGTGTCGGGTTTGTCACCGCTAACCGGCAACGTGCTCGAGTTGTGCGTGTTCCAAAAGAGGAACGTTTCGCCCCGGTATTCCGGCATCTGCACGTCGTGCAGCAGCGCGGCCATAGCTTTGCCCGTGTAGGTCGTTTCCAGGCTTAGGCCGAGTTGCCCGGATGCGAACGAAACGGCGTCTTCAGTGTTGTCGTCAAAGACCGCGTAGCCACCGGCGAAAAAGTCGTCGCGCCACTGCAGTCGAGTGCGATCAGCGGTGCTCGCATCAAATGTCGGGTCAAAACGATTCAACAGGAGTGCCGTTTTGCGCATTAGCCGATCGAGAATGGCCGGGTTCGTGAATTTATTGTCGGCGACGCGCACAGCATGCACTTCTGTTGGCAACTCCGCGGCAGCGAGGCCGAGCAGGAGACCTGCAACGCTGCCCATGGTGCCATTAGCGATGTAGATTCGAGCCGGGCAGGGGATATCGCCTTGCGCGATTTGCTCGGCCAGTTCGAGCCCGGCGTTCACGAATCCTGTCGCTCCGAGCCAGCAAGAACCTCCCAGCGGCACGACCCAGGCGCGGCGGTGTTGCAGGTACTCGCGAAACAGCGGCAGCGCGGCAATCGATCCACCATAACGCACGATCTCGGTTCCGAGGTGGCGATGCATGTTGAGCGCATAGGGCACTTTCCGTGTGCGTTTCTGGTGCGCGAGGAAACAGGTGCATTCCAGCCCGATGTCATTGGCGAGGACCGCGGTCGCTAACGCATGATTGGAGCCGGCGGCACCAAATGTCGCTACTCGCGTTGCCTTGCGGTCCAGCGCGCGCTGGAAGATGTACTCGAGCTTTCGAACCTTATTGCCGCCGTACAGCGGATTCGTGAGATCGTCCCTTTTTACCAAGATCGAACGAACGCCTGACGGCGTCATCGTTTCCTTGAGATAAATCGGTGTTGGCAGCTCGGCGAGCTGCACCTTCCGCAGGCGTTCGCCCAATCGTGGGTACGCATTGGCCAGGGCATCGGTCATTTACTGAGACTATCGAAGTGCATTGTCGATCGCTATTGCTTTAGAATCGGGACACGCTTATCTGACCAGGTACGGAGACAGGT
>JAACFG010000141.1 GCA_009937605.1 Gammaproteobacteria bacterium | reverse complement strand
TCGTCACGGCCCTCCCAGGGCTTGTCGAGTCGGACGCTGTTCATCCAGGCTGATCTTTCGCGATCGTCGAGGTCGGCAAGGGGCTTGTGCTCGCCCTGCTCACACTCGTCGAGCCCCGCATATTCGTTCGCCGAGATAGTCCGGAACAGCAGGAGATACGGTGCACGCGCGAACGCGTTGCCGCCGTAATCGCGGCAGTTACTGATACGGACCTTGGTGTAGTACTCGTACCCGCGTTCCTGCTGGGCCAGTGCCAGCTCGTACCACCACTCGGCGAATACGGCGCCCGAAAGGTGGTTGTGCAGGTCGCCACCTTTGGGCATGTAATAGAGCGTGCGATAGAGCGCTTCTTTGTCGTCGCCGTCGCGGATCTCATCGAACCAGTCGGCGTTGGCCACGAATGGCAGCAACAACACAATGACAAGGGCAGTGAGCCTGTTCCTGAAGTCCATGGACACAGAGCCTAGTCACTTTGCCAGACCGCGACAAGCTGCCCTTATTTGTTTCAGAGATCGATAACAAATATGCAATCAAAGTCAATATACCCAGATCCAAGGCGGCTCAGGTTGACAAGGCCCGACAGGCGTACCGAGCCAGCAGCATCTTTGAATTTTCCGTCACCGTAGATCACACTGTTTTCAGCGAGTGAAGGTGCTGCGCCGACGACGTGGGTGTACTCTTCCAAACCGTGAAGCTTCGGCTGCACCGTAACCAGGCCTCGCGATACGAGGGTGCCGCCCGGGAAGTGGAAGAACGACGTAGCGGTCAACGACATACCACCATTGTCGCTGGGTGTGATATCGGACAGGCAATCGCTGCCACGACCGATCACGTTACCCGTCTTGGCATCAACCAGGTCAATGTCAAAGCAAAGCACACCCGGTGGGGCGACGAGTCCAAGCTCTGTGAACTGATTACCACTGGCATCAGCCAGGCCCTCGCCCGCCAGGAGAACGACGATATTGTTACCAATACCTGCAGCGCTGGCCCCGCTTGCTGAGAAAATGGCTACCAAAACCACCAGGAACATATTCATTTTAATTTTCGATCTCATTTCATATCTCCACTTGAATCCAAATACACAAAGGTATTTCTACAGCCTGCAGCAGGGGCAAACATGGAGAAAATATGGGGATTGGCCAGAAGACTCAGCGCTGAAGCGACCAGAGGAGCCAGCGCAGACGCACATTTTCTGTGATCAGCTCATGCGCCATACCGTCTGCGAATGTGTCGCAAGAGCTGGCATCCGCAACAAAGCGAAACCCCTTACCGTAGATCGTCTTGATGAATTGCTGCGCCTTGCCGCTATCCCCAAGGGCCCGGCGAGCCGACTTGATCCGGCTCGTTAGCGCCGAGTCGGTCACGACGCGCCCTGCCCAGAGTCTCTCGAAGAGTTCGTTCTTGGATACCAGTCGTTCGCGATGCTCGACCAGGTAGGCCAGCAGGGTGAAAACCTGCGGCTCGAGCGGCTGAACAGTGCCTTCCTCACGTAGCTCGAAACGGCTCATGTCGAGCTCAAATTGGTCAAAATGGTAAATCATCAATTGTTTTCTCCTCGTCGCTACCGTCAATGGTATAAATGAGAAGACGCGCCTTCTTCTACGCTCGCGGTAGCTTGCCGCCAGCGATCCGGCCAATGCTCAATAAACCGGACGAGTGCAGATTAGGTTATTGGGCCTGTTGCCGTGTGAAACTCGCATGAAGATTGTGTGAAGTCTCGCTTGACCCTTTAAAATCAATTACATAGACGGCAAAGAATCATGGTCGGGCGAGAAGAAAAAACCGGAAATATGGATCAACAGCAGCCAACCAGCGGACGCCTTCAGATAGGGGATCTGGTTCTCGATGCAGGGAAGCGGCAGGTGCGCCGTGGGGATGCGATTCTCGATCTGCCGAAGCTGTCGTATCAGCTGGTACTGACACTGGCCAGGGCGGCCCCAAACCTCGTGACGCATGACGAACTGGTCGAGACTGTGTGGTCAGGGAAATTCGTCAGCCCGGAGACAGTCACTCAAAGAATCAAACTGGTTCGCCAGGCTCTCGGGGACAATGCCAATTCCCCGCGTTACATCGGTTTGGTCCGCGGCGAAGGCTACAGGATGCTTGCCGAAGTCCGGGCATTGCCCGATCAGGACGACGGCTTTTCGCAGCACCTGTTTGCCGAGTTGGGACGCCGTCGGGTGCTGCAGACGGCTCTGATATACGCCGCGGCTGCCTGGAGCATCACGGAGGTTCTGTCATTTCTCATTGATGCATTACCGGTTTTCCCGGAAGGATCGAAGTCCTTCGTAGCAATTCTTTTTGTCGTTGGCTTTCCCGTTACGATGTTTCTGGCTTGGCGCTTCGACATCGGGCCGGGCGGCATAAGGCGCGCCCACGCCTCCAGCGTGGAAGGACGCCTCACCATTGTGGCGGCCACAATCCTGCTCATCGGTGCTACGGCGGGCCTGTTTTACCT
This sequence comes from Gammaproteobacteria bacterium, assembly GCA_009937605.1. Lineage (GTDB taxonomy): Bacteria > Pseudomonadota > Gammaproteobacteria > Steroidobacterales > Woeseiaceae > UBA1847. The sequence goes on along the minus strand of JAACFG010000141.1, from coordinate 5,836 downwards.
TGTCTACCCGAGCGTCGTCGGGCAGGAGGAATCAAAGACAGCCTATGATCGACGAGAGGCTCCAGCCGCAAATACGATCGCCGTTATGCCATTTGAGAACGCGAGCCAATACATCGCTGACGACTACATACCCAAGGGGCTGAGCGACGAGCTGCGAGATCAACTAGGCCGAATCGGCGGCATGCGGGTGGCGGCCAGATCGTCCTCTGTGATTTTTCAGGACCAGACACTTTCGGCGCCGGAAATCGCGACCAGGCTGGGTGTCGCCCAATTGATCGAAGGCACGGTAAGGCGGCAAGACGACATCCTTCATATCACGGTGACGGTAATCGATGGCGAGTCTGGATTCGGGGACTGGACCAGGACCTTTCAGAAAAAGGACGATGACTTGTTGACCGCCCAGCAGGAAATAGCGACAGAAATTGTGGCACTGCTTATGCCGGATTCTGATCCGTCGTTGGGTAGGTCTACGCTGGCAACCCTTGACGCGTCGGCCAACGAACTCCTGCAACTTGCGCGCGCAACGTTTCAGGATGTCAAAGATCAGCCGACCGTAAATATAGAGCAACTAATGCTGGCTATCGACCTTTATCGACAAGCAACCGAAGCTGATCCAGGTTCAGCGCTGGCGCACAGTCGCTACGCTGACGCGTTGCTCTACCTGGGAGATGTTGAGAGTGCCGGCGCGGCCATTGAAAGGGCATTGGAGATAGATCCGAATCTGTCCGAGGTCCAACACACGCTGGGACTGTACCGGTGGATTCGTTTCGAGGACGGCGTCGGCGAGGCGCACGCGCGTGCAATTGAGCTCGATCCATTCAACGCCGATGCGTTAGCGGCCTATGGGCAGTGGTTGTGGCATCAACCCGATGTCGATGCGTCCGAAGAATACTTCTTGCGAGCACTGGAGCAGGATCCGGAGTCTCTCTTGCGTTACCGAGAGCTCGGTAACTTCTACGGTGTTTCGGGACAAAGAGACAAGGCGCTTGAGATTGCTGCCGATATTCAGGAGCGTTTTAGTCAGTCACCCCAAAAGGCGGTTGCCTTCCTGGAAGTGGCGCGAATTCACGAGCTTGTTGGAAATCTGGACGTCGGAATTGCCTGGGCGTTGCGTTCAAGAGCGGCGGATCCCGATTTTCCGGACGCGCTTTGGATGTTGGCAGAACTGTATGCGCGGATCGGCGACGAGGAAGGCACCCGATATTTCGACCCGGATATGTCGTTTGCTAACCTGTTTTGGCTAAGACGATACGAGGAGATGATCGAGGTTGGCGAGGAACTGGTCCTTGAGAATCCCAACCAGGTTCAAGTCTGGTACGGATTGGCGCGGGCGCACCTGGCACTGGGCAACTACGAGCAGGCGATTTACATACTCGACCAACAAGGTCTGCCCGAGAAGGTCTTTGTCGATTCCAGGCGAGCTAACGGTATTGAGACACTGATGACGTTCGCCGATGCCCTGAATGTGAACGGGCAGTCTGAAAGGGCACGAGAATATGCCGATTTTGTCTCCGGGATAATGCATCGTCTCACTTTGACCGGCGCGCCAAAAGCCTGGTGGCCAAACATGTACGAGGCCTGTGGGCAATCGATCGTGGGGCAGGATGAATTGGCGTTGGAAACCCTTGAACGCGTTGTTGAGAGTCCGGGCTTGCTCTGGTACCCGGTTCTGGTCGACGCGCCTTGTTTTCGAAAGTTCGCGGATGAGCCCAGATACCAAGCCGTTGTCCAATCGGTTGAGCAGCGACAGGAAGTCCTGCGTGACCGTCTGCCAGATACCTTGCAACGCCTTAGAGTCATGCAGTAGGCGTCGCCGATTTCTGTCAGAACGTCCGGGTAAGTGACAGGGTTACCGCGTACTCGAGGATATTCACCTGGTCGGCCCAGACCATCTCCATGTAGTTGCCCGAGAGACTGTATCGGTCGTTCAAAGCATAATCGAGGCCGATGCCGATATTCAGATAGTTATGTTTGAGCATACGATCATGCTGGTACCACAACTCGTCGTTCAATTGGTCAGGGAATCCTGGGTAGTCGGTGGGAACCGCGAGTCCAGACCCTTTTTTCAGAAGGCCAAACAGCCTGCCTGTAATGCGTGGTCCGAACTGATAACCGCCCTCAGCACGAATAAGCCAATGATTGACGCTAACGTCCAGTGTTTCTTCCACGAAAACATAGCCGACATCGGCGCGGAGGTATCCGTTGGACAGGCCCGGGTACCACATGAAGCTCGACCCGACCTGGAGTCGTGTTAACTGCTGGCCGATGGCCGCATTGCCAAAGAAAGGGTACTCGCTACTCGGGACTCCAAAGAAGAAAAACGGTGCAATAGAAAAGGTACCTTCCTTGGCCCAATATTTCGCGCCGAAGTTAAGGTCCTGAAAACCAGTATTCCAGCTACCCGTATCTACGTTTTCTATATAGGGTCTCGGCGGACTGAGCAGCAACGGGTCGTGCGGCAGCGGACCATTGTTGTACCGCTTGACTACATAAGGAATGCCGACGATGACGGTCAGGCGATCTGTAAGCGCGTACTGCACTTCAAAATTCATGACATGGGTATCGATCGAGCCAATCGGCAACTCGCCAATATCGCTCTCGAAGCCGTCGGTCAAATTGTATTGGTAGGTCAGTACGATTTGACCGGTACCCTTCCGTGACTCACCCTCCGCTGCGTTGACGCCAGACGTCAGCAACAGGAGTGAGCCAATGGCTGCCGCCGTCGACAGCACGCAGTACCGGAACAAAGTGCCATTCGGCACTCCGCCAGGTCGCTTTCCTATGATTGTGACTTGAGCGTCCTGTGAATCGTCTTCAGATACTTCTGAACGCTATCGTCGTTGGTGAGAGATCGCTGATAATGCTCACTGGCCTCGGAGGTTTCGTCGGTCCCGTCCATTGCGACGGGAATGTAAGCCACACTCGCCATTGACGACATTTGGTCCTCAACCACATCGCGTTCACTGTAGTACGCAAGGACGACATCAATATCGTGACTCTGAAGCTCCTCGCCGATTTCTGACGGGTCTGATACCACGTGAATGTCGTGACCGGCAGCTGCCAGTCGTTCAACTAACGCCAATTCCGCCTCCGTGCTAGCGACAACCAGAATGCTGCCTGGAAGAGGGGCCGTGTACTCGCGAAACGCTACGCCTTTGCCGACTCTGAAGAGGCTTTCGCCGCAGGCGAGTGCGTTGCCGGCAAGAAGCGCCAATAGGCAGCCCGCGAGGGTCGATAGGGTCATGGTCTTTTTCATTGTTATCTCCGGACCGAAGTCCTCATGTCTTTATGTTTGAGCATTTGACATAGACACAAAGAGTCTAACACAGGAAATTCCGGTGCTGATCAGACTATGTTCAATCGGCACGCAGGGCCGTCGTTTAGACCGCCCGGGCCAGCGTGATCGCGAGTATCTCGTCCAGCCGGCCGTTGATGCGGCGAAATTCATCAAGAAGATCGCGACGCGCGTCTTCCTGGTTGGCGGCTAGCAGCCCCCTGTAGGCAGCAAGTTTCCACCCGGTCTCGTAGAGCGTTTTCGAAATCGACTCGGCTGAGAACACGCGGCCTTGCAGCAACTCCTGTTTGCCGGTTTTCAGGCACCGCGACAGGAAGTCGCCCTTGTCGTCAACAGCATCTGCGCCCGCGGCGACGAGCACACTCGCGACGACGCGATAGGCATCGACAAATGAACGCAGCACGCCATGCGCAACCAGCGGCTTAACCTCCTTGAATGCTGAGGGAGTGGTGCGCTCCCAGTCGTCAAAGCGGTCACGGACGCGGCTTTCAATTTCTGCCTGATAGTTGGCGCGACGTGGGAAATAGAACTCGAACTTGAATAATTCCCTGAACTCATTCGTTCGCGCGAAGAATACTTCGCGCTGGACCCCGGATTCGGTCGCCGCGTCCAGTAGAGCAATCTCGACGAAGGCATCGAGTATGAAGTAGTGGATTGCCGTGTTTCGATAGTAAGCAGCGTTCAGGTGCTGGTCGGGGCTGATGGCATAGAGTCTCTCGGTACCCTCGTCCAGGTAGGTGACTATACCGGTCCTGTTAAGTTGAGCGAGTGTCCCCAGGATGGCGTCTGCGTCCCGAAAGTTCGAACGTCCGACAATTTCGAGGTGCCGATGCCGGATCAGTGCGGCGCCGGCACGGGCGAGTCCCTGGATCTCGGTCAGGCTCTGTGCGCGGTTACCGCCGGCCAGCAGGATCATTGTGACGATCGCCGTGGCCGTGATTGGCGTTGCGGCGTTCATGCGGACCGCAACTTCGAAAGCCAGGGTTGCTACGAGTATCTGCTTTTGCCTGTCGTCAATGCCGGCCTCGAGTTCGGGCGGTTCAACGAGCTCCCTGATGGTGAGATCCTTGCCAAAACGCAGGTGTATCTGGCCGCGCGACCGTCCCCGCCTCAGGAAGCGGAGCGGCCAGGTGATTCCTTCGGGTTTTTTCCTCTGGCCGCGCTGCTCAATCGAATAGTCTTCGACTTCCGTGATCTGGTCGTAGGCGACACTGACAGGAATGAAGGTCACATCGTACAGTTTGGTCCGCAGTATCGACTCGACGACGTAGTTAAACAGGCCGAACCTCGGCGGCAGCAACTTGCCCGTGCGCGAGCGAGTACCTTCCAGTGCCCAGAGCAATGAGAACCGCTTCTCGATGAGGTAGTCGATGTAACGGCGAAACGTCGCTTTGTAGATTTCATTGTCCTGGAACGAGCGCCGCAGGAATATGATGCCGGCGCGGCGGGCAAACGCGCCGAGACCCGGCTTGTTCAGGTTGATGCCCCCGAAGGTTAGCGGCAATGGCAGATTCGCATCGAACAACACGAGCGACAAGGCCATGGTGTCGAGCATCGATTTGTGACTGATCAGGAAGACGACTGGCCGGGACCCGATGGTCTCGGCGACCCGCTCGAGTTGTGCCTGGTCAACATTGATTTTCGCGTCGTGGTGGCTGTGGCACGCTGACCGATAGAGGGCGTTCATCGCCTCGATCGTGAACGGCGTTTGCGTCGCCGCCATTTCCCGCAGGTACCGTGCAGCCTGCTCATTTACATCGTCCGTGGTGCGATCGCGTTGTTGAGCGAAGTTCGCCAGCAGGTTGCGGAAGTGGGCGTTCGCAAAAACATCGCTCGGCAGTATGCGCGGTACCTTGTAACGTGCGCCACGCACAGATCGCTCCGAACGCTCCAGCGCAATCAGCGCCTGGCTGGCGACAAACTCCGATAGCTCATCGTCGGTGATAAAGTCGTCGGATCCGGCCAGCCGGTCGCGCAACTCGCCGAGCCATGCCCCATCGCCGACAATGTAAGCAACCCTCTCGGGTCGGTGTTTGGCGAGCCACCGCCGCCGGGCTTTGCCGAACGGCGTGCGTGCTGATGGCAGCCATGCGATACGCAAGGGTTGCATCCAAACGGCGTCGCCTTCCGCCGGCATGGTGTCAAGCAAGTTATCGGCGCGTCCCCTCGGGAGCGTGATGAACGAATGTGAAGGGAGCGAATCGGATTCCGGCTGCCGGGCATACACCCAGTCACGCAAGAGCCTCACCTCGTGTTCGTCACGGGCGTCGAGCAGGAACGCGATCGTTCCGTGTTCGAGATCCGGCCATAGCGATGAGCTATCGGCGCTTACATTATTGTCGTTGGATGACCCGGGCGTTTCTGCCAACGGACTTCTCCGTCACGCGATTCGTACAACAGTCTATGCAGCGTGTACAGTGTCTGTCCACACAAGGAACGAAGAACGATGCCAGGTTTGTATTTTCGTCTGCTGTTTATAGTTGTCCTCGTCACGTGCCTGGGCGCCGAAACGGACCCGGATGGCCGTCTGTACAAGTCTTC
>JAACFG010000025.1 GCA_009937605.1 Gammaproteobacteria bacterium | reverse complement strand
ATACGCTCGATGATTCCCTCAGTGTCCCGGGACTGACCACCCCGCGTGTAAAACATGACCTCCCACCAACCTACGAATTCGGGTGGCTGTTCACCTTTCTCCATTTTGTGGCCAACCTGTCAGTGTGTGGGTCAACCGTTTCGACTGGTTGCACGCTATTTCTCAATGACCGCTTTGGGTCATAAAACAACTTCTATCTAATTGGTGCTGGTCTCGGCTTTTTCCGCAATGACGGCGTCGACGAACTCAGCAAATTCGTTACTAAAAGAGGTCTTGTTGCTTTCCCAAAAGTCTCGTCCCAACGGGTTTCGGACAATCCATCTGTCGATAATCCTCGGGATATTCTGCGGAATATGCTCGCCCAGCAAGCCCATACTATGTTGCTGTAAGTCATTGTCGTAGATTCGAAGGAGTGCGCGAAGATGAGTGCGGTACCTGTACAACTCTGTGCGAGTAAGCTCTTCACCATCACTGACTTTCACAAGGATCGCGGGAATGTAGTCTGAATTGAACTGCGCACTCGCAAGATCCAGGGTGTTCTGTGATCGACCCAGGGTAATTTGAGCGCGGGTCATTTCTGTGTTCTGTCGAATTTCGACCGCAAGAAAAACGATGCTTGCGAGGACGGCAAGATTTGCTCCTATCGAGAGCCAGCGACTAACGCGGTCCGTTTCCATAACCCACCCTTTGATTCCCCAAGTCAAGAACAGTCTCTCAGTACCTTACCATCTCGTCGGCCGCCGACGACCAGAGGCGGTCATTCGATTGCCGGGATTTCTCGCAAGCTATCAGCGTAACTCAAGAACTCTGGTGACCGTCTTTTGGCGGGGAGGTCTTTTCTCCATATCTCGTAGAAAGGCATCGAAACTATTGCACGCACGTCGTCGCCAGAGCCTGACATGTACCCGGCACGCGTCATTTGGAATCGGTTGTCGTGCAGCGTCATTGCCATGTTGTACAGGACCTTGCCTTTGAGCAGCTTTACCCGATCTTCTCGATCGCCATCAAGAACGACTGAGACCCATATGTCTCCGTATCGCAGAAGCTCCGCTTGAAACGCTAGTTCTGCGTCAAGAGCTGCCTGAACAGTTGCTGCTCTGGCTTCCCGATTGCTGTCATTGACTTGGAGGCCAACAAATACAAGTGAAATCACTATCGCCACCGCACCGATGATCTCAGCGATACTCGCCCATTCCGAAAGTCTTGGTCTCATACAGTAATATCTTCCGTATTATTGGGATTGCTTGTCTTGCTTAGGACAGTCCTCCATCTCAACCGTCCACGTGAAGTTCGCAATCTTCCACTCCCCCTCAATCTTGACGAGGTCAACCAGGTCGACACCACAGTGCGAAAACTCGCCATCAATCCAGAACTCATACTCGCCCCAGACCACTGCAATAGGACCGCGAATCAAAACAGTCGGCTCCCCGGTCCATCGTTCCACGTAGTCATGGCCGTCGGGCTCCAGGCCTACAAGAAATTTCTCATTATTGGAGATTCGCATCTCAAGCTCGTCGGGCCGGTCATCAGGGCCAGGCCTGAATGACAGCGTTGTGCCTTCCGCCAATTGAATCGCGCGCCAATCGTCCGGAATACCTGACTGTACAGCGGCAAAGGCCTTCTCCATAACCGCAAGTATCGCTTCGCGATCGCCCGAATCAGCGTAGGCGATCATCGACTGCAAGAAAACAAACATTCCAGCCAGGTAAGCAAGCCAACGCATTCGCATAGTTCGGTCTCTCCATTCAGCGGCCGTTCGTTAGCTTACCATCGACAGATTCTTTCGAACTATTGACTGACAAGGCATTCAAACAGTGCGAGGAGTGTCACGTCGGCATTCCACAAGAGGGGGATACCTTGATGAACATGAAGCTCGGTCTTGTTGCCATTCTTCTATCGACAATCGCCTATGCCGACCCAGCGCCCTTACCTTTCAATAGCCAGTCCGGCTGCGACGACGGCCCGTTAGCGGAATTTGGGCAATACATCGGCGACTGGCGGATCGAAGATTCAACGTTGAACTCGGAGACGGGCGAATGGGAGCCGGGCAATGGCGCACGATGGACGTTTTCCTGCCTGGGCGAAGGCACTGCAATCCAGGACTTCTGGATGCCGTTCGATGGCCCTGTTGGCACCAACCTGCGCACCTACAACAGTGAAACCGAGTCCTGGGACATCGCCTGGGCAATTAAGGGAGCGCCCGGGTTCGCACATATAACGGCCAGGCAGAACGATTCCGGCGAGATTGTCATGAAATACAAATCACCGCTGCCGAACCCTCCTCGCAAGATCACCTTCTATCCAGTGAATGGTGAGGGCTGGAACTGGAAACTCGAATTCTCGTTTGACGAGGGCGACAGTTGGACCGAGGTGTACCGGATCAAGGCCACCCCTTACGTCCAGTAGTTGCGGGGCTAGCGGTAGCGGTTCTGCAGCTTTTTCAACTCGTCGTTTCCGGGCTGCAAGCCCTCGTACGGCAGCTGCGACAACGGCGTATCCGTATTGCCCATCAATTCGTGCATTTCGGCTCGCCCCTCATTGACGTAAAGCAGGCCAGTAATCACTTCACCTGCATTGAAGCGATCTCGCAGGAATTTGAACGCGTCCGCGCGACTCGTAGGGTCGTAATCCCGATTCAGCTTGCGCAAGACAATGGTATCGCCACCATGCAGATGGATCGGCATTGACTCACCTTCGTCGTACGATGCCTTTATCTCTTTCGAGGGATGGATGTAGTCAATATTCGAAACGTGGTGATAGAACTCGCGCGTGTGTGCGTAGCTCTTCGTTGAGCCTTCGTGATCATTAAAGGTCACACACGGACTGATGATGTCGACAAGAGAAAACCCACTGTGCATGATCGCGCCCTTTATCAGCGGCACAAGCTGTTCCTTGTCGCCGGAAAAACTGCGCGCGATATAGGTTGCCCCAAGTGAAAGGGCCGTACTCACCGGGTCAATGGGTTCCTGTTGGTTAGGCATGCCTTTCTTCGGCTTGCTGCCGATATCTGCCGACGCTGAGAACTGACCCTTGGTCAATCCGTACACACCATTGTTCTCGATCAGGTAGCACATATTCAGATTACGCCGAATGGCGTGAACGAACTGGCCTGCGCCGATCGACAGCGAATCGCCATCACCGGATACACCGATGTACGTCATGTCACGGTTCGCTGCGTTAGCGCCCGTCGTTACGGACGGCATCCGACCATGTACGGAGTTGAATCCGTGCGCCTGGCTAACGAAATAGGTCGGCGTTTTTGACGAGCACCCAATGCCGCTGATCTTCGCGAGCATGTGCGGTTCGATATCGAGCTCGAAGACAGCCTGGATAAGCGCGGCCGTGACTGAGTCGTGACCACAACCCGCACACAAGGTCGACACCGCGCCCTCGTAGTCACGAGTCGTCAATCCGAGCTCGTTCTTCGGCAGGCTCGGATGGGCAATTTTGGGTTTCGCGATATAGGTCATTGGCCCCTCCCCGCCTACGCGGCGCGCCCTTTGGCGATTTCACTTCGCACACGATCGACGACGAACGCTGCGTGTACCGGCATACCGTTGTAGTGCAGTATCGAAACGAGCTTGTTCTGGTCAGCGTCCAGGTCTGCAATCAACAAGGTCCGTAATTGCGCGTCACGATTTTGCTCAACAACGTAGACAACATCATGTTGTTCGATGAATTCGCGTACCGCGTCGGTGAACGGAAACGCTTTCACACGACAGTAATTCAGGCCAATGTTCTGCTCGGCAAGCAAATCGAGCGCTTCCTTGCAGGCGCCGTCTGTACTTCCGAGCGTCAGGATGCCCGCCTTATTGAATTTCGAATAGCGAATCTCTGCTTCTGGAACCATCGCGCGAGCGGTTTCCCACTTCACCAGCAATCGGTCAACAACTTCCTGGTATTCGTCGGAGTCTTCGGTATAGCCACCGTATCTATTGTGTCCCGAGCCACGCGTGAAATATGCGCCTTTGGGATGTACGCCCGGCAATGTCCGGTACGGGATGCCATCGCCGTCGACATCCAGGTAGCGGCAGAATTTTTCTATCTTCTCCAGGTCTTCGGCGTCGTATACCTTGCCTCGATCCGGCACATACGATTCATCCCACTCCAATTCGGGAACCATCCAGTCATTCATCCCGATATCGAGGTCAGTCAATACCATGACGGGAGTCTGCAGCCGCTCCGCAAAATCGAACGCCACTGGCGACATGTAGAAACACTCCGACGGGTCCCCCGGGAACAGCAGCACGTGCTTCGTATCGCCATGAGATGCATACGCACAGCTCAAGAGGTCGCATTGCTGCGTCCTGGTCGGCATACCGGTTGACGGCCCTGTACGCTGTACGTTGTAAATGACAGCCGGAATTTCGGCGTAGTACGCCAGGCCGATGAACTCACTCATCAGTGAGATGCCAGGACCGCTCGTTGACGTGAACGATCGCGCACCGTTCCAGCTCGCACCCAATACCATGCCGATCGCGGCCAGTTCGTCCTCGGCCTGGATAATGGCATAGGTTCTCTTCCCGGTTTCCGGCTCCACGCGATACCGCGCACAAAAAGTACGGAAAGCATCCATGAGCGATGTTGACGGCGTAATCGGGTACCAGGCGCCGACAGTTGCGCCTGCATACATCGCGCCAAGACCAGCCGCCGTGTTGCCATCGATGACGATATGTCCCTTCGTCTCGTCCATCCTTTCGACGCGCTTTTCCAGCGGGCACGGAAAGTGCTCGCGGGCGTAGTCATAGCCGAGGCCAATTGCCTGCATGTTCGATTCGATGAGGTGCGGTTTCGAAGCGAACGTTTCTTCAAGCAGCTCCTTGATGATTTCGAGATCAACATCGAGCAACGCGGCCAATACGCCAACGTATGCAATGTTCTTCATCAGGATGCGCGCTCGCGCACCCTCGAAGGTTTCGTTGCACATGCGTGAAAGCGGCACGCCGATTACAACAATGTCCTCGCGATCCAGTAGTTTCGACCGCGGCCAGGTAGAGTCATAGATCAACCAACCGCCCGGCGCGACTTCCTCCATGTCCTTTGTGTAGGTCTGGGCGTTCATCGCGACCATGATGTCTACCCGATCGGCGCGCGCATGGTAGCCATCACCTGTCACGCGAATTTCGTACCACGTCGGCAGGCCCTGGATATTTGAGGGAAAATAATTCTTGCCGACAACAGGTATGCCCATGCGAAAAATCGCTTTGCGCATGAGGCCGTTCGCGCTGGCGGAACCGGTGCCATTAACCGTGGCAATCTTGATGACGACGTCGTTTACTGTTGCCACGGTGAACCCTTATTTACCTGCGCCGCCCGCTGCGGTCTTCGGTTGAACGCCCGCAGCCTCGTCTTCTGCATAGGGGATGAGAATCTTGGACTTCTGCATATCCCATGCGCCGGTCGGGCAGCGCTCGGCGCATAAGCCACAATGCACGCAGAGGTCCTCGTCTTTGACCATGACACGCGCTGTCTGGGGCAAGGCGTCCGACACATACAGATCCTGCTCCCGATTCTCGGCCGGTGCCTTGAGGCGGGTCCGGAGGTCGTCCTCGTCCCCGTTCTTTGTAATCGTCAGGCAATCCACCGGGCAGATATCGAGGCAGGCATCGCATTCAATACAAAGAGGCGCCGCGAACACGGTCTGGATATCACAATTCAGGCAACGCTCGACTTCCTGCGCTGCCTGCTCTGCATCGAAGCCGAGCTCGACTTCTATCTTGATGTCTTTGAAACGTTCCCGGAGATCGACGTGCCGCATCTGCGTCCTGGCGTCACCGTCGTAATCGTTCGAGTAACTCCACTCGTGCATACCCATCTTCTGGCTCGACAGGTTCAGCCCCATCGGCAGACGATCGCGAATATCTTCGCCCTGGCAGTACTTGTGCATGGAGATTGCGGCCTGGTGTCCATGCTCCACGGCCCAGATGATGTTCTTGGGACCAAACGCGGAGTCACCACCGAAAAACACCCCGTCGCGCGCGCACATCATTGTCTGCTCATCGACAACCGGGCACTCCCACTTGTCGAATTCGATACCGATGTCGCGCTCTACCCACGGGAACGCATTGTCCTGGCCGATGGCAAGTACAACGTCATCGCAAGGAATAACGACCTCGCCCGTGGACGTACCGCGATCGATGCCGCCGTTCTCATCCACATTGTATTCCATCAGGTCGAATTTCATGCCGACGAGCTTGCCGTCTTCATAGACGAATTCTTTCGGCGAATGGTTAACCATGATGTCGACGTTTTCTTCTTCCGCGTCCTCGAGTTCCCACTCGGAAGCCTTGAAGAATCCGCGTGGCTTGCGCGCCATGACCTTGACGTTGTCGGCACCGAGTCGCAGCGATGTGCGGCAACAGTCCATCGCCGTATTGCCGACACCTATTATCAATACACGCTTGCCAATTTCCTTGATGTGCTCGAACGCGACGGACTCCAGCCATTCGATGCCGATGTGAATTCGGTCCGAGTCGTAGCGCCCCGGCAACTCGAGGTTCTTGCCCTTGGGTGCGCCGGTCCCGACGAAAACCGCGTCATAACCTTCGTCGAGCAGTTCTTTCATGCTGTCGATGCGATGGTTGAGCTTAAGGTCTACACCCATGTCAAGGATGTAGCCGATTTCCTCGTCCAGGACCTCAGGCGGCAGACGAAAAGCCGGAATGTTCGTGCGCATGAGGCCGCCCGTTGTATCGAGTGCCTCGAAGATCGTGACGTCGTAGCCAAGTGGACGAAGGTCGTTCGCGACGGTGAGCGATGCGCAACCCGCGCCGATCAGGGCAACTTTCTTGCCGTTGTTTTGCGGAGGCGGCTTGGGAAGACGGTCGGTGATGTCGTCACGATTGTCTGCGGCTACCCGCTTGAGTCGGCAGATCGCAACAGGCTTGTCTTCAACACGTCCACGCCGGCATGCAGGTTCGCAAGGGCGGTCGCACACGCGGCCGAGAATCCCGGGAAACACGTTCGACTTGCGGTTTTCCATGTACGCATCGCTGAATTGCCCCTGGGCAATCATGCGTATGTAGGCGGGGACGTCGGTGTGTGCGGGACAGCCGTACTGGCAGTCCACTACCTTGTGAAAATACTCGGGATTTGAAGTATCTGTCGGCTTCATTTTTCTCGGGCTAGCATAACGGGATCGACCGGAAAGTAAACAGTAACGATCCCATCATCTTGCTCGAGTGAAATTCAGCTTCCGTCCGGCAACAGCGCCTGTGAGACTTCCGTCGCGATACACGATCTCGCCATTCACTATTGTCGTGTCGATCGAAGCCGAGAATTCGTGTCCTTCGTACGGCGACCAGCCACACTTATAGAGAACATTATCCGCCGTTACCCGATGCGGCGTATTGCTGTCGACTATGACGAGATCGGCGAACCAGCCCTCGCGGACATAACCGCGTTCCGTAACTCCGAAGATATCCGCCGCCGCATGGCACGCCTTGTCCACGAGCAACTCCAGGCTGATTTTTCCATCCCGCACAAGATCGAAAAGTGTGAGGAGCGCGTGCTGCACGAGCGGCAATCCCGCGGGTGCCTGGAAGTAAGTACCGGTCTTCTCCTCGGCGGTGTGCGGCGCGTGATCGGTCGCGATGATATCGATACGACCTTCATTCAATGCCTTGATCAGGGCATCACGGTCCTCGATTCGCTTGATCGCCGGGTTACATTTAATGCGCGAGCCAAGTTCATCGTAGCGCGACTCCTCGAACCAAAGGTGATGAACGCAGACCTCCGCGGTAACGCGTTTCTGCAGGCGTGGCGCGGCATCAAAAAGCGCCATCTCTTTCGCCGTGGTCAGGTGCAGGACCTGCAGCAGCGCATCGTGTTGCCTGGCCAGGTTGATCGCCATGCTGGACGACGCGTAGCACGCCTCCGCCGATCGAATCTTCGGGTGCTGGCTGAACGGCACGTCTTCACCATATTCCGCGCGTGCTTTGTCTTCATTCGCCCAGATCGTTGGCGAATCCTCGCAATGCGTCACGACGATCACCGGCGCGTGCTGAAAAATCTGATCGATAGCATTGGGATCGTCGACCAGCATGTCGCCCGTCGAGGCACCGAGAAAAGCCTTGATGCCGCAGCTCTCTCCCACCGAAAGGGCTTTTATTTCCTCGATGTTGTTGTTGGTTGCGCCGAAATAGAATCCATAGTTTCCGGTACACCGCCCTGATGCACGCTCGTACTTGTCAGCAAGCGCCGCGCGCGTCGTCGTCAGGGGGTCGACGTTGGGCATATCCATGAAGCTCGTGATACCGCCCGCCGCCGCGGCCGCGGACTCCGTCGCAAGGTCACCTTTGTGCGTCAGCCCCGGCTCCCGGAAGTGGACCTGGTCATCGATCATGCCGGGCAACAGGTACTTGCCGTTCGCATCGATGACCGTGGCGCCCTCGGGCGCAGTTATTCCGGATTGGATCTTCTCAATCCTGTCGCCCGAGATCAGTACGTCTGTCTCGCATATCGAGCCTTCGTTCACGAGGCTCGCGTTGGTAATAAGTAGCTTATTCACGCAGGTATTATGAGAGTCCGGCTCGATGATTACCATCGCAACAAATTCCGGCCGAAAACGGGCCTTTGCGGACGCCCACGCGGTGTGCGATAACCGCAGCATGAATACCCCTGATTACCTGGATCTGATTTCCAATGCGGCCGTCTATGACGTCGCGACGAGGACCCCACTGGAGCTGGCGGCGAACCTGTCCGCGCGCCTCGGCACCCGCATCTTGTTGAAACGCGAGGACCTGCAACCCGTGTTCTCGTTCAAACTGCGTGGCGCATACAACAAGATTGCCAGCCTCGATGATGCGCAGATCGGAAATGGCGTAATTTGCAGTTCAGCCGGCAACCACGCGCAGGGCGTGGCACTTGCCGCTCGACGCCGAGGTGTCCGTGCGGTCATTGTCATGCCCGTCACAACGCCATCGATCAAGACTGAAGCCGTCGCTGCGCTCGGCGGTGAAGTGGTCCTTCACGGCGACACCTACGACGATGCCTACGCCCGCGCGCGCGAACTTGCCGCGAACGAAGAACTAGTGTTCATTCACGCATTCGATGATCCCGTTGTCATTGCCGGCCAGGGCACGATTGGCAAAGAAATTCTCGAGCAGGCCGACGAGAAGATCGATGCGGTCTTCGTACCTATCGGCGGTGGCGGCCTCATCGCAGGTATCGCCGCGTGGATCAGGCAGACACAGCCCGATATTCGCATCATCGGCGTGGAACCAGATGACTCGGCCGCCATGAAGGAATCAATCGCTGCGGGGGAACCGGTTACGCTCGAACACGTTGGCATATTCGCGGACGGCGTCGCCGTACGGCGCGTAGGCGACGAGACCTTTCGTCTCTGCCAGGAACTCGTCGACGAAATCATCACGGTCGACACCGATCAGGCTTGCGCGGCCATCCGCGACATCTTTGAGGACACGCGTTCGATCGTCGAGCCCGCCGGTGCACTGGCCGTCGCAGGCGCCAAGCAATACATCGCGGAGCACGAATTGACGGGGCAGACCTTCGTTACCATTAGCTGCGGCGCCAACGTCAATTTCGATCGGCTAAGACATATTGCTGAGCGGGCTGCTGTTGGCGAACTGACGGAGATGATCCTCGCTGCGGAAATACCTGAGCAACCGGGCAGCTTCAAACGATTTTGCGAAACCATTGGCCGCCGCGGCATCACCGAGTTCAACTACCGCTATGCCGACGACAGTAAGGCGCATATCTTCGTCGGCGTGCAACTCAGCAATGGCATGGCCGAGCGTGTCGAGCTGCTGGATAAACTGCGCGAAGCCGGTTTTCCCGTCGAAGACCTTAGCGATAATGAGATGGCGAAGCTGCATGTGCGCCACATGGTTGGCGGCCGCTCTACGGGCATTCGCAATGAACGGCTATTTCGCTTCGAGTTTCCCGAGCGCCCCGGCGCCCTGCTCGACTTCCTCGACGCTGTAGGCACCGATTGGAACATCAGCCTGTTCCACTACCGCAATCATGGTTCCGACTACGGCCGCATCCTGGCCGGAATCGACGTGCCACCGGAGGAAACCGGCGAACTTGAAGCCCACCTGGAGGAACTCGGCTATCCGCACTGGGAAGAGAGCGACAACCCGGCGTACACGATATTCCTCGGCTGAGACACCTAAGTTGTGATCTCTCAATAGGTTGTTCTTTCGGTATCTTCCGTTGACGATAAAGACAGTTACACACGAGGACGGGGACTGCCAGGCAGCCGAACACGCCTCGCGTGTTCCGTCCTTGCCGCGTAGTTTTGTCCTTTTGCCAGCTCGGCTATGGATTCGGCTACCTGTCACTCCCCGTCCATGAATAGGGCACGGAATCGGCGCACGAACCCGAGATTCGGCTCAGCGCTCGGTATGCGAAAGCCCGATCTGCTTCACACTTGGCGTGAACAACCAGGTGGGTTTACACACCTAGTCGCGGAACGATGAATCCCTGCGGTCGAGCTTGCGCAGCAGGCCCGGCCAGACCAAGGCGCCACCAAGCCCCTTCGTCACCTGCTCAGCCTGGGCCTGGATTCCATCGACGATCGGTTGCGGAACCGGCACGAGGTCACCGCCACCCGACTGCGCCATGATCTGGATCTGGCAGGCCGTCTCGAGCACATACATAAGAAGGAATGCGTCAGCGATCGTCTCGCCCGTGGTCAGTAGACCGTGGTTGCGCAGAATAAGGGCATGGTTGGTGCCGAGGTCTGCGACGAGCCGTGGCTTCTCCTCCTCGTTTAGCGCGACACCTTCGTAGTTGTGGTAACCCAGCGTTACGTACGGAAAGAGTGACGTCTGCGAAATTGGCAGCAGGCCGCTGGCCTGTGCGGACACTGCGATACCTGCCTTCGTATGGGTGTGCAGGACGCACCCGGCATCGTGGCGCGCCTCGTGCACGGCACTGTGAATCGTAAAACCGGCCGGATTGACCGGATGCGGTGACTCCAGGACCGTATTGCCGTCCAGATCGACCTTGACCAGGCTACTGGCGGTAATTTCTTCAAAGAGCATGCCGTAGGGGTTGATCAGGAAGTGATCGTCACCACCTGGCACTCTTGCCGATATATGTGTGAAAACGAGATCGTCCCAGCCGTACATCGCGATGATGCGATAACAGGCCGCGAGATCGGTCCTGACCTGCCATTCTTCGGCCGAAACCCGGGATTGCACTGAGTTATTCATCGGAACACCTTGCCTTATTCCTATTGGTTTGCAACCGTTTCCGGGGTTAGCGCATCAAACAAGTATGCAGAACGCAGAAATGAAAGGGACGAATGTGACTTTAAGATCAATTGTAATTTTCCTATGGGCTTGCCTGATCGGCACCGCCGCAATGGCCGGCGAAGAGCACCGGACACATATCAAGATCGCCGTAGACGGCGACGGCGAGGATCACCAGGTAATCGAGTTTGACGGCCAGGATTCGGACTTCAACCTGCGGGAGCTGGAGGTCGGCGAGAGTAAGACCCTGACCGACACGAGTGGCAAGGACGTAACTGTGACTCGTACAGAGAAGGGTGTTGAATTCGATGTTGACGGCGAGGTAATCGAAATCGATCACATGCTTGGCGGCATGCACGGCGTACAGGATATCGATATTGAGATCGATGGCCATGATCCGGACAGTGTCGTCGTCAAGAAGCACAAGAAAGTGCGCATGATCAAAACGGACAGCTCGGATGGCGTAACGATCATCTCAGGCAACGAAATTGATGAGGAGACCCGCGCGAAAATTGCGGAGGTACTCAAAGAGGCGGGTCAGGACGGAGACGTCATGTTCCTCGACGGCAGTGAGTTACACGGTGACATGCAAGCGCATGAGATCCGTAAAGTGCGCGTTATCAAGAAAGAGTCAGACGTAACAAATTAGTCTATCCCCTAGAATCGTTTGTTTCGTAATGATTGGCGGTGACGTATGTCACCGCCTTTTTTGTACATGGATGTACTTATGTCGCGAAGCACAGGGATGTGCGAGAGCGACGTTTGTACATGGATGTACTTATGTCGCGAAGCACAGGGATGTGCGAGATCTACCACATCTGCCGCATGCGAGCGGCCACATCGATACGTTTGTCGGAGCGCACGCGGAATGCACCGCCCTCATTTTCCGGGCGGCCGGCGAAACGATTGTCCATTGTCGCCAGCAATCGATCGGACATGAAACGGCTGCGCGCACCGTAAACATGCTTGTCACCATCACGTCGTTGCTGGGTCACATGGAATCGCAACGGGGAGACCAACGTGAGCGATTGCTTTGCCCGCGTCATCGCGACATACAGCAGGCGTCGCTCTTCCTCGATCATTTCCGGCTTACCCGTCGCGAATTCGGATGGAAAATTGCCGTCGGTGACATTGAGCAGGAACACCGACTCCCACTCCTGGCCCTTTGCTGAATGTACGGTCGATAGAATCAGGTAATCCTCGTCGAGCAAGGGATCGCCGGCGAGATCGCCCGCCGCGCTGGGTGGATCCAGCGTCAATTCGGTCAGAAACCGCTCGCGCGTCGGGTAGCGACCGGATATCTGCTCAAGTTGTTCGAGATCCGCCTCGCGTGTGTCGAGACCGTCATAGATGCGTTCAAGGTGTGGCTGGTACCACTTCCGTACCTGCGTCAGTTGCGCCTGCCAGCCACGGTCCGCGACTTCGGATCCGGACAGTGTCGTCAGCAAGTCGCAAAAGCCCGGCCACTCCTGCGCTGCCGCGGCGGGTGAGCGAAACTCCTGCAACGAGGTGAATTGATGGTCGTTAACCGCCAGGTGCTCGAAACAGCGGGCGGCATTCGACGGCCCCATGCCCGGCAACAACTTCAGAACACGAAATGCCGCGACTTCATTCTTCGGATTCTCCGCCCACTTGAGTATCGACAACAAATCCTTGACGTGCGCCGCTTCGAGGAACTTCAGGCCACCATATTTCACATACGGAATATTGCGGCGCACAAGCTCGAGCTCGAGTCGATCACTGTGGTGGGAACCGCGGAATAGTACGGCCTGCTCCTTGAGTTCCATACCAAGCTCACGATTGGCAAGAATGGACGTCACCACGTACTCGGCCTCGGCATCGCCATCTTCAACGGTCACGTATCGCGGCTTGCTACCATCAGCCCGTTCCGAAAACAGGTTCTTTCGGTACTGCCTTTGACTCTCGGCGATCAGGCAGTTCGCTGTGTCCAGGATCGGCTGGGTTGAGCGATAGTTCTGCTCGAGCGTCACTACCTGTGCCGTTGGCATGTATTGGTCGGGGAAACCGAGAATGTTCTCAACCTCGGCGGCCCGGAATGAATAGATCGATTGCGCATCATCGCCAACCACCGTGACGCCGTGACCGTCCGGCTTCAGTGCATTGAGGATTTGCGCCTGGACGAGATTCGTATCCTGGTACTCGTCAACCAGAACATGGTCGAACCAGGACCCAATTTCACAGGCGAACTCCGGCTCGGCGACGAGATGGCCCCAGTAGAGCAGCAGGTCGTCGTAGTCGAGCGACTGGCTTTGCTGTTTGCGCAGCGTGTAATAACGAAACAGTTCAGTCAGCTCGTCGGTCCAGTCCGCGCACCACGGGTAAGTCTCGTCGATAACCTCGACCAATGGTTTCTGCGTATTGACGCAACGCGAGTAGATCGCAAGACAAGTGTCCTTCTTCGGGAATCGACGTGCGGTCTTCGTCAGCTTCTGCTCGTGGCGAACAACGTCGAGCATGTCCGCCGCGTCACCTCGATCAAGAACCGAGAATCCCGGGTCGAGCCCAAGGTTATGCGCGAAGCGGCGTAGCAGGCGATTGGCTATTGAGTGAAATGTGCCGGACCAGGGGAGTCCGCCTGACGGCAACGGCGACAGTTGCTGGGCAGACGCCTGCCGAGCAGACGCAATTACGATGTTCTCCACGCGGCGTGTCATCTCCTGCGCGGCGCGGCGTGTGAATGTGAGCAAGAGAATGCGCTCGGGACTGACGCCTTCAATAATGAGATGGGCGACGCGATGTGCGAGCGTCATGGTCTTGCCGGTGCCCGCTCCTGCGATGACCAGCAGCGGTCCCGCGGTAAACCCGCCCTCATCGTGCTGCTCGCCATATTCGGCAGCGAGGCGCTGCGCCGGGTTGAGAAGACCCAGATGATCGAATTCCTGCTCGGCAACCTGCACGGCACACACCCCTGCAAAAGTCTGTATTTTTATACAGTACTGGATGTATTTACAAGTATTGTCTCAGGAAGGCCTCAATCGCGGCGGCGAGTTCCGTCGGAGTATCGAAATGTGGCATGTGTCCCGCCTTCGGGATACACACGGACTGGTCGTGAGGCAGGTCTACCTCGTCGTCGACGCCCAGGTGTTGCGCGATCTCGCTCTCGCCACCCGTCACCAACAGCACGTCCGCGGTGATAGCCCGCCAGCAGGCCTCTGCCGCGGCGCGCTGGTAGAGTGTCGGATTCGGCAGCTTGTGCAACGGGTCCGCCCGCAGGATGACACGCCCGTCTTCCTGCTCCGCGCCCCATTCTGCGGCAACGAACTCGGCATGTGCCGGGTTCATACGTGGATTGCGTTTTGCAACGCGCTTCGACAATGCACCGAGGTCCGAGTAGGTCGAAAATTCCGGTTTTGCCTGTGAGGCTTCAATCCACTTGCGGTAGCGTCCGGGCGCGTCGGCCGGATCGGATTCCACAAGGCCGAAACCCTCGATGTTCACAAAAGCCGCCACGCGTTCCGGCATCGTGCCAGCGTAGAGTCCCGCAACATTTGCTCCCATGCTATGGCCGACGAGCCGCGCAGGCCGCCCCGGTGTGTAGTGTTCGAGCAGCTCGTGCAGGTCAGCCAGGTAGTCCGGGAACCAATACGACGCGCATGCCGCAGTCGAGCGCCCGAAGCCGCGCCAGTCGGGCGCAACGACATGCCAGTCGTCCTGCAATGCGTCGACGGTGAACTGGAACGTAGCGCCTGCGTCTGCCCACCCATGCAGGTAAAAAAAGAGCGGCGCGTCGGCATTCCCCCACTCCATGACACTGTATCGGGCTCCACGGATGTCGAACTCCGTTCGCAGGCCGGGTCGGATCGGAGTGTATGTTACTGGTGAAGACATCGAGGCAGTGTTGCACAGGCCGCGGTCGCAATACATGCGCGTAACGATTTTGGCGCTCAGGTCGTGTATAAAAGAGTGAACTCAACACGCATCGCCGCAGCCCCTCTGAAGAATGACTGAATGACCCCCGAAATCGCACTGGTACTCGCCATCCTCGCTGTTTCGCTGGTCCTGTTCATCAGCGAAGTCATTCGCATGGACCTCGTTGCGCTTCTGGTTCTCGGCACCCTCGCAATCACCGGCCTGGTCGACTCCAACCAGGCATTCGCGGGGTTCAGCAACAGCGCTGTCATCACGGTCTGGGCGATGTTCATTCTCAGCGAGGGCCTGACTCGAACAGGTATCGCGGACATCATCGGTCGCCAGGTCATGCTCCTGGGTGGCCGGCGCGAGATCACGCTGATCTTCGTCATCATGGTCACCGGCGCCGTGCTCTCGGCATTCATGAACAATATCGGTGTTGCCGCGCTTATGTTGCCGGTCGTTGTAGAAGTCGCCAGGCGCACACGCATCCCGGCGTCGCGGCTGCTCATGCCGCTGGCCTACTCGACACTACTGGGTGGTTTGATGACCCTGATCGGCACACCGCCCAACCTGCTGATTTCGGAAACGCTGCAACTCAGCGGTTACACACCTTTCGAATTGTTCGATTTCACGCCGCTCGGTGGCGCGGTGATGATCATCGGCGTCTTGTTTGTGGCACTGGCCGGGCGTTTCTTCTTGCCCAAAAAGAAAGCGTCTCGTGACAAGCACGTCAGTCAGCGCAGCTTGCGATCGCGCTACAAGTTGCAGGAGAGGACGTTTATGTTGCGCGTGCCGACGGATTCGATCCTTGTTGGCAAAACGCTCTCGGAAACGCGTATCGGCTCATCCACCGGGCTTATCATCCTGTCGTTGTTCCGCAGTGGTCGCAGTGAAACCCTGCCCAATCGACAGACCGTCCTGCGCGGTGGTGACGGGCTGCTCGTTCAGGGTCGCGTAGACCAGTTCCGGGAGTTGCGCCGTTGGTCCGACCTCGTCATCGAGCGAGAGGCCCCGGTTCTGAAGTCGATGGTTGCCTCCAAAGTCGCCTACGCTGCCGTCACGATTGCAGACAGCTCGCCGGTCGTTTCAGAACTCGTTCGTCACGCAGCATTCCGAAAACGGTTTGACGTTGCCGTTGTCGGCATAATGCGCCGTGGTGCATATCGGCTCACCGACCTCGCCTATGTGCCGATTAAGTCGGGCGACCAGATCCTCGTCCAGGGCGAAGTGGATGAGATCGCACAGCTGGAGAAGTTCTCGGACTTCACGTCGGTGGACGTCTATTCCGAGGAAAGGCTGGCCGAGGAATATCACGCTGACGAGCGCATGTTCGTCGTGCGCGTACCCAAAAACAGCGGCCTGGTCGACGAGACACTGGCCAAGAGTCGCCTCGCTGACGTGTTCGATTTTCGTGTCCTCGCGGTCTTCCGCGACGGTGAACTCAAGGTCATGCCTCATGGTGACGAGGTTCTGCACGGGGGCGACCTGCTTCTTATCGAAGGACAATACAGCGATCTCGACGTGCTGCGCGGACTGCAGGAAATCGAGATCGATACCAAGGTACCGGCAAGCGCGACGGCTTTTGAGTCAGAACGCCTGACACTGATGGATGCGACGCTGGATCCGCGCAGTTCGCTCGCGGGTCGCACCGTCGGCGAACTCAATTTCCGCGAGCGCTATGGCATCGAACTCGCCGGTATTTGGCGCGAAGGTGAAACCGTTGGTGCGGAGCTTGCCGACGAAAGGCTGCAGATCGGTGACGCCCTGTTGTTGCTCGGCCCTCGTGACCGTCTGCAGCTTCTGTCGACAGATTCGGATTTCCTGATTCTTACGCCGCTCGGTCAGGAACCGCCTGACACCCGCCGTGCGCCGCTGGCAGCAGCGATCATGCTGGGCGTCGTCGTCACGGTGATGCTCGGCTACGCGCCTATCTCCATCGCTGCAGTCATTGGCGGGACAATCATGGTGCTCACAAAGTGCCTCAATATGGAGCAGGCCTATCGCTCCATCGACTGGCGCGCAATATTCCTTATCGCCGGCATGTTGCCCCTCGGTACGGCGATGCAGGAGACCGGCGCTGCCACGTACCTGGCTGGCCAGGTCATGAACCTTCTGGGTGACGCGGGTCCCTGGCCCGTCATCATGGGGCTTTACATTCTGACAGCCATGGCGACGATGATTATTCCCACCGCCGCGCTCGTCGTGCTTATGTCGCCGATCGTTCTGTCGGCAATGTCCGACCTGGGAGTTGAGCCTTATACCGCAATGATGGCGGTTGCGATGGCGGCGTCGGCCAGCTTCACGAGCCCTATCTCGCATCCGGCAAACATTCTCGTGATGGGTCCTGGTGGCTATCGTTTCGTGGACTACCTCAAAGTCGGCGTACCGCTGACTATCGTTGTTTTCATAACTGTCATGGTGCTGCTGCCAATCTTGTGGCCGCTCGTGCCAACGTAAGGAGTTCTCTTGACTAACAGAGTGGTCATTGCAGGTGCCGGCCATGCCGCCGGTCAGGTTGTTGCCAGCCTGCGGCAGTACGAGTATGACGGGCAGATCGTTCTGGTCGGCGATGAGCCCTATTTGCCGTATCAACGACCGCCGCTGTCAAAGAAGTACCTGTCCGGCGAATTACTGGCCGAGCGTCTTTACGTGAAGCCGGAGAGTTTCTACGACGATCCGGCGATCACGCTGCAACTCGACAGCAGGATCGATGCGATCGACCGAGACGCCAAATGCCTGAAGCTTGAGCATGGTGATGTTGTCGACTACGACAAACTGGTAATCGCGACCGGATCGCGTGCGCGCCGCCTGCCTGTCGAAGGCACAGACCTGAAGGGCGTCCACTACCTGCGGAGCATTGCGGATGTCGACGGTATTCGTGACAACATGGATGCCGGTAAGAAGATCGTCATCATTGGCGCCGGCTATATCGGACTCGAAGTAGCCGCCGTTGCTCAGCTCGCAGGGCTGCACGTGACTGTTATCGAGATGGCCGACCGCGTCATGAGCCGCGTCGTATCGCCCGAAATCTCGGACTTTTACCAGATTGAGCACACCAACCAGGGCGTCAGGTTTCGCCTGTCGACACGTATATCGTCACTGAAAGGCAAGAAGCGGGTTAAGTGTGTGATTACGTCGGAAGAAGAGGAGATTCCTGCGGACCTCGTGGTAATCGGTGTCGGTATCTTGCCGAATACCGAGCTCGCATCTGGCGCTGATTTGGACGTAGATAACGGAATTGTCGTGGACGACCATTGCAGGACCAGCGACCCGGATATATTTGCGGTCGGTGATTGCACATCGCATCCCAACGCGATCTACAACCGCCGGTTGCGACTCGAATCTGTTCATAACGCGGTCGAGCAGGCAAAAACAGCCGCCGCGAACCTCTGCGGTCAGGACACCACCTACAACCAGGTTCCATGGTTCTGGTCTGACCAGTACGACCTCAAGCTGCAGATTGCGGGATTGTCCGAAGGATATGACGACGTAGTGATTCGCGGAAATCCGGCGGAGCGCTCATTCTCATGCCTTTACCTCCGGGAACGCCGACTCATTGCCGCGGACGCGATCAACGCGCCGCGCGATTTCGTGCAGTCCAAGAAGCTCATTGCCGACCGCGTGGAGATCAGTAAAGAAAAACTGGCGGATACCGCCACGCCTTTGAAAGATGCCGCCGATTGAATCAGGGCGTGGTGGAATAGCTCGCTGACTCGTCCCTGGCTTCGGGAAGCTCGATGATAAGTCGGCCTTCGGCCCCTACCAGACCCCGGTCTGCCGAGTAGGCCCGCACAGACATCGACTCAACGCCGTTCATCTCCAGGTCCTGCACCCGGCCCGACCCGCCACTCACCGCAGCAGTACCGAGCGCTCCGGGGCCGGACGTCATGTCACCCAGCCAATTGCCGCGCCAGTTATTTGCTGAACTGCGCCAGGCCGGGAAAGCGACCGCGCGAATGAACGGCCAGTAGTTTTCTGTTTGCTCGATGAAAAAAGACCCTTGCTCGGGCAGGTATATGTACCAGACGCTGTCCGCGATTGTTTCGCCGTACAGCAGGCGCGATTTTTCGGAATCGGATGAGAATTTTATGCCGATGCCCGCTGTTTGATTGCGGGCATCGCGCATTACAGTGACCATCGCCTCTGTACTACGAATTGGCGCTTCCCAGAGTTGCAGCACCTTCGCGGGGTGCGGTGGGCTCGCGCTTCGGATCGGCGCTTTCCACAACCGTAGCGCGGCTTCGAGACGCGACTGTTGCAACGCATTGCCATTGTTGGTGTAAGCGATGGTCTCGTTCGGCACGCTCGAGAAGTTCAGTGTAATGACTTCCGCGTCGGTCACTGACAAAGGAGACAGATTGCGGTCCGACATGAACGGATTGTAGATAAGCCCGACAGCGAAAAGTCCCGCACCAATGAAAAACCCGAGTATCAGCGTGATGATGTATTTCATTGATTTTCTTCCTCATCATCTGTCTGCTTCGAACGAGCTGTGTACGTCCCCGTGAGTTCAATTCGCCCGATCGGCGCGTCTTCCTCGACTGAAGTGTTAGCGACCCATCGCTCGGTCATGAATCCATCCAGCGGGGCAAATTCACGTGACCCCGCACGAATCTCGCCTCTGCGGAAGCCGCCTTCTCGCGGCGTTGCATCCATCTCGACGAATACCGAGCCACGGGCAGGCAAATGCAGAACCCAGTCAATAACGTCTTCTTCATTGTTTTTTGCAGCCGTTCGAATGGCAACGCCGATAACCGTATCGCGCGCATTACGAATCTTGAACATCTCGGCACGAACATCGGCCAGGATTTCATCAGTGGGCCAATCGAGTCCCGCCGGAACCGCGCCGGATTGTCCCGGCGCGCCAATCATGATGCGATCCATGGGCACGTTGATATGGAATGACTCGACACTGCCCCCGTTCGGGTTCACTGTCAGGATGGACGCTTCGCGCACCTGGTCGACACTGTAGCCGTACAGGGCGCCCGCCGTGGCTAACAGCCCGAGCACCATTCCTAGAAAGAAAGTCTTTAGCAAATCGATTCCACCAATAGTCAATAAGCCTGCCAAATCAGGCACATGCGGCAAGTTTAGTTAAATTCGGCCGAATGACCTACTGGCTCAGGGCTTTTTTGTGACAGAGCGCACACGATTCGGGTTTGGGGCGGTAACCGCAACCGTTCAGCAAGACTGAAAGTAGCGCTGCAGGTATTCGTCGAGCGTAATGTCGTCGTCGGATTCGATCTCTTGTTGCCTGTGCAATGAGTCGGCGGCCTCCTGGGACAAGCGTGATTTCTGCGCGTCGGGCATTGGCGCGATCGTTGCAAAATAATCGCGATGACACTTGGCCATTCCAAGTCCGAATTCGAAGAAACTGCTGCCCGTCTCTTCGAGCTCACTGATGATGCGTGCCGATAACGTGGTTTCCGGGTGGTCTACATAGGGATGCAGTGACCGCACAGCGTCGGAATAGCTCTGGTCGTTCTCGTGGCCGTCAATTATCTCGGCTACAGCCAGGACGTTCTCCAGAATCTCCGTTCCCCAGTCACGCACGGTTGTCGGCTGCCCATTTCGCAGCAGACGAAATTCGGGATCGCGTCCCTGCTTTGCCGTGGCCGCATGGTTCCGGCCGAGTTCCTCGAGCGCGACATCGTCAAGCGCGGGACTGTCCTCGAGCATGCAGTAAATAAGAAGAGCCTCGATAAAGCGCATGGTGTTCTGGTTGATGCCGCTTGGGTCGAACATGTTTATGTCGAGCGACCGGATCTCGACATACTCAATGCCGTCCCGCCGGAGAGCTGCAGTCGGCTGTTCACCCGAACGCGCGACACGCTTTGGGCGTACCGGAGAGTAGTACTCGTTCTCGATTTGTAGCAGGTTGGCGTTCAGCTGCCGGTACTCACCATCGACCTTGACCCCGATGTCTTCGTACAAAGGCTCGGGCGTGCAAATGGCGTTGGTGAGATCTCGCACGTATTCGTCGAGGCTGTTAAGTGAAATATTGATGCGCGACTGATTTTGATTGCTGTAGCCGAGGTCGCTCATCCGCAATGATGTCGCGTAGGGTTCAAACCAGGTATCGGCATTCAGTGACGGCAACTTGACCGCGCCGCCCGCAAACGACTTGCATACTGCAGGCGACGAGCCAAACAGATATAGAATGATCCAGCCCATACGGCGAACGTTTCGGATCATTCCCAGGTACTGCTCCGAGCGGAAGTCCGACGCGGCCTGTTTGTCACCCAGAACAGCCTGGTAAGCAGGCCAGAACGCTGCTGGCAATGAGTAATTGAAGTGCACTCCTGCGATGACCTGCATCTGCCTTCCGTAGCGATACCCCAGCCCGCTTCGATAGATGTTTTTCATGCGCCCGACGTTTGACGTCCCGTATTGCGCGAGCGGGATCTCCCGATCAGCCGGAATTCGGCAGGGCATGCTCGCAGTCCAGAGCATCTCATCGCCAAGGTGCGTGTAAGTAAACTGGTGGATGTCGCAGATGCAACGCAGAGCTTCCCACGTCGTCTCGAAAGCCGGAGTCACGAACTCCAGCAGCGCCTCCGAAAAATCGGTTGTAATGAACTGATTGGTGAGCGCTGAACCCAGGCCGGCCGGATGTGGCGTCTCTGCCAGGAAGCCGTCTGGAGTGACGCGCAGCGCCTCTTTCTCGACGCCCCTTAGTCCGCCGTTCAGCGTTGCGTTTCCGGCTGCAGCAACAGCCGCAAGGCGATTTTCGAAACCCTGCTTCAAATCAATCCCTTTGATATTCCTCCACTACCCTGAGTGGATTCGCAGTTTTACCATAACCGGGCGTCTCGCGTCCGGCTGCCTGATCCTTCTGGACCGGCTCTGCTATGCTCAAGTCTGGCCTTGCAGAGAGCGTCTCCGCAATGAACACAAGACTTTACCCTGCTCTTTCGGTCGCGGCGCTGTGTTTCGCGCTGATGCTTGTCAGCGAGCCGGCACACGCGTTTCGCTGCGGCAATAAACTCGTGAAGAAAGACATGCACGAGGCGCAGGTGCGAGCCGCCTGCGGCGCGCCAACCACAGCGCGGATTATTGGTAGCACTGTACGCGACGTCAATATTCCCATTCAGCGGGGCCACAGCGGCGGCTGGAGCCAGACATATTTTCCCGGCTACAACTTTTTGCAGGAAGTGATAATCACGGAGTACGTCTACAACTTCGGGCCTCGCAAATTCATGCGTCGACTCTTATTCGAAGGTGGGATGCTCGTTTCGATCGAATCGGTTGGCTACGGGTACAGAGAAGACGATTAACACGGCGGCGCATCACGGGTACTATGCGCACTCCTGACCACTACTCCTTCACAGGGGCCAAGACCGTATGAATGATTCCAAGCGCAGACGCTTTCGCGACCTTCCTTCGGGCGCGCCAACCTTGATTAATGCGGGCTGCAGGATAGCCGGTGTGATTTCCGGCCAGGGAGATTACCAGGTTAGCGGAGAAATCGATGGCGATTGCGAGATAGAAGGTACGGTAACGCTCGCACGCGATGGCTATTGGCAAGGCACGATAAGGGCTGAGAATGTTGTGATTTCCGGCCATGTCGAAGGGGACATAGTCGCCAACGGGAAAGTCGAGGTCGCGCAAACAGCCCGAATCACGGGAACGGTTACCGGAGAGGCCATTGCGGTTGCCGAAGGCGCTGTGGTGGAAGGCGTTATGAAAACGACGGGGCAACCACAGCCCGTCGAGTTTGTTGAGAAACGCGACAAAGACGCCTAGCGAGAACCGAAAATGTCATACGTGGGCTTAGCAACTCACGTTTATTAGTCCAAGTCGGAAAGTATAAGGCTCCCGCGCGCTCCGGGTGGTAGACTGGTAGCCGTATACATGGCCGAATAATAAAGATGACATGATCGGCAGCAGGATTCCGCGGTATTTCCTCTACGCGACGACGCTCGGCGTCATCGTCGCCGGGGTCATGCTGTCCATGTTCTATGGGCAGTACCGGTGGCTGGCCAACCAGATTGTGGCAACGAGTTCCGAAGAACATCGCATCCTGCTGGAAGCCAGTTTCGAACGCCGCATGCGAGCCGAGCTGCACGCGATAGCAAATGATCTGCCGGCCGACTCAAGCGGTAGCCCCGACGCCCTGGTCGACGCCCTCGGTCGGGCCATGGCCGCGAATCCCGAACTGATCGGCCTGCGATTCACGAATTCCGCCGGCGACTCCTGGTCGGATGGATATTACCCACAGGTCGAATACACCTCGGAGACAACCTGGCTGGATGAGCAGTTGCTCATAACCTATCCCGTCATTCGGGAGCAACAGGAAGTCGGGCACGTATCCGGAGCCTTTGCATTGGCCGGCTTCAGGGCTGACCTGGCGGGGTTTACCGAGCAGTTGCACACCAAGGAAGACGAAAGTCGTCGCGTCAGCTATTTGTGGATCGGTGGCGGGACCATCGCCGTGCTTTTGTTATGCGGTGCTGTCGTCTGGTTACTGGTCCTCGAACAGACCCAGCGAATTCGCCAACTGAAGGCGCAGGCTGAGAGATTCCGCAACGCGGATTTCGGTGAGCCACTGCCGGTCGGTCACGGTGACGAACTGGGTGAACTGGCTGCCGTTTTCAATGATATGCGCGACAAGCTGCGCACGACCACCCATTCGCGTGACTATGTCGACAGCATCCTGTCGGGCATGAATGAAGCGATTATCGTAACCGGCGATAACGGGCAGATCCAACGGATAAACAAAGCTACAACGCACCTGCTCGGATATGAAGAGGAAGAACTGACGGACACCTCAATCGACTTCGTCATCGATAGCAAGAAGAGCCCGTCACTCGCCAATGATTCGCCGTCGGGCTTACCGCGCGAAGCAACTTTTCAAAGCAAGTACGGTGAGTCGATTCCAGTGTCCTACACCTGTTCCATCATCGAAAACGATGGGGTTGCGGCGGGTAGTCGGATCTACGCCGCCCAGAACATTACAGAGCGGCGGCGCGCCGAAAAACGGATTCGCTACCTCGCGCGAATCGACGCATTGACCAAGATACCGAATCGCATGCAATTCCAGCATTTGCTGCAACGCGGTATAGCCAGGGCACGTCGGGCAGGCCATCCACTTTGCCTATTCTACGTCGATATCGATCACTTCAAGGAAATCAACGATACCTTCGGCCATCTCGCTGGCGATACGACGCTGGAGACCGTGGCAGAAAGACTTTCGACCGCGCTACCGAATCACTCGGTCATCGGCAGACTTGCGGGCGACGAGTTCGCTGTGATCATTCACGGGCTTGGGCCGGACAAAGACGGTTTGGAGAAGACGAGCCAGTTGGCGCAGAAACTTCTCAATCGCCTTGCGGACCCGTTCTTCGTCCAGGGACACGAAGTATTCATGACCGCGAGCCTTGGCATCGCGTTCTACCCCAAAGATGCGCCGAATGTTATCGACCTGATTCGCAATGCAGACGCCGCGCTATACAGTGCGAAGAAGTCCGGCGGCAACGTGTTCGCCTATTACGCGCCGGCTATGAACGAGGCGTCAGTCGAACGACTCATGACGAAAAGCAGGCTCAAGCGGGCATTCGAACGCGACGAACTGCTGGTTCATTACCAACCAAAATACAATCTTGAAACCGGCGAGGTGTTCGGTGCCGAAGCACTCGTTCGTTGGGAACTGCCTGATCGCGGCTTGATACTGCCATCTGACTTCATACCCTTGGCTGAAGAGACCAGCCTGATTATTGAAATCGGTGAATGGGTTCTCGACAAGGTCTGCGAGGACTTTCGCGTGTGGCAGCGCAGCGTCGGCTCGCCGGGTCGAGTCTCGGTAAATCTGTCTCTAAAACAGCTGCGGCAACTTAACTTCATCGCCCGGATAGGCTCGATACTTCGCAGCCATGAAATATCCCCAACGTCTCTCGAACTGGAGATTACCGAGACGACTCTCATGGAGAATCCGGAGCGCACGATCAAGTTGCTCGATCAACTCTATGGTCTGGGCCTACACCTTGCGATCGACGATTTCGGTACAGGCTATTCGTCGCTTAGCGCGCTTCAGCAGTTTCCAATCAGTACGTTAAAGATCGACCAGTCGTTTGTACGCCACGTGGTTACCAACCCGGATGATGCGACTATTGTAGATACGATTGTGCAGATGGGCCGTAACCTGAATATGGATGTCGTCGCCGAAGGTGTTGAAGAAGAAGCGCAGCTTGTCTTCCTGCAAAAGCTTGGCTGCAACTATGCCCAGGGACTGCTCTTCGGCGATCCGATGAGTGCTGACAATTACCTGGAATTACTGCTGGCCCAAGCTGAGGGAACGGATAGCTACCGAGCGCTCTTTGCATCGGCATAATGTCGAGGTTTCGTACAGTCGCCGCCTGCGATAATCGGGAAGGCGCGACGTAACATAATGATTTATAAGGGCGATCACACTGACTTCA
Source organism: Gammaproteobacteria bacterium (assembly GCA_009937605.1). Lineage (GTDB taxonomy): Bacteria > Pseudomonadota > Gammaproteobacteria > Steroidobacterales > Woeseiaceae > UBA1847. The sequence goes on along the minus strand of JAACFG010000025.1, from coordinate 1,085 downwards.
CTCCGAACCATCAACATGCTTAAATTAGCGGCCCAGAATCAAAACGCCCTGCCGCAGCAAAGCCAAGGGCCCGACAAAGTAGATCCCATGACGAAAATTATGAAATCGGCCGTCTCGGTGGCCATACTTTTTATGGCGCAGGGTGCGCTCGCTTGCGATTACCCGGCGCGCGTGGACATGCCTGATGGTGCGACGGCCAGCAAAGAGGCCATGATTGCCGGTCAGAAAGCAGTCAAATCCTATATGACAGAGATGGAAGAATACCTGGCCTGCATCGAAAGCGAAGAAGCGGCGGCTGTTCTCTCACTTGGCGAAATCGATGAGGACACCGAACGCCAGCGGGAAGAAATGTTTAATAAAAAGTACAATGCCGCGGTTGAGCAGATGAATCTCATTGCAGAAGAATTCAACGTAGAGGTTCGAGCCTACAAGGACGTAAATCGCTAGGACTCCTGGTTTCGAATGTGAAAAAGCCCGTCACTTGACGGGCTTTTTTTTGGACAGGACAAATGTGACGCTAGAGCCTGTCGATTTCTTTACCGAGGTCGAACCTGTTTTCAGTGACAATCCGCTCGAGAACCTTGATACGTTCTTCAAGACGCTCAATATGTTCCAGCGTCGCCTCAAGCTCGGGATCATCTTCTTGTTTTTCGTTCTTCATTTTCAGGTACTTCTGAATAGTCTGCGCCGTGAAGACGATTGCAACGATGCAGACGACAAAAAAAAGCGATGAATTCATTGGCTGGTCCCTCTGCTAATGCTCAAAGTCGGCGGAATTCTTCGTCGAGATGGTACCGTGAAGACGTAACGTATTTCTCTATCCTGGCAAGCCGCTCATCCATGGATTCATAACGCCTTCGTACTTCACTGACCGACGGTTTTGCGCGCCGTATTTCTTCGCGAAGCTCTTCCTTACGGATTTCCTCATAGGTGGCGGCCGAATAGTCGTGCGACGACGAGGCCGGGATCAGGAAGACCGCTGCGAGATAGCCGATGACCGCAAATGGCATTGCACACAGGAATGCGATGATCGCCAGGAGTCTGGTCACCTTGAGGTTGAAGCCAAGATACCTCGCGAGCCCTGC
>JAACFG010000024.1 GCA_009937605.1 Gammaproteobacteria bacterium | reverse complement strand
ACCGTGATAATGAAAGCGCCGTAGAACCAGTTGGCAACGTAGATGTGCTTGATACGCCGCTTGGCGATCGTTGCAAAGAACACGATGGCGTAGGCGACCCAGACTACCGCGATGAGCAGGTCGATCGGCCATTCCAGTTCTGCATATTCTTTGCTCTGCGTGATGCCCAGCGGCAACGTTATCGCGGCAAGCACGATGATGAGTTGCCAGCCCCAGAACGTGAACGCAGCCAGCTTATCGAATGCCAACCTGACGTGGCAGGTGCGCTGCACGACGTAATAGGACGTGGCGAACAGCGCGGAACCCCCGAAGGCGAATATGACGGCATTGGTATGCAACGGGCGCAGGCGGCTGTAGGTGAGGAAAGGCAGATCGAAATTGAGTGCCGGCCAGATGAGTTGGGCTGCAATGATGACGCCGACGAGCATGCCGACGATGCCCCAGATCACGACCATGATCGAGAACTGGCGGACAACCTTATCATTATAGGAAGCTGCTGTGTCCAACGTAGGACCCCTGTTTGGAATTGGATTTACTGACGGTGTTACTGGCGCTGACGGTCTATTGCCACGCTGCTCTTTGTTTGGTCGCAGTATAGTCTGGTACCGCTGTGGGAGGCTAACAAGCAAAATCTAATATACGTATAGGTGAGGATACGTATGGACGAGGGGGTACAACAAATGTCCGAATTCGCAGCTTTCTGCGCCTATAATTCGGGGAACACTTGTGCCAACTGGAAATTCCTTTGATAAACCTCGATTTACCCACCGTCGTGATTAGCGATATTCTCAAGACATCGGCCGACGCTCACATCGTGACCGACGATGAGGGCCGTATTCAGGGCGCCAACCGCCTGGCCGAGGAGTTGTTCGGCTACGGCCCGGACGAGCTCAAAGGCGAACCGATCGAGATCCTGATCCCCAGTGACCACCGCGAGCATCATCGCGAGTTGCGCGAGAAGTACCAGTCGTCGCCGCGGGGAAGACCGATGGTGTCTGGTCTTGAGCTGTACGGACAACGCAAGGATGGAACGGTGTTCAGGGCCGAGATAGCGCTCAATCCTGTCGAAACGTCAGAAGGGCTCGTCGTGACGAGCACGATTCGCAAAATTGACGAGGCGGATATCTCGGAGGCCTATTTCCGCATGCTGCTCGAGTCTGCTCCCGACGCAATGATCATCATCGACGAGCAAGGCAAGATTGCCATCGCCAATGCCCAGTCAGAGGAGATGTTCGGGTATGGGCGCCACGAAATGCTGGGTCAGCCAGTCGAGATGTTGCTCCCTGACCGCCTCCGGGGTAAGCATGTCGGTCACCGGGAAGGGTTTGCCGCGCAGCCTCGCCTGCGCCCGATGGGGCTAGGCCAGGAATTGCTTGCCAGGCGCAAGGATGGCAGCGAGTTTCCCGTGGAGATCAGTTTGAGCCCCGTCCGCTCGCCGGAAGGACATTATGTGTCAAGCGTCATTCGCGATGTTACGGAACGTCGACGCATGGAGCGGGAGATTATCGCTGCACGCCAGGAAGCAGAGCGGGCCAACAAGGCAAACAGCGCTTTTCTCGCGGCGGCCAGCCACGACCTAAGGCAGCCTGTGCAGGCTTTGAGTCTCCTGAACGGTGCGTTGCGACGGACGGTCAAAGACGAGCGCGCCCTGGAGATGATCGACAGCCAGGAGCATTCGCTGATAGCGATGACCAACCTCCTGAATTCCCTGCTCGATATCTCGCGTCTCGATGCGGGTGCTGTTTCGCCGGAACTCGAAGACTTCCCGATCCAGCGGCTCATCGATCGTCTCTCCGATGAGTTCGCGAGACAGGCACAACATGTTGGTCTCGAATTTGCCTCGTCTTCCTGCGCAACCGTCATCAACTGTGACCCGAACCTGCTGGCGGAGATCATCCAGAACTTCGTGTCGAACGCGATTCGATATACGGAAAAGGGTCGCGTGACGCTCGAATGCACGGAGAGCGACGGGGACTGTGTCATTGCTGTGACCGATACCGGGATAGGCATCGAAAAGGATCAGCTTGATGAGATTTTCCTCGAATTCCACCAGTGCAAAGCGCCGGGCGCCAGCAAGGAGGGCTTTGGCCTTGGTCTTGCGATCGTAAAGCGCCTGTCGGACCTGTTGGGCCTCTCTATCAATGTCACATCTGATATCGGCAGAGGTTCGACATTCAGTGTTTCGATTCCTGCCGCGAATCGGACGGTGGTCAGTGAGGAACCGGAGTCTCTGGCCGACGACGATATTCACGAGGATGCGAGCGGACTCGTCATCCTGATCGAGGACGACATCAACGTCGCCAATGCCTGGGGCATGCTGCTGGAAGCTGAGGGCTATAGCGTGGCGATGGCCGCGTCAGCGACCGAGGCTCTCGCTCTTGTGAATCATCTGCATGAATCGCCCGCATTGCTGATTTCCGACTTTCACCTGTTGGATGGGTCGACCGGTGTCGAGGCGGTAAGTGCAATCCGTGAGTTCTTCGACGAGCACATTCCGGCATTCATCGTGAGCGGCGATACGTCAAAGGTCGTCAAAGATGCCCGCCTCCTGGATAACTGCACCCTGATGTGCAAGCCGATCGATACCAATCGATTGCTGTCAGCGGCACGGCTCGCGGTTAGCACGGGCGTCGTTCCGCCAGACTAGTAGGAGAGGCGGCCCGCCGCGATCAGGTCAGAAACCTCATCCAGCTAAGGGGTGACCTGGTGATGGCCACGCCCGCGATGTAGGCGAACACGGACACGGCGCCCACCAGCGCGATCAATCGGATTTGTGGCGTCCTGCCGCGCTTGATTGCGATCGTGCCCAGCAGTATGTAGACGAGGAGCCCTGAGAATTTCGCGATCAGCCAGGGCTGCCTGAATGGATCGAGGTGCAACAGCCAGACCATGGCGACACCGGATAGCAGAAAGACCGTATCCACAACGTGGGGAACGATTTTTGTCACCCGATGCTGCAGCTTTTCAGAGCCAATGATCATCCAGTAGCCACGCAGCAAGAAGCCCGAGATCGTCGTCATCGCCGCGAGGACGTGAACATTCTTCAATACGAAGTAGGTCATGGCCGAGCATTGTGGCACAGGTCGACCCTCGCACAGGCGCAGCGAGGTACGGGTACCTACCTATGGTCCACATCAGGCCTTTTCGTCACAGTGCGGCTTGTTTGAACCCCCTGTTCAAGGGCGCCTTCTTCTCATCGGACTCGGCCTATCCTGATGTGACCAAGTTCTGGATCATGTTCACGGCTAACTACTAGAGCGCAGTAGGTAGCTGTAAGCGGCGGGGCCCGGCTTAGGTCGGGCCCCGTTTTTTTGTGTCCGTTCCAGTTAGGCCAGCGAGCACCGCGCGTTGCTCCGCCGCACGTTGTTCAAACTTCTGAACAAGTTCCTGGTACTCCGGCTCTTCGCGTACAAAATCGAGTACCCCCGCCCGGCGAAAGCGAACTGGCCACAACTCAGGATAGCGGCCGAGTTCATTGAACTCGCGCAGCTGCCGGCGCACAGTTTCCCTGTCACCCATCGCGGCGTGATGAAAAATGTCGAAAGAGGTTAGCCCGTAGGCTGCGGTTCGCTTTTCCATACGTTCAGCCAGCGGTCCGGTTAGCTTCCTTGCTTGATCGTCCAGACCGGCGCGCATCATCAGGGCGGCAATGAAGTATGCAATATCGCTCTCATTGCGTGGGAACACAGGATCCTCGTCGAAAAACTTGGGAAAAAGTCCGTCGAGAAATTCCAGCGCCTCATCGTAGGTACTGTTTCGTGCTGCATCGATCCAGAGTGTTTGCAGCGCCCTCGCGCGGGACCCATGCCTGTTTTCGATGTTCTCGCTGAGCAGGCGGCGAGCCAGCCTGACGCCGTCGGGCGACACCGAGTCATTGTAAATGTACAAGTTGAGCGGCGCTGCCCGACTGACCGGGTGGTCGGGATCGATCTCTACTGATCGGTCGTACCAGTCCCTGGCGTGATCGGGCATGTCCATGGACAGGTAGTAGTCGCCAATCAGCATCGCGATTTCAGGATCATCCGGGTCCGCTTCCAACGCCTGCATACTCATCAGAATGGCATTGGCAAAGTTCCCTCGCCCATACTCGATTTCGGCCTCTCGATAATAGGAAACCGGCGAAGCCGCGTTGATCTCTCGTAGCCTGATCGCGTACCTCTGCGCCTCGTCGTAATCGTTCATTACCGAGTAATGCACAGCCAACATATTGTGGACATCGGTGGACAGTGGATCCAGGGCGAGTGCCTCGAGCATATGCTCTCTTGCCTCCAGTGGTCGGGAGGACCACATAAGAAAGCTAACGTATTGCATGCGCGCATTCGTGTCGCTCGGTCCCAGTTCGATGGACCGTTTATACAGTTGCTCCGCGGTTTCGAGGTTGCCGTATTGTTCCTCGACGGTGCCGAGAACGGCGATAGCCGACGACGAATTCCTGTCAAGATCGATGGCCCTGGATGCGGCATCCCTGGCTTTCTCGAGCAAATCGCTGCGGTTTCCTATTCCGACATCTACCATCTGCAGGTAGGTGTATCCCAGTGTTGCCCAGGCGAGCGCATATGTCGGGTCAAGCTGGACGGCATTCGAAAAGCGCGACACGGCAAGTGGCAATGATTCGAAACTGTATTGATTCAAGTCATTTACGCCGAGGAGGTATTCCGTGTATGCCTCAAGATTGTCAGTGTCATGTTGCGACAGTTGTGCCGCCGATTCGCCCAGGAGGGAGACCTTGAGTGCTGCAACAACCTCGTTCGCAATCTCGTCCTGGATGGCAAATATGTCGTCCAGGTCGCGATCATAGTTGCCCGACCACAAGTGGTAGCCGGTATTGGCCTCGATGAGCTGCGCAGTTACCCGAATCTTATTACCGGCGCGTTGCACACTTCCTTCGAGCACCGTGCCCACATTCAGTGCTTCGGCAATCCTGGTGATGTCGGTGTTCTGATCGCGAAACTGGAATGAGGATGTGCGGGCTGCGACCCGAATCTCGCGGATTTGCGCGAGCATATGCAACAAGGTGTCGGCCAGCCCATCGGAAAAGTAGGTGCTGCTCTCGTCCGCGCTCATATTCGCGAACGGAAGTACGGCAATTGACGGTGCCGCCGTTGCTACAACCTCATCTGCTGGCACCGCATCGACAGGTGCGTCGGCGGCAGGCTCAGCCGTTGGCTGGCTGCTGCGCTCAAACATGGACCTGTCAACGAGCAGCACACCGACGGCAATGACAAGTACGCCAATGATGATGCGATTCAGGCGCTGGCCGGTTTCGTGCGTGATCGATGCGGAGCGATCGACATCCTTTTCGCGCTTGAGTCCTTCCGGTGTCATCTCGTACGCCCAGGCGAAAATCAGGGCCAGCGGCAGCCCGACGGCGAGCAGGACGAGTATCAGTTTGGGGACCCATTCCGGAATGCCGATAATCGGGTCAACGACGTCGATAACCTGGAGCAGCAGCCACGATGCGATGGCATACGCGATGCCCACGCGATAGACATTGCGCCGTTTCAATTCATCGAAGAATGATGTGCCGTTCGCCAAAGGTAGTCCGTCACCCCCAAAGGTGCTGGGAGAATACCACTAATCTGAGCGAAACCGGCACGAAGTGCCGCGCCGGAGCTTCTCAGCTCCGGCTAATCAGATCCTGGTAGGAATCAAGCGGCTTCGTGATTGTCCAGATCGACCGGCGTGCGAAACCAGTCGGGTTTGATAATGAGTAAATCGCACGGCAGATCTTCGAGCGTCCGCTCCGCGGTCGCGCCGATAAACAGGCGTTTCCAGCGATTGCGCGCGACAGCCCCCATAACAACGACGTCTGCCTTCAGTTCTTCCGCAATCAAGGGCAGTTCCTCGTGGGTGACGCCCGCTACGAGATGGGCGTTGCTGTCCGCAATCTTGTGGAACTGCGTTATCTCTTTAAAACGCTTCTGATGGTCCTCGTGCATCTGCTGCTCGATCTCGTCGAACGGCAGAGATACGGGGATATAGGCGTTGGCCGTCGCAGTTGCCACTGCAATGCGCGGGTCGTAAGAGTGGAACGCGTGCACGTCCCCGCCAACATCTTCAGCGACGCTCTTGCTGACATGCAGTATTTCGTCATCCAGTGCAGCCGGCTTATCGTGCTGGTGCATCGGGTCAATGGCTGCGACAAATACCGGTACTTCTGCCAGGTCCTGCGGCTTAACCAGCCACAAGGGCATCGGGCAGGTTCGCAGAAGATTCCAGTCCGTGTTGGTGAGCAAAGCGCGGGTCACGGCGGAGTGATGATGCGTGTCTTTGACGACAAGATCGGCACCGCTGGCCGTGGCATGACGGACAACGCCTTCGTAAAGCGGGTGGTCCCAGACGGCGCTGGTCTTGACGACAAGACCATCTGCACGAAGCGGTTCAGCCAGTGCTTCGAGGTGCTTTTCATGGTTCTGGATGACTTCGTCCCTGGCTTTCTCCAGAGACGGTGAGTCGAACAGCCGATCGCCACTCAAATATTCGTTGTAGTAGCACACGAGCAATTCCAGCTCGGCGCCGCTCTTGCTGGCAAGCCAGGCTGCCCGGCGAACAGCGGGTTGATCCGTAACGGTGGGGTCGACAACAGCCAGGATTTTCTTAAGTTCATTCATTATCACACCTGACACTGAAGGGTTGGTCGTCTAGGTACAGTTCCGAGCATACGCGCCAGCAAATAGCATTCCATAAGGCGTGTTGCTTAATAGCTCGCGGAATGTACTTATTAGGCGGTAAGTGCTTCTACTAATTTCGAGCAGGGCCTTATTGCGGTCAAATAGGGCCATAGATAACGCTCGGGAGGCGAGCATGCCAGCCGCAAGAAACGAAGGACTCAGACAGGCCCTGGAAGCCAAGAAGGAGGAACTGACGATCAGGCTGGATCGTATTCACGCCAACCTGCGACGTGGCAGTGACGCTGATTCCAAGGAACGTGCAAAAGAGTTTGAGGACAATGAGGTTGTCGATGCCCTCGGCAATGAAGCGCGCGAGGAGCTTGCCAAGATCTCGGCGGCGCTACAGCGCCTGGACGCGGGTAGGTACGGTGTGTGCGTCGAATGCGGTATGGACATTCTGCCCGGCAGACTGGAGGTTTACCCGTACGCCGACGAATGCATAGAATGCGCTGAATTTGACGAGCGTCGCCAACGGCGCCTTTAGGCCGTCATATGCATCTTGACGAGGTCAGCCAGTGACCTTGCCTGCATCTTCTCCATTACTCGAGCACGGTGGATCTCTACCGTGCGTTGACTAACGCCCAGTTCATAGGCGATTACCTTGTTCGGCTTGCCCGTTACCACGAGGTCGAAGACTTCCCGTTCGCGATTCGTCAGCCGTTCGAGCCGGCCGGCGACTTCGGCGTGATGCTGCTGCTCTTCGCGACGCTCTTCATCGGTCGCGAGCGCCTCACGAATCCGATCCAGTAATTCCTGGTCGCGGAAAGGCTTCTGAATAAAATCGACTGCGCCTTTTTGCATGGCTTCAACAGCCATAGGCACGTCGCCATGGCCCGTAATGAAGATGATCGGCAGCGTGTTGCCGCGCTTGATCAGTTCTTCCTGAAGCTCAAGGCCACCCAGGCCAGGCATACGAATATCCAGTACCAGGCACCCGGGACGCTGGGTTCCGGCCTTTTCGAGGAAGTCGTCCGCCGAGGCGAAGATCTCGTGGTTCAGATTGACCGAATCCATGAGCGCCTGCATCGCAAATCGGATAGCTGCGTCGTCGTCGACGATAAAAACCGTCGGAGATTGTTCTGTTTGAGATGCCATGGGCCGTGATTGGACCAGATTGAGCGCAATTTTGCGAGTCTTTCGGCTAGGATTAGCTGCATGTCACTAATCCATGAGCTGCAACGCCGAAACGTGATTCGTGTCGCGATGGCCTACGTGGCTGTGGCCTGGCTCGTTGTACAGGTCCTCGACACGCTGGCGCCGCTCTTCGGAATCGGCGATGGCGCGGCGCGGGTCATCGTTATCGTGCTTGCGATCGGCGTTATACCGGCCCTTGTCAGCGCCTGGGTGTTTGAGTGGACACCAGACGGATTGAGGCGCGACAGCGAAGTCGACCACGATTCGGCGGTGGCTCGCGGTTCGGCGAAGGCGCTCGACCGGGTAATTATTGCGGTGCTGGCACTGGCCGTCGTTTATTTTGCGTTCGATAAATTTGTGCTGGACCCTGCCCGCGACGTTGAGATCGCGACAGAGGCCGCGGAAGAGGCCCGGGATGAGGCCCTGCTCGGTTCATATGGCGACCGCTCGATTGCGGTCATGCCATTCGCCGATATGTCACCCGACCAGGATCAAGCCTACTTCTCAGACGGCGTGGCTGAAGAGATCATCAATCTGCTGTCGCGGGTTCAGAACCTGCGTGTCATTTCCCGTTCATCGGCTTTTTCATTTAAAGGGCAGGAACTTCCGGTCAGCGAAATCGCGCAGCGACTGGACGTCCGTTACATCATGGAAGGTTCGGTCCGGCGCGCGGGCAATGCTTTGCGGATTACTGCGCAGATGATCGATGCGCGTACTGACACCCAGCTCTGGTCAGAGAGTTTCGACCGGCAGTTTGTTGATGTATTTTCCATCCAGGACGAAATAGCTGCCGAAGTCGTCGACAAGCTCGAAATCGAACTGACCGGGGCCATGCCACATAGTGCAGTGGTCGATCCGGAAGCGTACGCGCTGTACTTGCAGGCAAAAGATCAGCTCAATCTTCAGACCTGGGCCGCAGCTGAACTGGCCGAGAGTCTCCTGCAGGAATCGCTCGCGATCGATGACCAACACGCGGCAGCCTGGTTGCTGTACTGGGATATCAACGGCGGCAAGATCTCTTTCTCTGACTGGACCTGGCCTGAGTGGGCGCTGCACACTCGCGAGGCCGTCGAAACCGCACTGGAAATCGACCCGCACAATGTTCAGGCAAAGGCTTACCTGGCGCGGTTGTCGCTCCAGGCGATGTCCACGTTTGAGGGCGAAGCGACGGCGCTCGCCTACAGCATGTCCCTGGACCCACTGAGTATTGAATTCAATGTCAATGCGGGCAGCTTCCTGCGACAGATCGGCTTCGCCAACAAGGCGATTCCGTACAATGAATTCACGATACAACGCGATCCGTTGTCGTCAAGTCTGTGGCGGAGTTTGATGAATTCCTACATTCATGCAGGGCGCTATGACGATGCACTTGAGGCAAACACTCGATTGCGTGAAATTGTGGGCAGCGTCGGTGGCCTTTGGAATCGCGGCGTAATCCATCTCCTGCTCGGGGACATCGATGACGCACTGGCCTGTTTCGAAGAATGGGCAGAGGCTCAGCCGGAGTCCCTGCATGGGCTCCACGGCCTGATCCTCGTGCATCATGCACTTGGCAATGAGAGCGTCGTTGCTGAGAATCTCGCCAGGCTCGAACAGGCAGAGAACAATGCACATTTACTGGCCAGCGCCTACGCGTGGCTCGGGCGCCACGAAGAAGCGCTGGACTTGCTGGATGGTGCGATTGAACCGCCACGAAAATTTGGGCCGTTGGGGATGCGGGAAGACCCGTTGTACCGTGGTCTGCGTGAGTATCCGCGCTTCGAGGCGCTGATGCGCAAGCAGGGGACTGGTACTGATCAGATTGCCGCATTTGGGATCGACGAGTTATTTCCGGGGGCCGGGTTGCCGCCCTTGATACCGGTCGAGGCGCCTTAATCCAGCCGCTTGGTAAAGCGCAGCGCTGCGATAGTCATCGCGACGACCGTAAATCCGACCAGGTAGAGAAAATCGGGTGTCAGTTCGAACAACGAGGCATCGCGCAGCATAATGCCGCGTGTCAGGCGAATGAAGTGCGTTGTTGGCAGAACCTCGCCAATGAACTGCGCAACCTGGGGCATGCCGGCGAACGGGAACATGAAGCCGGACAGCAGTATCGATGGCATCAGGATGAACACGGTCATCTGCATTGCCTGGAACTGGGTACGCACGGCGGTCGAGATCAGCAGGCCCAGCGATAACTTCGCCGCGATGAAGGCCGTCCCGGCGATGTAAAGATCCAGCACACTCCCACGTACAGGCACGTCGAAAAGCAGTCGCCCGACACCGAGAATCAGGCCCAGCTGCAATAGCCCAATCAGGACATAAGGTGTGACTTTGCCGATCATGAGTTCGGCGGAACTCACCGGCGTATTAATTAGCAGTTCGAGATTGCCGCGCTCTTTTTCGCGCACGATGGCCACGGCCGTGAAAAGCATCATCGTCATCATCAGGATGACACCCATGAGGCCCGGAACGATGTTGACGGGCGTACGCCGCTCCGGATTGTAGTAGGCCCTTGTTTCGATAAGTTCGACGGCCTGGCGCTGTGATCCGGACCCGAACTGCACGGGCACGTTGCGCAGCTGGGCCGCAACACCAAGTACGGTTGGGTCGCTTCCATCGACAAGTACGTGGACGGCTGACCGCGTTTGATCAACGACTCGTCGATCGAAGTCAGGCGGTATGAAAACGCCTATCGATATGTCCCCACGCCGCAGCATGGCCTCCAGTTCTGCGGGCGTTTCAGCCTGGTCGACAAACCTGACGACCTGGGTCGCTTCGACATCGGCCACAAACTCGCGCGACAGGCTTGTGTTGGCCTGGTCGGCCACCGCAGCGTGCAGATTGCGCACATCCGTGTTAATGGCATAGCCAAACAGCAGGATCTGGATAATCGGGAGTCCGAAGACCATGCCGAATGTGAGTCGGTCGCGGCGCAACTGCCGAACTTCCTTCCTGATGATGGCGCCCATTCGCGAAAGTGAAATCATGCGGCACGCTCCTCGGGACCCATCGTGACCGCGACAAAGACGTCCTCGAGTGTCGCCGAGGAAATAATTGATTCCGCGCGAACACCCGCGCGCGTGAGTGCCGATTCCACAATTTCCAGTGGCTGGTCAAAGCGTTCCGATATCAGCACCCGCAGGCGTACACCGAGCTGGGTAACGCTGGCCACTTCGGCCAGGTCATGGATTGCAGACTGCGCCGCATAGGGGTCCTCGGCCAGGACCTCGATTACATGCATGCCCGTTGTAGCTTGCAGATGTTGCGGGGTTCCATCGGCAACTTTGACCCCGCGGTCGAGAATCGCGAGCCGGTGGCAGCGCTCCGCTTCATCCATATAGTGCGTCGATACCATGATCGTGGTGCCGCCTTCGGCCAGGCGAAAGAGGTTGGCCCAGAAGTCGCGGCGGCTCTGCGGGTCGACAGCGCTGGTCGGCTCATCAAGTAACAGGAGGTTCGGCTTGTGGAGTACCGCGCAGGCAAGTGCGAGTCGCTGCTTCTGGCCGCCGCTCATCGTGCCAGCCATCTGACGACGCTGCTCGGTCAGGTCGTAGCGTACGAGCAACTCCTCGATGCGGGCCTTCCTGTCAGTCCTGGGATAGGAGTAGATTTCGGAGATGAACTGCAGGTTCTCCAGGACCGTCATATCGCCGAATAGCGAGAACTTCTGCGTCATGTAGCCGATCCTGGGTCGCAGGTCGCGAGCTCTGCCAGGAATGTGGGTGCCAAGAACCGTCGCCGATCCTTCGGTCGGAGTGAGCAGGCCACAGAGCATACGGATCGTGGTCGATTTGCCGGAGCCGTTCGGGCCGAGAAAACCGTAAATCTGACCGCGTGGCACCTTTAGGTCGAGCGAGTCGACGGCTTTCAGATTACCGAAATGCTTGGACAGGCCTTGCGCCTCGATTGCGTAGTCGCCGTTCATTGCTGCTCAGTCGATCAGGAATTCGACTTCGACCGGCACACCATCGGGAAGTCGTTCTCGATTCGTCGTGATATCAACTTTTGCCACGTAGCTCAGGCGGCCGCGATCATGCTCGGTTAGCGCAAAGTAGGGCGTAAACGCAGACTCACTCGACACCCACCTGACGCGACCGTCGAGCGGTTCGTCGAGGCCGTCGACGTGTATCACGGCGGCGGTTCCGGACGTGATGTGCACACGAATGGTCTCCGGAACGAAGACGCGCGCGTAGGGTTGTTCGCCACCGAGTACGATCATTAATGGTTGCCCCGGGGACGGACGCTCGCCAGCCTCGAACAGACGGCTATCTGCCACTCCCGCCACCGGCGCCCGAATCGTATGCCGATCGAGATCGACTTGAATCGCGTCACGTCGTGCAGCGAGTTGTGCGACCGCCTGTTCCGCCTGTGCGAGTTCCTCGATGGTCGTGCCAGCCAGCATTTCTTCCAATTGCGCGAGGCGCAGTTTGAGATTTGCCTGCGCCGCATCAACTCCGGCAGACGCTTGATCCAGCTGATCAGGGGAGGCGAGTCCACGGGCGTGAATATCCTCGACACGCGTCATCTCTGTCTGGCGAAATTCGAGATCCTGAGTCGCACCTTCAACATTGGCGCGAGCCGCGGCGATCTGCTCGGCGCGCGGTCCGCGGACAAGCTCGTCGAGCCGTGCCTGCTGCTGCGCCAGTGCCGCCGTGGCTTCCGCAAGCCTGGCGCGGGCGCGCGTGTCGTCCTGGCTAAGCAAGACCTGGTCGGCGGCAACGCTTTCACCCTCGGCAATATTGATTGTTGTGATGGGCTCGGCCACTTCTGCCGTCAGTTCGTAACGATCTGAGGTCAACTCGCCAACGACACGATTCGGTTCTTTATCGCTACCGCAACCCGCTAGCGCGAGGACCGCCGCGAGCGTTGTAATGCCTGTTCTCATCTTCATTACTCCACTCACGCCCTGAGCTGCGTGAGCAACATGTCTACCTGTGATTCCATCAGTTGGTCCGTATTCAGCTGTTTCTCGGCGAAGATCAGTCGCCAGATGATCGACAGCATCATGGGCGCGAGGAACAGGTGTGGCTGGTGTTCGAGTGCCTCACGCCGGAATTCGCCACGCTCGACGCCGCGCTCAATGAACTTTGTGATTGCCCCGAGCCCGCGAGCGACCACATTTTCGTAGTAATAGTCGACGAGATCGGGATGCCTTGGACCCTCCGAAATGAGCAGGCGAATAACGATCGCGATTGGCGACCCGGGTACCTTCTTCATGAAGCTCAGAAGAGGGCCGCGAATGAAGGCCTCCGATGACAGGTCGGTCGACTCGACGTCACCAATTAATGCATCAACACGTCGAACTACGACGTTCTTGACGACGGCTTTGAAGAGATCTTCCTTGGTTTTGTAGTAGAGGTAGGTGAGTCCCTTGCTGACACCGGCCCGTTTCGCAACGTCGTCGATGCGCGTCGCGGCATAACCATTCTCGGCAAACGCCGCAAACGCCGCATCGGCTATTTCCTGCGGGCGATCTTCCTTGCGACGCTGGTATTTGGGCTGGTCCGGCATGCTGCGGCCTTTACTGACTCTTTGGTCAGTAACTATACTTAATGACTCGGTGGTCAGCAAGTGACAGGCGTCGCAAAATTCGCCGAATCCTGCATAATCCGCCGCATGTTCACCTACATTGATCCCACGGTCCGCGAACGGTTGACCGAGCAAGGCACCCTGTTTCAGATCGATCGCAACGGGTCGCACATCCAAGCAGGCAATGCCGTCGCCGGCGGCCATACCATCAGCATTCTTGGCCCGATTCCCCTGCCGTTGCGTCTCTGCGACAGTGAATTCGATGTGCAGTGGTACGCCTGTGTGCGCAATACCGAGCTCGGGAAGATCGAGGAACTGGCTGACGATCTGCGGGCGCAAAACGGTCAACAGTCGTTTTCGACGCTCGCGTCCTACATGGCCGTGAATAGCGTGATGGTCATAGGCGATCCCGGAAAATGGGAGAACCCGCTGGTGCGCGTCCACTCCAGTTGTCTGACCGGCGACGTCTTCGGTTCGCAGCGCTGCGAATGTGGACCCCAAATGCAAACCGCGCTGGAACGAATCCGATCGGACGGCAACGGTGGCATGCTCGTTTACATGGCCGGCCATGAAGGCCGCGGCATCGGCTTGTGGGCCAAGGCCGCGACCTATTTGCTGCAGGACGCGGGCGAGGACACCTACCAGGCGAATCGCACACTCGGGCTCCCCGATGATTCGCGCGACTTCAGCGACGCCGCGTCGCTGCTCAAGTTCTTTGTCGGCGGCAGACCGTTTCGCCTGCTGACCAACAATCCCAAGAAGGTGAACGACCTAGGCGAGTACGGCGTTGGCGGGATTACGCGCGTCAAACATGTGACGGGTGTGACGGACAGCAACAAACGCTACCTGACGGCCAAGCAAAGCTGGGGACACGAACTCTCCGAGGAAGACCTCGGGTCTGACTGACTACTGTCGCCAGAGGCGGAGATTGAGCGGTCTCTCGCCGCAGTTCGAGCGCAAGGGATTGATATCGATACCGCCACGGCGCTGGTAGCGCGCATAAATTGTCAGCTCCTCGCAGGCACAGTGTTCGAGGAGGTCGACGAACATGCGTTCTATACAGGCCTCGTGAAAATCGTTGTGCTCGCGGAACGACACGATGTAGCGCAGCAACGCTGCATGATCGATCCCGGGCCCGCGGTAGCTGATCTGCAGGCTGCCAATGTCAGGTTGCGCGGTCACCGGGCACAAACTGCGTAACAGGTGGGAGTGCAGGTCCTCGGCGACGATGTTTGACGGATCGGCCTGCAGCAGGTCGGCATTCACCTCCCAATCCGTGCAGGTCACCTCGAGATCGTCGAGACTGGTACCCGCGAGTCTCGCTGTTTGCCGCGCTTCAGTGCCAGAAACCGGCAAGACGCTGACTTTCACAGGCGCACCGACACAAGGCGAGAGATCACGGGCGATTGTTTCGGCCACCTCGGTCTCCGACGCGAACGAACTCATCGCGTACGAATTGAGGTACAGCTTGAGAGACTTCGATTCCACGAGATTCGGCGAATCAGCCGGTACGTGAATCTCCGCAGTCGCAACTCTCGGCAGGTCGCCGGGTCCCAGCCAGGTCAGCTCCCAGGCATTCCAAATGTCGATGCCTGTGAAAGGCAGTTCATCAACCAGGCCGAGCGCCGCACGAGACTCCCGGCGGGAAATCGGGCAAAGGACCTCCGGTGCGTACTTGTGCGGATAGTCGGTTTCCTGGCCCAGGGGTAAGTTGGTCTCTTTCACGTGCGCTATTTTGCAGCATTAAGGGCAAGATGTGCCCTTTTCTTGTGTAGAATGGCCGCCTTTTTCGCCCTCCGAGCTATTCATGAGTCCCGCAAACAACATCGTCGGCGCCGATCGTGGTTACATCATTCCGATTGGCGGCGCAGAAGAAAAACTCAATAACCCCGAAATACTTGACCGGTTTGTCGACGTCTGCGGTGGCAAAGACGCCCGCATTGGCATTATTCCGACCGCTTCCGAACTCGAGGATACGGGGCGCAACTACGAGAAGTTATTCCGCTCTCTCGGCGTAAAGCACGCGAAGGTCCTGCACTTTGTGACTCGCGAGGATTGCCAGTCGGATGAGGACCTGAGTTACATCGACAAATGCGATGGCGTCTTCATGACGGGTGGCAATCAGCTGCGCCTCTCGACAACGATCGGAGGCACCGCGATTGCCCAGGCGATTCGTCGCCGTAATGCTGAAGGTATGCACGTGGCCGGTACGTCGGCGGGGGCCGCATTTATGCCCGAGCACATGATCGCCGGCGGCAAGGAAGGCAGTACGCCGAGCCCGGATATGGTCAACATGGCGCCAGGACTCGGCCTGACGAACGCTTTCATCATCGATCAGCATTTTCGCGAGCGCGACCGCTTGGGCAGGCTGCTTACGGCGCTCGCATACAATCCATTCGCGGTCGGTATTGGCCTCGACGAGGATACGGCCGCGTTTATCCGGCCCGGAGACGAGCTCGAAGTTGTTGGCAGCGGTGGAATTACGATTATCGACCCGAGCGATTTGAAGTATTCTTCTATGGATAAGGCGCGCCGCGGCGAGCCAGTCAGCCTGATCGGTGTGAAGTTGCACATCCTGGTTGCCGGTGGTCGCTTCGAAATCGAGTCCCGCGACGCATTCGCCGAATAACAACAAGAACAGGCAGGCAAACACTATGAGAATTGACAGTACCAACGTCTATGTGGGGCCCAATGTATTCGCTCGCTTCCCGGTAATCCGACACGTCCTGGACCTGGGTGAGCTCGAGACCTGGCCGACCGGCAGACTCGGCGAGGACTTCATCGGACCGTTGCTGGAGATGCTGCCGGGTTTGCACGAGCATGGCTGCTCCTACCAGGAACCCGGAGGTTTCGTACGCCGGCTGCGTGAGGATGAAGGAACGTGGCTCGGTCATGTCATGGAGCACATCGCAATCGAGCTGCAGGTGGTAGCCGGTTCGGACGTCACCTATGGACGGACCCGCTCCATCGACGATAGCCCCGGTTTCTACAACATGGTGTTCCAGTACAAGGACGCGACGGTCGGGCGCGAAGCGAGCAAGCTGGCACTCGATCTCATCGGCAGCCTGCTTCCTGCTGAGCTTAAGTTCGAAGGCGCGCCTGACGACGACTGGAATTTCGAGGAAGAGCGCGATCGGTTTATTCGCTATGCACAGCGTCGCGAGTTCGGACCGAGTACGGCATCGCTCGTGAAAGCAGCGGAGGAGAGGGATATTCCGTGGCTGCGGCTGAATCGCTACAGCCTGGTGCAGTTTGGCCACGGCCGATACCAGCAACGTATCCAGGCGACCACGACAGGGCATACCAGCAATATTGCTGTTGAGTTGGCGTCCGACAAGGAAGAGACCAACGAGATACTCCGCGACCTTGGTCTTCCCGTACCCAAGCAGATGCTGGTGCGGTCCGCCAGGGACGCAGTTCGAGCGGCCGAGCGTATTGGCTACCCGGTCGTGCTCAAGCCACTAGCCGGCAATCATGGACGCGGCGTCGCGATCAATTTGCGCACGCCTGACGAAGTCGAAGTCGGCTTTGAGAAGGCGCGGGAGCACGGCAGCACGATCATCGTCGAGGGTTACATCGAGGGCTTCGATCACCGGATTCTCGTCGTGAACGGAGAGCTCGTTGCGGCTGCGAAGCGGGTACCCGGCCATGTCGTCGGCGACGGCAAGCACACGATCGAAGAACTCGTGGCGATCGTTAACGAGGATCCGCGCCGTGGCGTCGGCCACGAGAAGGTCCTGACGCGGCTGGAGTTCGACCACCAGGCCGAGCGCTTGCTGGAGAAGCTCGGCTACGACCGCAGCACCGTGCCCGAGAGTGGTGAGATCGTGTATCTGCGCTCGACGGCGAACCTGTCGACCGGCGGCACCTCGATCGACGTTACGGATGTCATCCACCCGGACAATCGCGAAATGGCTATTCGGGCGATCAAGGCAATCGATCTCGACATTGGCGGCGTCGATTTCCTGACCAAGGACATTACCGAATCCTATCGCGAAGCGGGCGGCGGCATTTGCGAAGTGAATGCCGGTCCGGGATTCCGTATGCACGTTGCGCCAAGTGAAGGCACGCCGCGTGATGTTGCGGGCCCTGTAATCGACATGTTGTTTCCGCCCGATTCGCCGAGCCGTATTCCAATTGCGGCAATCACGGGCACCAATGGCAAGACGACAACATCTCGCATGCTGGCACACATTCTCAAGATGTCCGGACGCACTGTTGGTTTGACGTCGACTGACGGCGTTTACATCGACGGTAAGCTCTCGGTACCCGGCGATATGACGGGACCTGTCTCGTCACACATGATTCTGCGTGATCCGTCCGTCGACGCGGCCGTTATGGAAACGGCGCGCGGGGGCATGCTGCGCAGCGGCCTGGGCTTCCAGGAATGCAATGTTGCAGGCTGCCTCAACGTGACGGCCGATCACCTGGGACTTCGCGGTATTGATACGCTGGAGCAATTGGCGGAGATCAAGCGCGTCCCGATCGAGATCGCCAAGGACGCGGCTGTTCTGAATGCTGACGACCCCCTGTGCCTGCAGATGGCCGACTACACGGATGCCGAGACGGTCTGCTATGTGACCATGAATCCGGCACATCCGCTGGTTAAGCGACACATCCAGACGGGTGGCCAGGCGTTTGTTCTCGAGCAGGGGATGAACGGTCACTTGATCACGATCTACGATAACGAGTCGCACACACCGCTCGTGTGGACCCACCTGATTCCGGCGACCATCGAAGGCCGTGCGTTGCACAATGTACAGAACGCGATGTTCGCGGCTGCACTGGCGTACAACATGGACATCAGTCTCGAGGATATTCGCCAGGGATTGCGGACTTTCGATTCGACGTTCTTCCAGGCGCCTGGTCGTATGAACATCTACGACGAGCATCCGTTCCGCGTGATTCTCGACTACGCGCACAACCCGGCAGCTGTGAGGGCGATGTGCGACCTGGTGGATCGTTTTGATGTCGATGGCAAGCGCGTCATCGTATTGTCGGCCCCGGGAGACCGGCGCGACGAGGATATCCGCGAAATCGCGCAGATCGCATCCGGTCATTTCGACCACTTCATCTGTCGCGCAGACGACAATCGCCGTGGCAGGGACCAGGATGAAGTGCCCACGATGTTGAAGAACAAACTGCTCGAGGAAGGGATATCGACTGACCAGATCGAGGTCATTCCGGACGAGCAGGAAGCCAACGCGCGCGCGCTGGAAATGGCCGAGACCGGCGACCTGATTCTCGTGCTGGGCGATCACATCAAGCGTACCTGGAAGCAGATTATCTACTTCAACTCCGGATCGCGCACGGACAACGGCGGCAAGAAAGCGGCCACGACTGTCGATCTGCCAGATTTTGGGGACTTCAATTTTGCCGACGACCTCGAAATCATCAGTGATGAACGCGGCGTGCGCATCGCGCGCGAAGAAGGCGACTGACAAACGATGATGGAGTTCATCGATGCGCGCCGGTTAACCGGGCCAAACGTCATATTCGATGGCGTGGGATCGATTCTCGACGTCGCGTGTTCGCCCGAGGAAGGCGAGAGCCTGGTTCCCGTCTGGGCCGACAATGTCGGTCGTATGCTCGAGGCGCTCGACTGGCCGTCGGCCGAGTTCGCATTCGTTAATTTGCAGGGCGGAATCAGCCTTGCGTTTTCCGCGCCCGTTGATCAGTTGTACGCGGCGTCGGAAATAAACGAGTGGGCGTGGGCGGCCAGTGCATTCGAGCTCGGTATCTCGAAGGAAGAGCCGGATTTCGATGCAGCGGTGGCCACGCTTAGACAGTCCGCTGCGGACGAAGCCAACGTAGAGCTTATGTGGCTTATCGACGAGGCAGCTGCAAATAACACGACGCTGCTTTGGGATGATGACGAAGTGTCGGTTGGCCTGGGCGGCAGTTCAGAAACATGGCCGGTACGCGAAATTCCGGATGCGCTCGAGTGGAAAACATTCAGCGACGTTCCGATTGGCATCGTCACCGGAACTAATGGCAAGACGACAACCGTGCGATTTGCCAAACATATTCTGCGCGTGGCCGGCCACAATGTCGGTGTCAGCTCGACGGACTGGATTGCGGTCAATGAACGCATTATCGATCGTGATGACTGGTCCGGGCCGGGCGGCGCGCGCGCGGTGTTGCGCCAGCAAGAGGTCGATGTAGCAATACTCGAGACAGCGCGCGGAGGTCTGCTACGCCGTGGCCTCGGAGTCGAGCGCGCGGATGCGGCCCTGATCACCAACATCAGCGAAGACCATCTCGGGGATTTCGGCTCCCGAAACCTCGATGAGCTTCTGGCTATCAAGTGGGTGGTCAGCCATGCCGTGCGCGCAGCAGGACGCCTGATTCTCAATGCCGACGACCATCGGCTGGTGGCCAGGTCGAAAGACTACGACGGTGAGCTCATCTGGTTCAGCCTGGATCCCACCAACGAGACAGTGATGAAGCACATCGCCGCCAACGGAGCGGCGTTCATCCTCGATGGCGACGAGTTGTTGAAGGTCGAGAACGGCGCACGTGAGCTGATTTGTCACGCTGGCGACATTCCGCTGACGCTGGGAGGCGCTGCGCGTCACAACGTGGCTAATGCGCTGTCGGCGGCTGCATTGACCTGGTGCCTCGGTGTTTCGATCGAGAATATCGCCAGCGGATTAAAGACCATGCAGCAGGACGAGAATCCGGGGCGCTGCAATTTCTATGATCTGAACGGCTTCAAGGTGCTGATCGATTTCGCCCACAATCCAGCCGCTATGGGTGCCTTGTTCGACATGGCCCGGGCGATTCCCGCTGAACGCCGGGTGCTTTGTTTCGGACAGGCGGGCGATCGAACCGACGAGCTGATCCGGGAGCTCGCCCGCGATGCGTGGGAAATCGGCCTTGATCGCGTCATCGTCTCGGAGCTGGCGAACTACCATCGCGGCCGTGAGCCGGGTGACGTGTTCAACATCATCAGCGACGAGCTTAAGAAGCATGGCGCGACTGACGAGCAGATTGGCCATAACGATGAGGAACTCGAGACGCTGGAAGAGGCCCTGTCCTGGGCGCAGCCAGGCGATCTGGTCATCATGCTGGCGCTGGGTGGTGCGGGTCCGATACAGGCACGTCTCAGGGAGCTGGGCGCCGAATAAATTCGACAATCGCGTCGGCGAAACTCCGGGTATTGCCGGGCGCCATGATGTCGCCGGCCAGCACGTGGTCGCTTGCTTCGCCGGAAGTGTCTATCTCGATGAACTCTTTTGCGGGCGATGTTGTTGCGTCAATAATCTCGATTGCTGCTTGTGACGAGACGACGTCATCATCCGCGGAATAGAATACGAGCAGGCGCTGGGATATTTTCGCGGGCAACATCCGGTTGGCCCGATCGACCAGGCGCATGACCTCGACGACCGTCGGCGTCGGATAGCAGGTTGTCCAGTAGAGCGCCTGCAATTCGTTTTCCGCTTCCCAACAGCGCACATCGCCGATTGTGAGACGAGCAATTAGCGGGCCAGCCGGACGCGTCAACCACGGAGCCGCTCTGTTCTGCGGTTTGAAGTTGGGTGAAATCATGACCAGCGTATCGATGCGCTGCGCCACCTCCTGGTCGAGCATGGCGGTGGCAAGTGTCGCTCCTGTACTCGTCCCGATCACGATCAGCTTGTCGCCCAGCTCGGCGCCGCGTTCCAGCGCGTCAGCGGCGTCACGAAGCCAGTGCTCGGCCTTGACTCCCTGCAACGCGTTCTCGATAAGTCCATGGCCCGCCAGGCGCGCCTCGAACAGGTTCGCGCCCAGTTCCTGCGCCACGGTTTCTGCCAGCGGCGCTGTTTCCTGCCGAGTCGCGGAAAAGCCATGCAAGGCCACGACCGCCCACTCGGTGCGGTCGTCGGAGACACGGACTACGCGTTCTTCGGTACCGGGAATGACACTCGCAACTGGAAGGTCAGGCAGGGTCGCCTGCGCGTCAAACTCCAGCCGCGATGGCGTCGCCGCCCAGAGTCCTGCCCCCAGCAGCGCGGCCGCCAATAGAATCCACTTCTTCCTCACGACTCACTCGAGGCTTAGAATCTTGTTCCAGTGCTTTTTCTCGATCGGCATGATCGACAGTCGATTGCCCCTGCGAGTCAGGATCATGTCCTCGAGGCTCTTCTCCGCCTTGATCTCGGTCAGCGTGATATTGCGTTTTAGTTTACGGACAAACTCGACGTCCACCAGGATCCAGCGTGGATTTTCCTTTGTGCTCTTGGGGTCGAAATATCGGGACTTCTTGTCGAATTGCACGGGGTCCGGGTACGGCTCGCTGGCTACTTTCATAATGCCAACGATGCCCGGTTCCTTGCAGTTCGAATGATAGAAGAAGATCTCTTCGCCGATCCGCATGTCGTCACGCATCATATTGCGGGCCTGGTAGTTGCGAATGCTGTCCCACATTTCGCGGCCATCGCGCTCGAGATCGTCGATGCTGTAGACGTCGGGTTCCGATTTCATTAGCCAGTTTGTCATGTCGTAGTTCTACGGATTGCCCGGTTGCTGGAAAGGCGCGAAGTTTAGCATGCCGGATGGCGCGATTTGGGGCCAACCGCGTGGTAGGATTGCGCGTCGCGCAACCGTACGCGACCGGGGAGGAATAAGACCAATGGCAAATATGCTGGCAAATATATTCGGCTCATCGCCGGTTCGGCCGCTTGAGAGGCACATGGATATCGTGTATCGATGTGCAAAGAAACTGCGCCCCTTCGTCAATGCCGTCATCAGGCGCGACCTCAAGCGTATGGCTGAGGTCCGCGCGCAGATCGAAGCGCTCGAGCATGAAGCCGACAACCTGAAGAAAAACATCCGCATCAACATGCCCAAGAGCCTGTTCATGCCGGTACCACGAGA
The DNA here is from genome assembly GCA_009937605.1 of Gammaproteobacteria bacterium. Classification (GTDB taxonomy): domain Bacteria; phylum Pseudomonadota; class Gammaproteobacteria; order Steroidobacterales; family Woeseiaceae; genus UBA1847. Next base: position 4,459 of record JAACFG010000024.1, on the reverse strand, counting down.
GGACCTGCTTGAGTTGCTGCTGGTGCAGGACAAGATCGCGAATCGCACCAAGGATGTTTCCGGCGTCATATTCGGGCGCAAGATGAAGATCCCCAAGCAAATTGCGCCGCAGTTCAAAGAGTTCGTCGACCGCAACATCGATGCCACGAAGCAGGCGCGCAAGAGTGTCAGGGAGCTGGACGAACTATTTACGGCCGGGTTCAAAGGTGCCGAAGTAACACTGGTCGCTGACATGATTGAAGAGCTCGATCGAATAGAGACACATACGGATGAGCAACAGACTGTTTTGCGTTCTGCTCTATTCGAGATAGAGAAGACGCTGGACCCGATCGACGCGATGTTCCTGTACGAAGTCATCGAAATTACCGGCGAAATTGCGGACATGGCCGAACGCGTTGGCCGTCGCCTCGAACTACTGCTTTCGTAGGACACCAAAATAACATTTCGGGATGCTTGCATACCCGGGGGACCCATTAATGGAAGCACAATACATCTACATTGGTCTGGCGGCGGCTTTCGGCCTGTTTATGGCCTGGGGCATTGGCGCTAACGACGTAGCCAATGCGATGGCCACGTCGGTTGGCTCGAAAGCACTGACGATCAAGCAGGCGATTCTCGTTGCGGCGATCTTTGAATTCGCCGGTGCTGTACTGGCGGGCGGCGAAGTTACTTCGACCATTCGCAAGGGCATTGTCGATGCGGACTTGCTCGCCGGAACTCCGGAGCTGCTCGTCTACGGTATGCTCGCGGCGCTGCTCGCAGCGGCAACGTGGTTGTTGATCGCTTCCAGGAACGGTTGGCCCGTCTCGACGACACACTCGATTGTCGGAGCCATCGTTGGTTTTGCGGCTGTCGGTATTGGCGTTGACGCCGTTCAGTGGGGCAAGGTCGGCACGATCGTCATGAGCTGGGTTGTTTCACCATTGACCGCGGGATTCATTGCTTACCTGATTTATCGCAGCGTGCAAAGACTCATCCTTAGCCAGGACGATCCGCTGGCCAAAGCCAAACGCTACGTACCGGTCTATATGTTCCTGGCCGCGTTTACGATCACACTGGTGACTATTCTCAAGGGCCTGAAGCATGTGGGCCTGGATATAAGTTTGCGCGACAGCTACCTGCTGGCCATTGGCGTCGCCGTGGCCATTGCGCTGCTTGGGGCCGTCGTCATTGGACGAATCCAACCGGACCCGAAAGCGGAAAAGAGTCAGCACTTTTACACCGTTGAGCGAGTATTTGGCGTTTTGATGGTTCTCACGGCCTGTGGCATGGCATTCGCTCACGGCTCCAACGACGTCGCCAATGCGATCGGTCCTTTGGCAGCGGTTATCGCCATTGCCACGACCGGCACGATTGCTGCAGAGTCATCGTTGCCAATCTGGGTCCTGATGCTCGGTGGCGGCGGTATCGTCATCGGTCTCGCGACCTTTGGTCGTCACGTTATCGCGACGGTCGGGAAGAAGATTACCCAGCTGACGCCAAGTCGCGGTTTTGCGGCCGAACTGGCTGCTGCGACGACGATTGTGATCGCGTCCGGTACCGGTATTCCGATCTCAACGACGCATACTCTCGTTGGCGCAGTGCTTGGTGTTGGTATGGCGCGTGGAATTGAGGCGATTGACCTTCGTGTGGTCGCGAGGATCCTGGTTTCCTGGGTCGTTACGATCCCGGCGGGCGCAATTCTGGCCATCCTGTTCTTCTTTTTGTTCAAGGCCGTTTTGCCCTAGAGGGTTGCTAATGCGCCAGACGTTCTTCGCACTTCTGTGCGCTTTAGCATTCTCGTACCCTGCGGCCGGGCAGTCGCCAACCGCTCCAATCGTTCGCTATGACGCTCTTACCCATCCGGAGTACGGGCGGTTCGGAATGGTTTCGGCGCAGAATCGCCTGTCGTCCGAAATTGGTGCGAAAGTGCTGGCCGAGGGCGGCAATGCGATTGATGCGGCCGTCGCCGTCGGTTTCTCGTTGGCAGTGACATTGCCGCGGGCCGGCAATCTCGGCGGGGGTGGTTTCATGCTGGTCCACGACGCCGCCAATGACGAGACGATCGCGATTGACTACCGTGAGCAGGCACCACGACGTGCAACCCGCGATATGTACCTGGATGCCGACGGCAATGTCGATCGTCAGCTGTCGATGTTCAGCCATATGGCGGCTGGCGTTCCGGGCACTGTTGCGGGTTTCTATCTCGCGCACCAGGAATACGGGAGCCTGCCCTGGGAGCGCTTGCTGCAACCGGCGATCGACCTGGCGCGCAACGGAGTGCCAGTGAGTTTCGACCTGGCGACGCTGCTGAGCAGGCGGCAAGAGAGGATGTGCCGTTATGAGGCGGCCTGTGGCTATTTCTACAAGGAGGGCGGGGAGCCCTACAGTCCTGGAGAAATCCTGGTTCAGGCCGATCTCGCCAATACCCTCGAGCTCATTGCGAAGAACGGCCCCGATGCGTTTTACGAGGGGCCTGTAGCCGACCTGATCGTCGCGGAGATGGAGCGCGGCGGTGGCCTGGTGGACGCTGAGTCGCTCGCGGCCTACGCGCCCGCCGTTCGGGAACCGGCGCGCGGAACGTATCGCGGCTACGAAGTCGTTTCGATGCCGCCGCCGAGTTCCGGAGGCATTCACATTGTGCAGATGCTGAATATCCTCGAGAATTTCCCGTTGGCCAGTTTCGGTTACGGGAGTGCCGACAGCTTTCACCTGCTCACGGAAACATTCCGCCTGGCCTATGCGGATCGCTCCGAACACCTGGGCGACCCGGACTTCTATGAGGTGCCCCTGGCATGGCTCATGAGCAAGGAATACGCGCGCGAACAGGCCGCGACGATCGACATGAAGCAGGCGCGCAAGTCCGAGGACGTCGCGCCGGGCGTTGCTCCTGTTCCCGAAAGCGAGGACACGACGCACTTCTCGATTATCGATGCCGAAGGCAACGTCGTGGCCAATACCTACACACTGAATTTTTCTTACGGCTCCTCAATCGCGGTTGCCGGTGCGGGCTTCCTGCTGAATAACGAGATGGATGACTTCGTTGCCAAGCCGGGCGTACCCAATGCCTACGGGTTGCTGGGTGGCGACGCCAACGCCATCGCAGCAGGTAAACGCCCACTTAGTTCTATGACGCCGACCATTGTTTTTGCCGACGGCGAGGCCTGGTTCGCTACCGGCAGCCCGGGCGGTAGTCGCATCATCACAACGGTCTTGCAGATGATCGTCAATGTAATCGATCACGGCATGAACATCGCGGAGGCAACCGCAGCGCCGCGCATTCATCACCAGTGGTTTCCCGACGTCTTGCAGCTGGAACCAGGTATCAGCCCGGATACTGTGCTGCTGTTGCAAGAGCGCGGCCATGATATCAAGGAGTCGCGCTCTACGATGGGCAGCGTGCAGGCAGTTGCGGTACGTGATGGTGTCTTTCGTGGGGCGGCTGATCCACGGCGCCCGAACGCGGGTAGTCGCACGCCCGAAGAAGTACGCGCTCATTGAGCGGGCCTGAAGCGACCATAACGACAGCTGCTCGGCGCTACGCGCTGGTCATTCTTGCTGTCGTGTACATGTTCAATTTTATCGACCGGCAGATCCTGGCGATCCTGCTGCCGGCGATTCGTGACGAGTTCGGTGTTTCGGATGCGTGGCTGGGGTTCCTGACCGGCACCGCGTTCGCCATGTTCTACATCGTTCTCGGTATCCCGGTTGCACGCTATGCAGACAGGCACAATCGCCGCAACCTGATCGCGGTCGCCGTCGCTGTCTGGAGCGGCATGACGGCCCTGTCGGGTATGGCGGCCAATTTTGCGCAGTTAGCGCTTGCGCGTATCGGCGTTGGCGTTGGTGAGGCCGGTTGTAGTCCCCCGGCACATTCGATGATCGCCGACCTGTATCCACCCGAGAAGCGCTCGACCGCGATGGGCGTGTACACGATAGGTATTTCGGCCGGCATCATGATGGCTTATCTCGGCGGCGGCTGGGTGGCGCAGAACATTGGTTGGAGAGAGGCGCTTCTGGTCGTCGGTCTGCCAGGACTCGTCTTGGCGGCGATCGTTCGATTCACCGTTACTGAACCGAAACGAGGACATTCCGAGGGAAGAGAAGCGCTTGGCGAACAGCCGTCGTTCTCCAAGACGCTGCGGTTCTTGTCGCGCAGGCCCTCTTTCGTACACATGACAGTGGCGGCCGGTTTGTCGTCGTATGTCGGTTATTCAGTAATCAGCTTTCTGCCGAGCTTCCTCGTGCGGAGTTACGGGATGCCCGTCGACGAGGTCGGTATCTACCTTGGGTTGATCATCGGTATCGTCGGTGGCTCGGGTTTCTTCCTGGGCGGGTATATCGCCGATCACCTGGGTCAGTCGAATCACCGTCGTGCATTGTCGTTTATCGGCGTTACTGTGCTGCTCACGGCAGTTCCGTATGCGGCGATGTTTCTGTCCGACTCGTGGCAGATCGCACTGCTGTTGTTTCTGGTTCC
>JAACFG010000140.1 GCA_009937605.1 Gammaproteobacteria bacterium | reverse complement strand
AACTTGTCGACGGCGAAGTAAGTGACGGCCAGGACGAGCATAGCGATAATCGCGGCGTCGAATCGACGTGCACGAGCGGCCGGTGGAGGCGCCGTAATTTCACCATCACGCTGGAGTCCTTCCGGCGTCCATTCGAAGATCCACGACAGGATGACCGCCGGTACGAATCCAATTCCAAGGACGATCACGACCGTCCGGATGGCCATATCGGACAAGCCGAATACCGGGAACAGGGTCTCCACGACCTGGATCAGCAGCCAGGCAGCCGCCACGTACGCGATCACCACGCGGTGGACATTGCGACGCCGGATTTCTCCCCACAAGGACATGACCAGATTCTACAGGGTCAGTAGACCCTTTGGGCGAGGCCAATCGTTAATGTGAGAGTAAAACTGAGCACACTCAGAAAGCCCGGGTAAATAGCTGGCGACATATTGGTGACTCAAGGCTGCCGGCAAATGCCGGCGGCGCTCAAGCCCTTGGTAGATGGCGCGCCCGGAGAGATGGGCGCTCGCTGCGCGAGACGCCTGTCGTCGCTTCGCTCCTCGGATCGAACTCCCGACCGGTCCGATAGCACCAGCGTGCCAGTCGAATGGTTCGCCTCTCGGGGCATACGGTTCGTAGACAGGTGTGCGGAGCCGGGCACTTCAAGCGCCCGAGTCCGCACGGTTGGACTATCGCATTACGCTAGGACTAGCGCACCGCGACCTGCACCAACTCCTCTCCTTCCGGATCTGTCACGTGGACAGCACACGCGATACACGGGTCAAAGCTGTGAATCGTGCGCAGAATCTCCAGTGGCTGCTCCGGGTCGTACATCGTGTGGTCATCCTCGAGCGCGGCTTCGTAGGCTCCCGGCTTGCCGTTCGGATCGCGAGGACCGGCATTCCAGGTACTTGGAACGATAGCCTGGTAGTTCGCGATCTTGCCATCGTTGATGACGACCCAATGAGACAGTGCGCCGCGAGGTGCTTCCATGACACCGACGCCCTTGCACTCCTTCGGCCAGCTCTTGGGTTCCCACAGGGTCGCGTCGAACGTCTTCGTGTCGCCGGCTTTGATATTGGCGATCAACGAGTCGAGCCAACCTTGCATGCCGTCCGCGAGGACCGCCGTCTCGAGCGTACGTGCCGCGGTGCGGCCGAGCGTCGAGAACAGTGCCCGCGTTGGCAGTTCGAGCTGCTGCAGGGTGCTATTGACGAGGTGCTGCGTCAGGTCGTGGCCCTTCGCATAAAGCATCAGGACACGAGCCAATGGACCGACCTCCATCGCATGTCCCTGCCACCGCGGCGACTTGAGCCACGAGTAGGACTGTTCGACATCGAGGTGGGTGTACGGCGGTTGAGGCCCGGTGTAGTTCAGATTGGTCTCGCCCAGCCACGGGTGGAGTCCGGCCTCTTTGCCGCCGGAGTAGTCGTACCAGGAACTGGAGACAAACTCCTGAATGCCATTTTGATCCGTGAAGTCGATCTCATGAATCGTAGAGATATCGCGATTCAGGATAGCGCCACGCGGGAACAGGTACGAGTCCGGATCGTCCATGCTGGTGCCTGGCAGGTCGCCAAAGCACATGAAGTTTCCGAGGCCCTCACCGCGATAGAACCAGTCCTTGTAGAAGCTGGCGATCGCGAGTGTGTCGGGCACGTAAACCTGCTCAACGAACACCTTCATCTTGTTGATGATGTCCTGCACCTCTGAAAGCCGCTTCGAGTTGATCGCAGAGTCGGAGTTCAGATCGATCGGGCTGGGCGCGCCGCCAACGACGAAGTTCGGGTGCGGATTCTTGCCACCGAAAATCGCGTGCAGGCGAGCAACATCGCGTTGCCACTCGAGTGCATCAAGGTAATGGGCTACGGCCATCAGGTTGGCTTCAGGTGGCAGCTTGTATTCCGGGTGGCCCCAGTAAGCTTTCGCAAAAATGCCCAGCTGTCCGGCTTCGACGAAGTCCCTGACTTTCTTTTGCACATCGCGGAAGTAGCCTTCCGACGAACGCGGATAGCTACTCAGCGACTGCGCCAGCGCGGCAGTGGCTTTCGGGTCAGCACTCAACGCCGACACGACGTCTACCCAGTCCAATGCATGCAGGTGATAGAAATGCATGACGTGATCGTGGATATACTGGGCGCCGATCATCAGGTTACGGATCAACTCGGCGTTTGGCGGAACCTTGGCACCGATCGCGTTCTCAACAGAGCGAATTGATGCCACGCCATGCACGAGCGTGCACACGCCGCAGATGCGCTGGGCAAATGCCCAGGCGTCACGAGGGTCGCGACCCTGCAGAATGATTTCGATTCCGCGCACCATTGTGCCAGACGAGTACGCCTGACCGATCTGGTTGATGGGATCTACTACGATTCTCTCGCTCATGACCCATCCTCCTCAAGGTTCTCGGCAACCATTTCCATGAGGCTACCCATTGTGTAATCCCAGCCGAAGTGCTGCTGCGAATCGTCGAAGCTCTGTCGGCAATTGGCGCAGCTCGAGACGAGTTCGTCCGCCTCGGTCTGTTCGACCTGGTCCATCTTTAGCTTGAATACCCGATGCCGCAGTGGGTCGGCCCGTTTGATCGTTACGACACCGCCGCCGCCGCCACAACACCAGTTGTAGTCGCCGCCCAGGGGCATCTCGCGAAAATCGCCGGTAAGGTGGTTGAGCACATCGCGCGCCGCCTGGGTTGCGCCGCCGCGCCGTGAGACCTGGCAGGGGTCGTGATAGGTGATGCTCTTGTCGACCTTCTTCACCTTGATCTTGCCGGTGTTCAATGCGTCGGCCAGGTACTCGGAGATGTGCATTACCTTGAACGGCAAGGGCTTGCCGTACATGTTGGCACCCATCCAGCGCAGGGCCATGTAGGCATGCCCGCACTCGGGGAGCACCAGGGTCTTCGCACCGATCTTCACCGCGGCGTCGATCAGTTTCAGCGATGCGGCTTTCTGCCATTCAGGATTACCCGAGAGCATGCCAAAGTTGGTGGCTTCAAAACCGTCGGTTCTGAAGGTCCAGCTTTCGCCAGCAGCATTCAGGATCTTCGCCGTTGCAGCAATCGACTGCGGGTACTTCTGGATCTCGATCGATGACATGACTGCCAATACGTCAGCTTCGTCGACGTCCATCGGTATTTCGACGTCGTGTTCGTCGGCCATCCAGTCAGCACGGTCTTCGAATTTGTCAGGCGTAATGCCGAGCGGGCTGCCGGTTTCAGCGGCTTTCTTGGCGACTTCATGCAGTTCGTGTGGAACCAGGCCGGCTTTGAACATGCCGTGCCTGGCCATCGAAACGAGCCCTGCGATATCGATGCCCATCGGGCATACGAGCGAACAACGGCCGCAGACGGTGCAGCTGTCGTACAGCAGGTGCTGCCATTCTTCGAGGTCCTCAATCGTGACCTGTCTCTTCAGTCCAAGCAGCCTGTAGAAGAATGCGAACGGGCCGACCTGGCGTTTGTACGTGCGCTTGAACAGTTCGATCTTCCAGATCGGCGTGTAGCGCGGGTCATCTGTACGTACATGAAAGTGACAGGCATCGGCGCACATCCCACAGTGCAGGCAACCATCGAGGTACGAGGCCGTCTGTGTGTTGAAATTCTTGACAAAATTGTGCATCGCTTTGTTGATGCGTTCGTCAGAACCCATGTCGCCCTGTTTGTCGTGGCGAATCTCCGGTGGCTTATAGGCCAGCCGTTCCGCTTCCCGATCAAGCTCGTGTCTTCCGTCAACAGTGGTCATGTCTTGGCCCCCCTGCGTTCAAATACCATTCCCGTCGTGCCACGCGTGACGAACACGAGGAACGTGTGTCCAAGCTTGCCGAATGGAAGCCAGATCATGAGCAGGGCGACTGACAGTATGTGGATCGCCAGTATTGTCTCGTAGCGCAGACCCATGCGTACCGGGATCATCAATCCGGTAATCAGTGGCAGCACCGTTACGAACCAGCTGAAGTAGTCGTCGAAGTTCGAGATCAGCTTCAACACAGGGCTCGTAAGGCGACGGACCAGCAACGCGAAGCTGGCGACGACCGCGGCAACACCCAAAAGGTAAATGATGTTATTCGGCAGCCCGGGCCATTCGATTCCCAGGAATCCCTCGAAGAACATGATGTGAGGGACGAAAAGGAAAACAGTTGCAAACAAGCCGATGTGCATGACGTAGGCCAGCATTTTCGGATACAGAGTCGCGGCCTTGAACGGAGCCGCTGTAAAGCTACGCGTGTAGATAACCTTGAGCGCAGCGAGTAACCCGGCGGATTGACGTGGTTCGGAATAATCCGGTTTTTCCTTGAGTAGCAGGATACCGATAAGTCGCCAGATCGAACCGGCAACAAGAATATAAGCGGCAACCTGGAGTGCAGGGCCTTTTGCGAATTCAAGAAGGTCCATCTCATCCCTCCTTAGTAAATTTAGCTTGACGACGACGGCCGGCAGCAGCAGCGACTGCGCCGAGCGCGACACCTGCAACGGCGGCACCGGCGAGCTTTTCGCCGCTGTCGAAGTTGCCCGTTGATAACGGCTCGTAGAAGCCGCCAGCGTCCCAGAAGTTCGGTTCGGAGCACCCGAGGCAGGGGTGACCGGCTTCGATCGGGAAGCTCGTGCCACTGTTCCACTTGGCCGTGGCACAGGCGTTGTACGTCGTCGGGCCCTTGCAGCCGAGTTTGTACAGGCACCAGCCCGCTTTCGCGCCTTCGTCATCGAACGTATTGGCGAATTTGCCTTGCTCGTAGAATGGGCGGCGATAGCAGCGATCGTGGATCGTCGTGCCGAAGAACGTCATTGGCCGTCCATGCTTGTCGAGATCCGGAATCGCACCAAACGTCAGGAAATGTGCGAGCACGGCTGTCATAACCGTCGGAATCGGCGGGCAGCCAGGAACGTTGATGACCGGTTTGTCAGTCACGAGGTCCATTACCGAAACGGCGCCGGTAGGATTCGGGTTGGCACCCGGAATACCACCGAACGCGGCGCAACTGCCGATTGCGACAACAGCTGCAGCGCCTGCGACGGTCTCTTTCAGCATGTCGACATTGCTGATTCCGGCAATGGTCGAGAACCCGGGGTTGCCCGTTGGGATCGAGCCATCGACGAGGACCAGGTAGCCTCCGTCGTTCTCTACCATCGCCGCGTGTCGTGCGGCTTCAGCCTGGTCACCGGCCGCCGCCTGAAGCGTGTGATGGTAGTCGAGAGAGATCGTATCGAAAATGAGCCCTTCGACGGTTGGCGACGCAGATCGCGTCAGCGATTCGGTGCACCCGGTACACTCCTGGAACGACAGCCAGATGACTGACGGGCGCCGCGCGTTCTCGATTGCCTCGGCGATACGAGGAATCATGCTCGGCGGCAATGCCAGTATGGATGCCGTGGTTGCGCAATACTTGAGAAAACCGCGTCGCGAAACCCCTTTCGCTCGCAATACTTCCCCGACGGTCGGTGTTCTTTTCATGCTGTTCTCCTCCCGCAAAAATTGGTTACTCGAACTGATCCTCCAGACGAGCGCGACCGGCAATGATGTCGGCGTCCTGTGACGACAGGATTTCTGGTGTACGTGTGATTTCCAGGTAGCGGCCTACAACCTCGTCAAAAGCATTGCGGTGCTCAAGCCACCACACGCCCGGATAGGCCGTCTCGCGGATGCGACTCGTCCCCAGCGCATCCAGTTTTGCCGAAAGCTCGCCCGTTCCGAGCGCCGCTTCCAGGTGTTCCAACTCGCCAGGACCAAATGGCAGTCCCGCGAGGTCGATCGTTGTGGGCTCGTCCGTCTCAAGCAGCCTGTCGATCGCGTGCATGACTTCGTTGAGAATAGGGCGCACGTTCCCGTGGAAGGGTGACGGCGGCGCCAGGGACTCCTGTTCTGTGGTCATGGTCGTACCTCTGCGGGGATTTCCCCGGTACGCCATTCACGAACCAGGTCGTGGGTAAGTTCGGCAGCTTGAGGAATGGCAGCGGCGACGGTCGCGGTTGGCTCGGTGCCCCAGTCCATGTCTTCGGGCTCAATACCGATCAATGCACGGTTTTCGGGAAGCTGGCCGCTCAATCGCAGCGCATCCATGAGATCGGAGAGTCCGACTTCATGCACGCTACCGTGCTGATTGCGCAGGTGCGAGTCCATGTCTTTTCCGAGTAGTACAGTTACCGCGCCGGGTTTCTTGCCCAGCTTCATCGCGTCAAGTGCGACGAGTCCGTCCAGGTTCGCGAGACGATCAAGGAGGGCCAGACCGACGGTGCCGCCATCGAGACAACAGACGCCATCGTCTTCGTTTTCACTGGCAAATCGCTCAAGCGTGTGGATACCAGCCCCATCGTCCGTGAGGAGACTGTTTCCGATGCCCACGACTGCAATTGGTTTTTCTTGTCTGGTCATTGGCCTTCTTTCTATTAGTGAAGACTAATGAAAGCGTGCGTACGTCGGTATACTGGTATCTACGAATACGTGGCATGGAAAATCGTGACAATCCGTAGTTTCATCAAAGTAGCTTCGCTGATAGCCCTCGCTGCAGTACTTTCAGTAGCTTGCGCGCGAAAAAACGCGCCTTGCAGACCAGCGGAGGGCGTCATGCTGCAGATCCTGGGCTCGGGCGGACCCATTGCAGACGATGCTCGCGCGTCGTCCGGCTACCTCCTTTGGGTCAATGGCGAGTCCCGGGTTCTAATTGATGCCGGCGGTGGGACGTTCCTGCGATTTGGTGAGGCGGGCGCCAGTTTCGATGAACTCGACTTCGTCGGCCTCAGCCACCTGCATACGGATCATTCGGCTGATTTTCCGGCCCTGCTCAAGTCCGGGAATTTCTCGGACCGCGACAGGCCTCTGCCGGTTGCCGGCCCTGATGGGGACAGCGTGTTTCCGGGGCTCAATAGCTACCTGCGAGCGATGCTGGATGCAGACGATGGTGCTTACGCGTACCTGTCGAGCTTCCTGGACGGCACCAACGCCACGCCGATGCTGACTCCCAGAGAGGTGGAGGGCAGCGAACCGGCCGTCGTTTATACGAGCGAGGATTTGAGCGTCGCTGCTATGCACGTGCCGCACGGCATCGTCCCGGCGGTGGCCTTTCGCGTGGTGATTGATGATCAGACGGTGGTCTTCGCCTCGGACCAGAATGGTGACGATCCCGCCTTTATCGATTTTGCCAAAGATGCCGATATCCTTTTGATGCACATGGTCGTGCCGGACGGCGCATCGGGTATCGCGCGGCGCCTGCATGCGCCGCCAGGAGTCATCGGTGATCTCGCCGCAGCGATCGATCCGGGCAAGCTGGTACTCAGCCATTTCATGGCGCGCAGCCTGCGCGACCTGGAGCAGAACGTTGGGCTGGTTCAGGCGCGCTACAAGGGCGAAATCGTTGTCGCCGAGGACCTGGCGTGCATTAGCCCGTAGGCACCTCGAGCGGCAGGCGGGCCGCGGCCCAGGCGACGAGGCCGCCGGACATCGAACGCACATTGCGATAGCCCATCGCGTCGAGCGCCAGCGCAGCCAACGCAGACCGGCCGCCAGTGCCGCAATACAGAACGATCTCGGCATTCTCGGGCGAGACGTCGGTATCCGCGCAGGCGCGCTCGACGATGCCGTGGATCTCGAACTCGAGCATGCCCCGTGGCGAGAAGATGGCGCCCTCGATGTGTCCGCGGTTGTATTCAGCAGCCTCACGAATATCAATCAGCAGGGTGCCAGACGAGGCACAGGTCCGAGCGTCCGAAACGGAGCATTCCTTGATTGTTGCTTTCGCCTTGGCAACTACATCGGCGGGGGAGACCAGCATTCTAATTCTCCATTGAATAGGGATTCGGCGGCATCAGGTCCGGCGGCAGGGCGGCGCGACGTTGCGCGTCGCTCGGCGGATAGTTTTCCGCGAGGTAGGTAATGATCTTCTCCTCGGTCACCGGGTCGAATTGCCACAGGTTCTGCTTTTTCTGCATCCAGCGGATCATCGTCAGCCATTGCTGTGCTGAGCCGCGTTGCTGCGTAATCAGTTTAGCCGAATGGCAGGCCACGCAGTTGGCACGCACGATTTCCCAGTCGCCCGTCACTTTGAAGCCTGTCACGGGATCGATGGCGGGCTCTGCTGCGACGACGGGTTCCGGCATTGCGACAGGTTCCGACGTGGCCTCATCCCGGGAACACGCGACGACAAGAAGCGCAGCGGCCAAAAAAGATGAGAGAGCAGCGGTGCCCTTCATCACACGGCCTGAACGGCAATCCGGTGGCAGGCGTTGTTCAGATAGCCCTTGGGATTCCATCCCGGAACAACCATCGGCTGGGAGCGGCCCGCATTGTCAGTGGCTTTTGCCCAGATCTCGTAATAGCCGATCTCGGGGAATTCGACTTCCGCATTCCAGTGTTGCCAGGCAAAGCGGTTGGCCGCGCCTTCGAGGCTCGCCTTGATCCAGGTCGCGCCGAAATCGATCGATACGTGCACTTCGCGTACGTCGAGGTCGCCGGCCCATGCATGGCCCCGGAGCGCGAGTTTGTCGCCCACCGCGTGCTCGATACCCGATTTCGGGAAGGTAATCAGCGACTTGACCGGCATGGACTCGATGATGCACATCTCTTCGTCGGGCACTGTCGTGCCGGGTGCCACCGTCTTGCAGGGAACGCGGTAGGACGTGCCGGTCATCTTAGGTCCGTCATGAACCTGGTTGCGCACTACGATCTTGTTCAGCCATTTGCCGGCAACCGAACCCGGCCAGCCCGCGATGACAAGACGCAGCGGGTAGCCGTTCATCGGCGGAATATCCTCGCCATTCATCGCCCAGGCGATCAACGATTCGTCCTCAAGCGCTTTTTCAACCGGTACGCCCCGCGAAATGGGCACTTTGCCCGGATCGCCGCTGGCATGAACGTCCGCACCGTAGTACGCGATGTACACGGCATCGCCTTTGATACCCACATGTTCGAGTACGTCTTTGAGGCGTACGCCGGTCCACTCGGGACAACCGACGGCGCCCGTCGACCACTGATTGCCCGAAGCGGGAGGCACAAATTCGCTACGGCCATTGCCGCCGCATTCGAGTTGCAGCTGGTAGGTGTGGTGATCGAACTTCTCTTTCAATTCGCCGATGGTGAACGTCAATTCCTGTTCTACCGATTCGCCACCAAAGCTAAGTTCCCAGGCATCGAGGTCAATGCCGTCCGTGACGGGTGGAATGCCGTTATTTCGAACGAACAGGTGCTTCGCCGGTGTAATGCGATCGTCAAGCAAATGAGCGGGTGTTTCTGCGTTGACCGGACGGTCGTTGAGAACAATGAGACCTTCCTTGCCAGGGATCTGAAAAGCAGTATCTGTTTGCGCGAGCGCGGCCGGAATCAATCCCTGCGGCATCAGGTGTGCGAACGGGATCGAAGCGCCGATGGCTGTCGACATAGCGACGAGGCTGCCCTTGGTCAGGAAGCCGCGACGGGTTATCGGGTCCGGCGTGCGTCCCCAGAGCTGCCGGTCTGCAGCGATCGGATCCAAAGCGTAAAGTTCGTGAATGCCGCGTTTCTTATCGTCCATCTTTAGGGTCCACCAGGAACTCCGAGCTCAATATAATTCGGGCAATAATTCGGGTATATGTAAAAATTATAATATACTGATTCACAGTTTACTGCCCCTGTTGGCGAATTCCAGAAGAAAAGAGATCTTCAATGACTCTTAGCAAAGATTTGGCGCGAGCGGCCATGCCCGGTCTGCTGCTGAGCGCGACCATCGCGCTTGCCGTACGTTTTGTCAGCGATCAGCTTGGCGGGCCGGCGATGCTGTACGCCCTGTTGTTCGGGATGGCGTTCAATTTCCTGACCGAGGACGAGCGGTTCGCCAGCGGCATTCGTTTCGCAAGCCGTCATATCCTTCGTTTTGGTGTCGCATTACTGGGTTTGCGTATCACGACCAACGAGGTTATGGACCTCGGCTGGCCCATGGTTGCATTGATCGTAGCAAGCGTGGTGGCGACCATTCTGGGCGGTGGCCTGATTGGCCGTCTATTCGGACTGAAAGGCGACCAGTCCATTCTTTCGGCGGGCGCAGTGGCGATTTGCGGCGCGTCCGCGGCGCTCGCGATTGCGTCCGTTCTGCCGACGCACAAGGATTCCGAGCGCAACACCATCCTGACGGTGGCCGGTGTTACGGCACTGAGTACCGTGGCAATGGTTGCCTACCCGGTATTCGTGACCTACCTCGGGTACGACAACGCGACTGCAGGTGTTTTTCTTGGGGCGACCATTCATGACGTAGCGCAGGTCGTTGGCGCCGGGTACATCATCTCCGACCAGACGGGTGAGATATCCACGCTCGTGAAACTCATTCGCGTCGCTTGCCTGGTTCCGGTCGTCGTAACTATTTCAATGATCATGCACCGGCGCCGGTCGCCGGATGCTCGTGGCGGACCTTTGCTGCCATGGTTCCTGGTGGCTTTCGTCGCGCTTGTCATCGTCAATAGCGCGGGCTGGGTTCCGGATCAGGTGCATACCGCATTGACGCCCGTATCGAGCTGGTGTTTGCTCACGGCTGTCGCAGCATTGGGCGTCAAGACGTCGCTCAAAGCGCTGGCCGATGTTGGCCCAAAACCGGTTGGTGTCATGGTGCTGCAAACAGTTTTTCTGGCCGCGTTCGTCATTGGTGGCATTGCATTGATCGGATAGCGGCGCACAACAACCCTGTCGTTTAGCAAAAAAGTAGGTGTTCTCATGTCAAACCTGGTTCCACCCTATGGTGCCAATTCACTAAAGCCACTCCTGGTCCCTGAAACCGAGCGGGCCGAGGAGGCGCGGCGGGCAGAGCGTTTGAAGCAGGTGCCGCTCTCGAGCCGCGAGGTCTCTGATCTGTTCATGTTGGGCATGGGCGCCTACACGCCGC
>JAACFG010000139.1 GCA_009937605.1 Gammaproteobacteria bacterium | reverse complement strand
AATCCGTTTGCGGACTACTCGGTTGTTTACATGCCGTACTGTGACGGTTCAACCTTCGGCGGCGATAATGATGTAAAAGATGACCCCGCTTTTCCATATAGTCCGACACGCTATCACCGCGGGCTTCGCAACGTCAGCGCCGGTATGGATGTCGCGGCAGACATGTTCCCGAAAGCCAAACAGATTACCGTCATGGGCCATAGTGCTGGCGGCGTCGGCGCTGCCGCCTTCGCACCATTTTTGACGCGATTCATCTTTGGCAATAACACCAAGCTCACTGTTTACAACGACGCAGGACCTATTGCGGTCAACCTGGGAACGCCACCTTCGGCGGGCGGTCCCGATATCCCATGGTTATCAGTCTGGGCCCGTCAGAATGACTGGCAATTCCAGCAGTTCTACCCGCAGAGCTGTATCGACGACGGCGGCTGCAATGCCTTTGGCCAACAAACCGGGATCATCGAGTGGCGGCTTGAAAACGATTCGACCATCCGCGAGGGATTTTACGAGACAGATTCTGACGCGACGAATCGATTCTTCGCGCAGGGCGACGGCTCACGAATGGACCCGCAGGCATACCGTGACCTGATCCTCGCTGAGCATGGTGCGCTGCACGAGGCATATCCAAGACGTTACAAGCGTTTCATCGTTAGTGGCGATGACACGCATGGTGCTGTCCAGGTAACGGCTCCAACATTTAACTTCCCTTTCCCGCAGCCTTTTTCCTTCTATACCCAGGAGGCGAATGGCACATCTCTGACCAAGTGGGCATCTGAATTTGTCCGCATCGGGCAACGCCAATCGAAGCTTGGGTGGAAGGACATCGTTGAGGATTACGTTCCGGTCCCGATTCCGTAGAAACGGTCGTAAGGTAAGGGGTCAAACCCCCTATCACCAGTATCGCCGTTCACACTCGGTCCGCGCCGCTGTGGCCTATTCGCGACCCCTCTCCGCGAATACAAACTTGCCGTTATCCAGTCGCTGCTCCCCATCCCAGCGATACGCCACCAGCTTCCCGCCTGACTTCGCCGCCACGCTGTAGTCCAGGCACGCTACATTCGGTGCCAGCACTTGGGGTTCAGTATCCAGCCAGTAGTGCCCCACAAACACGGGCGGGTCATCGTGCGAGTACTGAATGATGTGATCGGCACCGATCGGGTCCTCGGGAATATGGCTGCGCGCTTTTTCAGGTCCCAGGAATGCTTCCTGGTAGGTCGTCGCCTCTCCGTCAAACCACCGAATGCGTACGTTGTGCCTGGGGTTGCCGTCCTTATCGAAGAACGACTGGCCATCCGGTAACTCGATCTCCTTGCCCTTGAGTAACGTCTCGACCGCCTCGTATTCCTCGCTGCCCTTTCTGGATGCGGCAACAAGCAGGTCATCGTCGAGATACTCGTTTACTGATGGGTGCTCTGCCTGCAGCAAGTTCATCAATGCCTCATCCCAGCAGGCATGAACTACTCGAATCCCATCGAGTTCCAGCCACAATGGCAACGTCCGAAACCACTCGATGATCTCGCCGTAGTCCGATGTCCCCTCGAAGACTTCGAGAAAGGCCTCGTGCTGTGTGCGATTCTTCGGGAAGTGACCGCGAAGGTGGCGATTATGATCGTCCGGGTCGAGCGTGTGATACGCAATCGCATTGAACTCGTGGTTGCCCATCACGGACAACGCCGTACCGTTGTCGATCATCGGTCTGACGATCTCCAGCACGCCCCGTTGATCGGGACCACGGTCAATGAAGTCGCCAAGGAAGATGACCTGCCGCTCGGGATGACGATATACGCCATCAGTTTTCGCGTAGCCGAGTTCTTCAAGCAAGTCTCGCAGTGGCGCGCTGTGGCCGTGGATATCGCCGATGAGGTCGTATTTCACCTTTTAGATTCTACTCCGCAATGTGCGCTGATACACCGATATGCTTGGCGGGTATCCTTAGTCTACTCGGTGAACCAATCCACTCCCACAGACCAGAAAGACTGCAATGCCCCACAAAGGAAAACTAGCCACCTGGAACGACGACAAGGGCTTTGGCTTTATCGAGCCGAATGATGGCGGACCCAGAGTATTCGTTCACATCAAGGCGTTTAAGAGCCGAAGCCGGCGCCCCATACAAGGCGACGTCGTTTCGTACGAGACCGCCAAAGACAACCAGGGAAGGACCAACGCAGTTAACGCCACGCTCGGTGGCGGCAAGGCGAAGCGTCGCTCCGGGCCGAAAGGTCGCGCGCTGGCGAACGAAGGAAGCGACGCTGCAACTCATCGGCCTGGTTGGCGGATGGCCTGGTGCGTTAATCGCCCAGGAGTCGCTGCGTCACAAGTCGAGGAAGATGTCGTTTCAGGTCGTATTTGCGATTTCCGTGGTCTTGAATGGCGTCGCCCTGGTTTGGCTTCATACGGCAGATGGGCAGGTCTTTCTTAGAAAACTACTCTCGCTTATAAGACAGCTACTCTCGACTATATAAGCCCTACTCGTTTTTGGGTTTTGTCTGATTGTCAATCCCTGGTTTTCCGAACATCTTCTCATTCGAATATCCGGATCAATGGCCTGTTCACGTAGTAGTTGTATTTTCCAGACCGGTGCTTCTCGACGAATCCTTTTTCTGTTAACGCCGAAAGATATTTGCTGGCCGTCAGCCGGGAGACACCGAGGTCGTCCTGAACGGCCTCAATCTTTGTATAGGGGTGGCGAAACAGGTTACCCAATAGCTCGTGGCTGTAGAGCTTGGGCAGATCTTTCTTAATCCTTTCTTCATAACTGCTCATCAGATTTCTAATGGCCTCTATGAGCCCTATCGTTTGCTTTGAGGTCTCTTCAACGCCCCGGATCAGATACAGCAACCACGGTTCCCAGTTGTTTGTCTCTCGAGTGCTTTGCAGGAGGCTGTAGTAATCGGCTTTCGTGCCGATGATATAGCCACTGAGATAGAGTACTGGTTGATCCAATAGCCCTTTCGCGACCAGGTAAAGACTATTGAGTATCCGCCCGGCCCTGCCGTTGCCGTCATAGAACGGGTGAATACTCTCGAACTGGTGGTGCGCAATAGCCATGACAATCAGCGGGTCTGCCGCGCACACCGTATCGTCGTTCATGAACCGCTCCAGGTCGGTCAACAGCGCCTGGATTTCGGATGGATCCTGTGGGGGTGTGAATACGGTCTCACCGGTTGTCAGATTCTTGATGACCGTACCGGGCAGCTTTCGGATACCGGCATCGCTGCCCATTAATATCTGATGAAATTCAACGATTCGATTGACGGTGATTAGGTGGTCACCGCGCATCCTCTCAAATCCGGACCTGAGTGCGGCGGCATAGCGTCGAACTTCCTTTGCGGCGGCGTTTCTGGACGAATCGGAAAGAACGGCGGCCTTGAACAGCTCGTCCTGCGTCGTGAAGATGTTCTCAATTTCCGAACTGTCTTTCGCTTCCTGTAGCGACAATGCGTTGATCAGGATTTCCGGGTTCGGAATAGTCGCCGCGACACCCTTTAGCTCTGCCAGGTAGCGATGCGCGGTCACCAGTTGTTTCAGGACTGCACGGGTCTCCAGGTGCTCAGGTCTCGGCAAAATTGTTAGCTGTTTGGTCATATCTTGAACAATATGTATAAATTCTTTATGAAATTATACATGATAGGCTAATCATATATAGTTTTTTTAATAATCTATACATGTTTGTGAGCTCACGTAAAGCAACCAGGTCAACCAAACAGGCTGCCAACCGCCAGGTCCCAGTCCATCCGTTACCGCGGTAACGCCGGGGCAGTCTACGGGAGTGCCGCTATGGCTTGGGTCGGCGCAGCCACTCACAAGCCGGACCGGCGCCGGCGAGTTATTTTATGAATTTTCATTGCGACGGCGTCGGGTTGATAATGAGCCAACATAGCATCCGACATACGTCGAATTGCAAGCCGCATATCCAGACTAACCCCCCGCCTACAACCCAAGCTCAAACTGTATGTTCGCCAAATCCTCCTTTGGCACGCTCGGCATCGGTTCGTTGCTGGATGACATCCATCAGGCGCAGGTATTCCGAATCGACAATAGTCGACAAAACCTCGATTGCTTTGTCGTGGTCACCGAGGATCGCGTGTAATTCAACTCGAGAAGGCCTATTGCAACTTCGGCGGCCTCGCTAAGCAATTGAAAACCTTCGCCGGTATGCCCGATTCCGGGTCGCGCCGCTATATAATAGGTAATAGAGCGCAGGCAACGGACGGGACGGTGACGACGGAGCTATTACAGGGTTTTCACCTGGGTGAGCGGCGGGTCGAACCATTGACGGGGCAGATCAGCGGCCCTGACGGTGCGGTGCACGTCGCGCCGAAGGCCATGGAAGTGCTCGTGTGCCTTGCCGAACACCCCGGCGAGGTCGTCGAGCGCGACACGCTGCTGAATGCCGCCTGGGGTGCCGGCCAAGGCAGCCAGGAAGGGCTAAGCCATGCGATCAGCGAGCTCCGGCACGCTTTCGACGACCACTCCGACAACCCCACTGTCATCCAGACGCTGCCGAGGCGCGGTTACCGGCTGCTGGTGACGCCCGCGGCGCCACCACCGGAACCACCGCCGGCGGCACCGGATGCGGCTGCCGGCGACGCGTCGCGCGTTTCCGAGCTCAGCCTGTTCGAAAACCTCAACCGCCGCGGCGTGCTCGAGACCGCGATTGCCTACGGCGTACTCGGCTGGCTGTTGATCCAGGTGGCCGACGTCGTATTCGACCGGCTGCACTTTCCCGACTGGACCGCGACGTTCGTCACCGCGCTCGTCATCGCGGGCTTCCCGATCGCGCTGGTGCTGTCGTGGTTCCTCGACTTCCGCGATGGCCGCGCGGTGCTGGCCGATCTGTCACCAGCGGATGCACGCAAGCGGCGCTTCGGCCGCACGTACGTGTCCGTAATCGGCGCTCTTTCGATCGCGGGTGCCGGCGTGTATGTCTACGACGAGACCGTGGGACTGCCGCGCGGACCGGGCGCAGTCGGCGAGATCACGGCGACCTATTACGAACCGCCGCCCGTTGTCGAGAACTCGTTCGCCGTGCTGCCGTTCATGAACATCGACGGCAGCGAGGAAACGCAGATCTTCGCTAACGGCCTGGTCGAGGACGTCATCACACGGCTGTCGAAGGTGCCCGGGCTACGCGTGTCGTCGCGAGGAGATGCGTTCTCGCTCTCACCGAACAGTTCGTCGAAAGATGTGCGGGATCGGCTGCGCGTGCAGCAGTACCTGGAAGGCTCAGTCGAGCTGGTAGACAACCAGATGCGCGTCACGGTGCAGATGATCGACTCGGAGACCGGCTTCCACGAATTCGGCCGGAAGTTCACCGGGCCTCGTGAGGATGTTTTCAAGGTCCGCGACGAGATTACCGGCCTGACCGTGGCCAACGTTCGTGTCGCACTGCCGCCCGGCGTACGCGGGTCATCGCTGGCAGTCACAGACGATCCGTCGCTGGATGCGTACCTTCTGTATCGCCGTGGCATCGAAGTAACGCGCGAGCCGCAGTCGGTCGATACGGTTGCCTCTGCGCTCGGCTGGTTCGATGCCGCACTGAACGTCGACCCCGACTACGCCGCCGCCCACGCCGGCAAGTGCTTCGTTTTCGCAAGCGGCTATGCCGAGGCCGATGACCCGGTGTACATCGACCGCGCCCAATCATCCTGCGCGCGTGCGCTGGCGCTGAATCCGAACCTGGACATCGTGCACACGGCCCTGGGCGACCTGTACGTGTCGATGGGGCAATACGCCCAGGCCGAAGAAGCGTACAAGCTCGCGCTGGCCACTGATCCGGCCAACGTGACTGCACTGAAAGGCCTCGGCATACTCTATATGAAAGACGGACGTCTGGACGAAGCCGAGACGAATCTTCGCATCGCCGTCGACGTCCACCCAGGCGACGCATCCACGTACAACTTTCTAGGCGGGTTTCTGTACCGCACCGGCCGATATGTAGAGGCTGCGCAGCAGTACCGCTACGTCGTCGCCCTGCAGCCGGATAACATGAACGCCCTCGCGAACCTCGGCGCCGCCTACACGCTGGTCGGCGACTTCGCCGAGGCGGCGTCCGCGCATCAGCGGGCGATCGACATCCGGCCGACCAAGAACGCGCACAACAACCTCGGGCTGATGCACTACTACCTCGGCGACTACGACGCTGCAATCGATAATCTGGCGAGCGCTGTAGAACTGGAGCCGAACGACTACCTTGCGAAGTCGAATCTGGGCGACGCGCTGTGGGTCGCCGGCCGCGACGACGACGCCCGGGCTGAATACCGCAAAGCCGAGGCGTTGGCGATAAGTGCCTACCGGGTCAACCCGAATGATACGCTGACGATGATGGACCTCGGCTGGATCAAGGCGATGCTCGACAAACAGGGCGAAGCGCGGGAGCTTATCGACCGGGTGCTGAAGCTCGCTCCCGAAGATCCGTATTCACACTATTACGATGCGCTCGTGCACCTGCGCGCAGGCGACGAAGACAAGGCGCTGGAAGCGCTGGAGATCGCGGCGGATAAAGGCTATTCGAAGCGAATGCTGGCGGCGGAACCACATCTTGCACCATTGCGGAAACATGCGGAATTCGGAGAGATCGTGAATTCGGGGTGAGCACTTACCCTGTCACGCGTGCAGGCGTTCTGAGTTCCAACTAATGTATCAATGTAGGAGCGAAGGGAGAATAACAATGAAAAAGATCATTTATATATGTGCTCTGGCGCCGCTGCTCGGAGCCTGTGCATCGACTCAGGTGGACAACTGCAACGGTTGGGCAAAGACGGCAACCGTCGATTACGGTGACGGCGGAATTTCGGTTACACCGAAAAAGACGGTAAAGAAGCAAAAACCGTTCGTCATAAAGCTAAGCCCAGATTCGAATGACTGGAAAGACAAAAAAGTCATCGTCAAGGGTAAAGCCGGGGACCCGAGTATTTGTCCAAACGAGAGCTGGCTGGACGGGGAAGATTCCTACAATACACGGAAGAAATTCAAATATTGCGCGCCGCTTGTGCCGGAAGACACAACTTGCGTGTACAAGTATTCCGTAGAGGTAGTGGACGCGGACGGTAATACCCTGCTTTTCGTCGACCCGCGCGTAGACGTTACGTTCTAGTCAGCAGATCGCGCCTGAATCGGCGGCATCGGGCAATCGAGTGTCGCGCAGATGACTCGAATTAGCTCGCCCTCGGCGGCGTTCAGGCGCCCATCATGGGCGGCGGTTTCGCAAATAGCGAGTACTACATTACGGCGCTCGTCGCCATGGAGTGCGAGCAACATATTTAAGCTCCCGTCCAGGATGTCGATCGAAATCCTTTGTTGCAGGTCTATATGGGCACCCGCTATCAATTGCCCGAGAACTGCCGTGCCAGCGTTCAATGCCGCCAGTTCCGCACCGGCATCTTCATGCCCTTTCTGCGCGACCATCATCAATACGTATGCTGCTGCCTGCCCTACTTTGGCTCTCCTTTGGATCTGGTGTGATTCGGTTTGCGATGGGTTGACAGCCGCCAAGAGATTACGCCGCAGAATACGGCCGAAACAGAACTCGTAGAGATCGATGTCTTGGTCGATCTCCGCTAGCCGCACGGTGAAGCCGGCAAGCTCGATGAGAGCTGCCTCTTCACGACGTTTCAATGCTGGAAATGCCATTTCGAGCAACGGTAAACGATACTCGGCACCTAACCTGGACACCTCCACGTAGTAGTCTCGCACCAATTCAGCATTCCCGGTCCCAAACTCCCGCTCGACAACTTGCATCTGACGCTCAAGATGCTGCTCATCCCGACTCAGAATCAGAGCGATTGTTAGCAGGGGGGACACGTTTACGGAATGCACTGCGGTAGATAAATTATCGGGGACCGACCTTCTAAATTTCCGAGCATATTCGACCTGTTCCGCATCGGGTTTCCCGATCGATTCAACTATCGACTGCACAAGCGGCGTCGGGGTGTCAAGGATATCCTCGACATCTGCATAAGAGCCAGCGGTGAAGCTCGGATCGAGGGCCTTAATTCGGTCGGTGAGCGGCGGATGCGTCCCAAACTTTTCGGATCCTTTGCCAAACAACATGTGGCTGACATCCTCGGGGTCAGCCGCCGTGATGTACGACCGGAGTTTGTTACCACCCATTTTTTTTAGCGCGCCGGCGATTCCTTTAGTCTGTCGAGTGAACTGTATGACTGAGGCGTCTGCCAGATACTCTCGCTGACGCGAAATAGCAGATTTGATAGCTCTCGCGGAAATCAGACCGAGCAGGCCGAGCAGAGTCAGTCCGGCACCGAAAACCAATATGGAAACTCCGATCGACAATATGAACGCCATAAACGCAAGTGCAATAAGGACAAAGAAGCCCAAAATCTTGCTGTCTGAGGCACCGGTCTTGTCCGCTGTCCAGCCGACCCCAAGCCCGCCCAAACCCGCGCCTTTGGCTATCATTCCCCCGCCGATCATGATCACTCGGCCAACAGAATGGATGGCTGTGATGCCGAACAAGAGGCCTATTAATCGGATATTAAGACGCAT
>JAACFG010000138.1 GCA_009937605.1 Gammaproteobacteria bacterium | reverse complement strand
GAAGAGCGACAAGCACCAACCCGAGAAGGGAAACCCAGCCCAGGGAGCCACCGCCACCGGCGCTGTTCGCAGGGGGTGGCGTTGGCGTTGGTGATGGCGGCGGTGGTGGTGGCGTAGCCTCGTCTTCAAGCTCGATCTTGCGAACACCTGTGTCGTCTGTCACGTAGAGTACCGCCCCGGTGGCATCCGCGGTGATGCCGTTGGGGCGCCTGAACGACGATTGGCTGTATGACCCGTCCGTCGATCCGGCTATACCGATACCTATCGTCACGACAAGATTGCCGGCATTCGCACCGGACAGCTCGAACGCCCGGATCTGATGCCCTCCGAACGATGTCGCATACAGTCGTTCACCAGCAATCGTCACATGCCCCCCTGGAGAAGGGACGGAAGCAAAGTTCGATATCACGCCTGCAGGAGTGATATGGAAGATGCGCCCGTCATTCCAGTTAATGACATATAAATCCCCATTCGCTGCTCGCGTAATTCCGTTGGGGCAGCTGAACTCATTGGAGGCAAGAAACGTGCTGGCGTCGCCACCCGGAGTGATGTGGCTAATGCTGTTGCCTTTACAGTTACTGACGTAAAGATTATCCGTATCATCAATCGCGATACCGATTGGCCCGTTTACGTCGCTGGAAAATGTGGTTTTGATGCCGCTGGGGTCGATCTTGCTGATCACGTCACCGGCGTAGTTTGATTGATACAGGTTGTCCTGCGAGTCGAAGTCATTGCCGGAGCCGATAATGATGTCACTGGCGAAGATGACCGGATCAAACGCCCCGGTGGGGGACAGCTTCCAGACAAACCTCAGGCTAGAGGATGTGTCCGTGCCTTCGAAATTGGCCGCGTAGATGTCGCCCGCGCTATCGAGCGTCACACCACCGTTAGCGTCGATAACGGCCACTGTGGATATGGTACCCGCCCACGCTGAGGCATGGATGAAGGCAAAGGCCAGGCCAATACAAATGATCGATTTTCGATTCATCAAGCGCTCCTTAGTATCGATGCTCCGCAAGTCAGATCATGCTGCGACGACCGACTCTCGAACTGCAAAGATATTGGGAAAGCCCACTCGATGTCATAAGGGAAATCTCATGAAAGTGTCATGAGAATGTCATCTGAATTGTGACGTTCGACTCAACGAAGTGCCCGGCTGAGAGATAGCCGTGTTGGCAGTTCAACCAGTCCCTCTGCCGGGACTGCTCGGAGGACCTCAGGTCTCCGACCGCACCGCCACGAGCTCACCATCATCCAACGCTTCGGCACCGATCACAGCGACGCGGTCGCCCGACTGCAATGCGCCACGCACGGCGACGGAGTCGCCGCTGGCCTCATGAACCTCCACAGCGACGCGTTCCGCTTTGGCGTCATCGTTGATGCGCATGACAAACGCGCCGTCTTCTCTAAGTACTACCGAGTCGCGCGGCACTGTGAGTGCAACGTTGGCCGACAGCGGTAAGTCGACGCTGACCAGTTGGCCCGCCGCAACCAGGCGCGGTGCATCGGCAGGAAGGTCGAGACGCACCTCGAAGGTTTGTGATTGCGAATTCGCGGCGGGGATGACTTTACGGACCCGCGCTTCGAGGCGCATCTCGTTTAAACGGACTTCTGCAGACTGGCCGGCGCGCATGCGCGGCAGGTAACGAATCGGCACCGACGCACGCACCTCGAGATTCTCGGTGTCGGTCATTGCCGCGAGCACCGCGCTCCGTTCGACGTCCTCGCCCGCATTGCGTAAGCGTTGCGTCACGACGCCCGAAAACGGCGCCCGGACATTGCAGCGCGCAAGCTGGCTCTCGGTTTCCCGAATAGAAATCTTCGCTATGCGAAGATCGCTGCCCGCCAGGTCACGATCGGCCGCTGTCCGGTCAAGCTGCATTTCCGAGATGACATTGGCATCTCTGACGGACTTGAAGCGATTGACCTCGCTCGACAGCGTCTCGAAATTGATCGCTGCGCGATCGGCTTCAGCGAGCTGACGTTCCCGTTGCAACTCGAGCATCTCGCAGTCGAAAACTGCAACCAGGCTGCCGGATTCGACATAGTCTCCCGGTTCTGCCAGCCATTCCACGCGGCCGGCCATGCCGGCGGTGACCTGGGTTTCATTGCGGCTGAATACCGTGCCGGCCGCGGGTACGGATGGCGCGACATTGGTCGAGGCGACTTCCGTTATCGTCACGGGCGTCGCTTCATCCTGGTCCTGTGCATAGCCAACGGTAAGCGACAGGCACAGCAGCAGCACAAACAAAAGCTTTAGCGCGTTCTCAAAGTTTTTTCTCAGAATCATGATGTCATCCTTGGTTGCGCGAGCACATCCTCGTGCAGCGTGGTCGGGCTGGAAACGATTGCTTGCCTGGTCTCACCGAGACGTAAAATGCTCGGCAGGAGTAGCAGGGTGAATACGGCGCTGACGCTCATGCCACCAACGATGACCGTGGCCAGTCCGCGGTAGATCTCGCTGCCGGCGCCCGGCACCAACATCAGCGGCAACATGCCGCAGACGGACGTCAGCGTACTCATGAATATCGGGCGTGTGCGGATGCGAATGGCCTGGGCAACGGCGTCGGCGCGGTTGAGTCCCTCGCGTTCTGCCGCGCGTGTCTGGTGAACGAGCAGGATCGCGTTATTGACCACCAGGCCAAGCAGAATGATGAAGCCAATCATGGTCAGCAATTCGAGCGACTGGTACGTGAACAGGTTCAGAACTCGCAGTCCAATGACACCGCCTACGATCGCGAGTGGCATCACGAGCAGTACGATCAGGCTGTCCTTAACCGAACCAAACATTACGGCCATGATGAGCGCAAGGAGCAGCACTGCGAGTGCGAAGTTCTTGCTCATGTCGGTAACGGCGGCGTCGAGTTGGTCGGCCGTGCCACGATAGAAAATCTCGGCATCATCGGGCAGAGCGTCGCGGAGAATTGGCCCGATCTCGGTGCGAATCGTGTCGAGCGCATCTTCGATCGTCATGTCCGGCGGCGGCAGTACCTGCAAGGTCACCGTGCGCTGGCCGTTCACCCGACGCAATTGCGTTGGGCCAACCGCGCGTTCGATGTTGGCCAGTTCGCCAATGACCTGGATACCGGACTGCGGCGTATAGATTGGCACCCCCGCAAGTTCCTCGGGAGTATCCCAGGCGCCGCTCCAGATCAGTACGTCCATGCTCTCGTTACCGTCGAAGTAACGACCCGCGCTCAGGCCACCCGTGAATGCACGCACCGCGTCCGCGACCCCGCCGCGGTCGAGGCCGGCCTGCGTAATGCGCAGATCGTCGGGCACCAGTTGCAGCTCGGGCCTTGACAGGCTGACGCCGGGCTGCGCCCGCACGGACCAGTCTTCGAAGCGCTCATGCATCGCGTCCTGGCCGACCTTCGCGGCCGCCATCAACGCCGTGAGCTCGGGACCCTGCAGATCGATATCGATGTTACGCCCACCGGAAATACCGATGTTGAGCAACGAAGCACGGGAAACGAACGGCCTGGCACCCGGGAGTCCGACCAGGATCTCGTCGCGAAGCTTCTCCATTAGTTCCGGTGCTTCGCGCGGATCACGAGGATAAATATAAATGCCCGTCGCGTTCGAACCATACGAGTACAGGTTGTAGCCGCGGATCCCCGGGCTGGTTTCGCCATCGACGTGCGGTTGCAGCCGATCAATGACTTTGAGAATCAGTTCGTTCTCGATGGTACTTAGGGGTATGCCTTCCGGCATGCTGAAAAAGACCTGGACGCCGTCGGAGTCAGCCTTCGGCAGGAAGTCGAGCTTTGGCGCCAACAGCCAGGTTACGAGGGCCGGCGCCAGCAACAATGACACGATCCACTTCGCTCGCAGTTGCGGCGTATTCGTCAGGCGGACAATCCGCTCAGTAATCCTGTCCCAGAGTCCGCTGAGGCGATCAACGGCAAGTTGGTCGCTGCTGAAGTGACTGCTCGCAACCGGCAATACCGTGATCGCCGCAATAAACGACGTGATCACCGCCACCGACAAGGTCAACGCCAGGTCGGCGAACAGCTGACCCTCCAGCCCCTGCATGAACAGGATCGGCAGGAAAATCGCGATACTCGTGACCGTTGACGCGAACAGGGCGCCCACAACCTGCGTTGGGCCTTCGCGTGCCGCCTGGCTCGGTGACATGCCGGTTTGACGCAGCCGCACAATGTTTTCCTGCACGATAATCGCCGCATCGAGAACCAGCCCCACTGCGAACGCGAGGCCGGCGAGCGACACGACGTTGAGGCTGCGGTCCAGCAGGCTCAGTACCAACAGCGACGAGAGCAAAGAGAAAGGAATGGTCGTCGCGATCATGAGGGTCGCGCGCCAGCCGCGCAGGAACCACCACAACACACCCAGCGCGAGGAACACGCCGAGCACGAGATTGCCGTTGACGAGCCCGATCGCGCGCCGGATGTGCACCGACGCATCAAAACTCAGCACGATCTGCAGGTCGTCCTCGGCCAATGGCCCGGCATTGAGTTCATCGATTGTCTGGTTGACGTCGTCCAGGATAGATACGGCGTTTGCGCCGTATTTGCCCTGTACGGAAATGTAGTAGGCCGGGAAACCTGTGCGGTACATGAAACCGCTACGCGGGTACAACTCCGTCGTGATGTCGGCGACCTCGCGCAGACGTATGGGCTGGTTGTTTGGCCGGGCAACAATCAGCTCGCCGAGCTGGTCGAGATCGAATCCCCCAAGAAAGCGCACGGTGTACTGGCGCCGGCCCACGCTGGCGAGCCCACCGGTTGAATTCACCGCGCGCATCACCGTGTTCGCGATATCCGTCACCTGCACACCGAGCGCTGCGGCCCGGTAGGGATCGAAGTTGATCAACACGAGGCTGTCGCGCTGACTTCGCAAATCGACACGCTGCACACCGTCGATCTGCATCAGTGCGGGTTCCACGTACGCTTCGATGACGCGCTGGAAATCCGTGACGTCGGTGCCCGGTGTCGCGATCTCTGGATGTACGAGCAGGGTGGCCACGGGGAAATCCCCGCCGCCTACCTGGATACTCGGTTCGTCGGCGTCTGGCGGCGCCGGCTGGGCCCGATTCAGAGCGTTGAGTACGTCGAGCATGGCTTGCTGCAGGTCCGTGCCGACGTCGAAGCGCAGGTTAATATTTCCATTACCGGCGCGTACGTTGCTCGACATCTCGACCACGCCCGGAACCTGCCGCAGCACAGCCTCTTGTGGCTCGACAATATTGACTTCGACTTCCTGCGGCGCGGCGTTTCGCCACGAGGTGTTGATGTTGATCTCGGGGTATTCGAGGTTGGGCAACATCTGGATGGGCAGCGACGCGATACCGACGACGCCGAGCACGAAGAGCAGGACCGCGGCGGCAAGCAACGCGGCCGGGTTATCGGCTGAAACGCGAATCAACGACATATGTAGAACCCCGAAATTGGTGTGCAATCTGTATTTAGATGCGCATTGGACCTATTTCGTTGGGGGAATATCGCGGTTTTGCGGTAAAACGAGCGTTTGGTGAGATGAAAGGTGCGGGAGGCGTGCGTCGCGGGGAATGAGAACGAGTAGGAACGATGATACTCAGGCGGCTTAAGAACTATTTGCTATACCTGGAGGCTCCACTTGCAAGGAATAGCATGTCACTCAGCTGTGCAGTGGAGGGTCAGGACTCGTTGCCGCGTATCCTTTCCATCAGCGCCTGGAACCGTGGCTCGCCTCGCAAGGGATCGAGATCCGAATCATTGTCCATCCAGTCGGATTCGTAGACTTTTCCGCGCTCCAGGCAGTCCAGCGCCTTCTCGATTTCACCGGCGCGCGCATACAAACAGGCACCGTTATAGAGTGTGTCTTCGGAGTCCGGGTCGGCTCGCACGGCGGCTTCCGCGAACTGCATTGCCTTGTCACTCTCTCCCAGGTGATAGAAGGCATTTGCGCCGAGTATCCAGGCGCGGGCGTTCTCCGGGTATTGTTCGACGTACCGGGTGGCCGTACGCGCACCGTCCTTCGCGGCCTGAAGCGCCTTGTGCGCGTCACCCAGTTCCTCGTAAACGCCGATGCTGACGTTGGGCGTCTGGAAGTCGTCCGGATCGATTTCGCGCGCCCGTTCCCAGAGTTCGATGACCCGCTCGAGCTTGCCCTCCTTGAACATGTAGCGGCCGAAATGGTAGTAGGCCTCGAAGTTATCGGGATCGAGCTCGACGGCTTTTTTGAACGCCGCCTCGGCTTCCTTGCCGCGCGAACCGGCTGAGCAAACTACGATGCGGGCCACGTAGACGTCGGCGAGCTTCGGGTTCAGCGCAATGGCGCGGCTGCTTGCTTCGTCAGCGGCCTGCAAATCGGCGGCACCGGCACCATACAGCAGGACGCAGTAGGCGTGGCCGAGCGCCAGCCCCGCCCAGGCGCGGGCAAACTCCGGGTCCGTGATCGTGGCTTTCTCGAACATGCCGATGGCATTGAGGATGTTCTGGTAACCGAGACGGTTGAAAAAGTTGCGGCCCCGCAGGAAATACTCGTAGGCCTCGACGTCGTCCGTCGTTGGCGACGGCAGGGAGTCGGGCAGCAGCTTGACCTGCAGGACCCTGGCGATCTGCCGGGCGATGTCGTCCTGGATCGCGAATACGTCGTCCAGTTCGCGGTCGTAGGTTTGCGACCACAGGTGCGTGTCGGACGCGGCCTCGATGAGCTGTGCGGTAATGCGCAGATTGTCGTCGGCCTTGCGCACGCTGCCTTCGACGACATACGCCGTTCCAAGCGTCTCGGCCACCGTGCGGATGTCGGTGTTCGTGTCCTTGAACGAGAAACACGAGGTGCGCGAGCAGACGCGCAGGCCAGGCAGTTGCGCGAGGACGTTGAGCAACTCCTCGGTCAGGCCGTCGGAGAAGTATTCCTGGTCCTTGCCCGGACTCATGTCGGCGAACGGCAGTACACCAACGGACTTGCTGTCGACGCTCGCGGTGTCCTTGTCTTCGTCGCGCCTGTCGCGGTGGATACCGCCCGGCCCGGCTTCGTAGGCCCAGCTCAGCACGAGTGCGACGGGAAAGCCGACGATCAGGAGGGCCGCGACGAGCGTGACGGACCACTCCGGCAGCCCGAGGGCCGGGAACATGACGTCCGCGATCTGCATGACCAGCCAGCTGGCCACGAGATACACGATCGCGACACGAAAGACCTTGCGGTCTTTAAGTTCTGTGAGGAATCCCTTCAAGCTCGATCCTTGGCTTTTGGGCGATTATACGCGTTTGGGTGGGCGGGGCTTGTGCTCGAGCCACTCGACCAGAAGACGAGAGCAATCGTTATCGATAGAGATACTAAGGCAGGTATATACAAGTACAGCGTGTATGGCGAGGATTGCACCGGCGGAAACCCGGTGCTGGACCCACCCATTCGCGTCGAGTTCTGAGGCTAAGCGTCGACCGCTACCAATAGCTACCACTAGCTAAAGATCGCAGGCGTCTCAGGCAGTCTCGCTGGCGTCTGCGGTTTCCTCGCGTCCCAACAACCAGTCGACGATTTTCCTCGTGCGTGCAAATCCGTCGATTTGCATCATGTAGAGCGCGGGTATAAGAAACAAAGTAATCGCGGTCGCGAACAATATCCCGAAGCTGAGCGAGATCGCCATCGGGATGACGTACTGCGCCTGCACGCTGCGCTCGAGCATGATCGGCATCAGGCCGGCTGCTGTCGTGAACGACGTCAGGACAATTGCCCTGAACCGCCGCGTTCCTGAGTCAATTACCGCCTGTTTCAGCGGCACCCCGGCCTGGCGGGCCTTGTTGATGAAGTCCACCATGATCAGGCTGTCGTTGACGACAACTCCCGCCAGGGCGATTAGTCCGAAGAGCGAGAACATGCTGATGGCTTTACCCATAACGATATGCCCGATGACAGCACCGATCAGGCCGAATGGAATGACCGACATGATTACGAGCGGCTGCGAGTAGGAGTGCAACGGAATCGCGATGAGCGCATAGATCAGGAACAGAGCCGCGATCGAAGCGATGGTCAGATTACGTATGAGGTCCGCCTCCTCCTGGCTGGCTCCTTCAAGTCCATAGCGGACCCCGGCATTACGGGACAGGAGCCCTGGGATGAAGTCGTCATTGATCGAACCGATGAGCTCACCGGGTTCGACGATTTCCGGATCGATGTTGGCGGAAACGGTGACGGTCCGCGCCCGATTCTGGCGCGTGATATTTGTGTAGCTGCTGCCATACGAGACTTCCGCAACCGATCCGAACGGCACTTCCGCGCCCTCGGGTGTGCGGATCCGCATGTTCTCCAGGTCGGCAATGGACCGGCGTTCACTGCGGGGATACCGCACCATCACACGCAGATCGTCCTTGCCCCGTTGTATGCGCTGCGCTTCCTCGCCGTAGAAAGCCTGCCGCACCTGCCTGCCGAGCGACGCCTGTGTTAATCCCAGTGCCTCGGCTGCGGGCTTGATTGTCAGCCGAATCTCCGTGCCGCCCGCATTGGAAGAATTTCGTATATCGAATACGCCTTCATACTCGGCGAGTTTCACTTCAAGTTCTTTGGCGGCATTTTCGAGCGCGGTATAATTGTCGCCGCTGAGGCGGAAGCTCAGTGGTGGTC
>JAACFG010000137.1 GCA_009937605.1 Gammaproteobacteria bacterium | reverse complement strand
ACCGATAACAGCTCGACGAGCATCTTCCAGCCTTTGCCCGCCATTTCCGGTCCGCCAATGATGAAGTCCAATGGTACGAACACGTCCTCGCCGGATGTCGGCCCGTTCTGGAACGCGATGCTCAGCGGATTGTGCCGGCGCCCGACGACGACACCGTCGATATCGGTGGGTATCAGCGCAGCCGTGATGCCGTAGTCTTCCTTGTCGCCTATAAGGCGATCGGGGTCGTACAGTTTGAATGCGAGACCGAGCACGGTTGCGACTGGTGCGAGAGTAATGTAGCGCTTGCTCCAGTTCAGGCGAATGCCCGTAATCGTTTTGCCTTGCCACTTGCCTTTGCAGATGACGCCGCTGTCGATAAGCGAGGCGGCATCCGAACCGGCCTGGGGTGATGTCAGCGCAAAACAGGGAATCTCGGATCCGGCGGCGAGGCCCGGGAGGTAGCGTTCCTTCTGCTCGTCGGTTCCGTAATGCAGCAATAGCTCTGCCGGTCCGAGTGAATTGGGAACGCCGATCGTCGAGCCGACCGTCGCGCTACGGCTGCCCATCTTGGATAACACCATCGCCGTCGCGAATGCAGAGAACTCCAGCCCGCCATATTGCTTGGGAATAATCATCGCGAAGAATCGTTTCTCGATGATGTAGTCCCAGACCTCTTTCGGCATGTCACCAAGTTCGTGACAAATCTGCCAGTCGTCGATCATGCGGCAGAGTTCTTCGCAGGGTCCGTCGATAAACGCCTGCTCCTCGTCCGAGAGCTTGGGCGCCGGGTAGGACATCAGTTTGTCCCAATCAGGCATTCCCGAAAA
Source organism: Gammaproteobacteria bacterium (assembly GCA_009937605.1). Classification (GTDB taxonomy): domain Bacteria; phylum Pseudomonadota; class Gammaproteobacteria; order Steroidobacterales; family Woeseiaceae; genus UBA1847. The sequence goes on along the minus strand of JAACFG010000137.1, from coordinate 7,761 downwards.
CAGCTCGCCGTCCCACCAAACGTTGCCGGCTTCAAGAGCCTCGCGTTCGGTGTCCGACATGGTGGGGAGCATCTTGCGGTAAACCGCAAGCAGGGGTTTCGTGATCTTCTCCCGGCGTACCTCGATGAGATTGGGCAAGACCATAAGGCCGAACAGCACCCATAGAATTATTAGCCACCACCACGCGCCCGCACCGAACACGGTGTAGACGGCCAGAGCGACGCCAGTCGCGATTGTCGATACACGCAGATCGACACGCTGGTAGGCAAGAAAAACACCGCCACCGAAAAACAGTAGCACCCAAAACAAGCTAGCCGTTAGACCGGACAAGACATTGACCTCATTTATTGCGGATATTGCGAAATTCGGGATCGTTTACACGTCACCCTACACTTTATAGAAGTTCCTCGATCGCGGCACGTTCCTCGCGAAGTTCGGTCTCGGTTGCATTCATGCGTTCGCGACTAAAGTCATCAACAGGAAGATCCTGCACGATTTCATAGTCGCCACCGCTGCAGCGGACCGGGTAGGAGTAGATGATGCCGGGCTCGATGCCATAACTGCCGTCGGCAGGAATGGCCATGCTGACCCAGTCGCCATCCGGAGTACCGAGTGCCCAGTCGTGCATGTGATCGATTGCTGCCGATGCGGCAGATGCTGCCGAAGACGCACCGCGCGCCTTGATGATGGCGGCGCCGCGTTGCTGTACGACGGGAATAAATTCACTGGCGAGCCACTCCTGGTCGACGAGATCGGTGGCCGCTTTGCCGCTGACAGTCGCCTGGCCAATGTCCGGGTACTGCGTTGCCGAGTGGTTGCCCCAGATGGCCATGCGCTGGATGTCGTTGACATGGCTACCGGTCTTTGCGGCGAGCTGGGCCTTCGCCCGATTGTGGTCGAGGCGCATCATGGCGGTGAAGTTTTGCGATTTCAGGTCGGGGGCGTTCGCCTGGGCGATCAGGGCATTCGTGTTGGCCGGATTGCCGACGACGAGTACCTTGATATCGCGGCTGGCGTGATCGTTCATTGCCTTGCCCTGCACCGAGAAGATTGCAGCATTGGCTTCCAGCAGATCCTTGCGTTCCATGCCCGGACCGCGCGGTCGCGCACCGACCAGCAGGGCGTAGTCGGCGTTCTTGAATGCAACATCTGGGTCATCCGTGGCAACAAGGCCGGCCAGCGTCGGAAATGCACAGTCATCCAACTCCATAACCACACCTTGCAAAGCGGGCAGCGCGGGCGGAATTTCGAGTAGCTGCAGAATGACGGGTTGGTCCTTGCCCAGCATCTGGCCTGAGGCAATACGGAAGGCTAGTTGGTAGCCGATCTGACCGGCGGCTCCGGTGATCGTGACGCGAACGGGTGCTTTCATTGTTTTCTTCCTGACAGGAGATTCAGTGGATTTCGGGCCGCGATTTTAGCACCGGCAGGTCTCGCTGACACTGCCGCAAACTACGTATCCGCCTGTCTGTCCTTCTACGGATTACCAGGAGGTTCGCGGAAATCCGGGAATTCGGCCAGCAAGGCCTCGAGCTCCTGTTCAGCCGACTCCGTCTGCCCGGCATCGCGCAAAGCGCTGACACACTCAAACCAGGTCTCCGAGGACGCCCTGGCGTCCGCATCGCAGCTGTTGTCCTGGTCCTTTTCTTCCGCAATCGCGGCGAAAGTGCGGGCGGACTCGGGCAGCATGCGATCCTGCTCTTCGGCTTCGCGCAACGGGCTCATATCATCACGCCCGGAATCGGCCGTAACCGGGGAGCTTGCCGGTTCTGGCGTATTGACTGACGCAGCCTCGGCAGCGGCGGCGCGTTCCCGCTGAGCCGGTGAAATCGTGACCTTCGCGGCCGCCGGTGCGTCGGACGAGCGCTTGTTGATTTGTTGCCTCACAAGCGCTTCGTCTTTCTGCTTCCCCACGGCTTCCGCAGGCTGTGGGCTCTCCTCGGAACGTTCAGCCAGATCCGCATCGGCACGAGGGGTTGCGACTTCGCCGATCTGCGCCATCTCGTCGACCTGTGTAATTTCCAGCACCAACGCGAAGCTCAGCGCGATCGTGGCCGCCCACGCCAGCGGCCTGAACCAGGTGCGCGGCACGCCATGCGTAGCACGCGCCTCGGCCGCGGCCATGTCGAGGATCCTGCGATCCAGTCCGGCGGGCGTCTTCTCGTGTGCTATCTCACGATACGCATCAGATACGCGCGGGTCGTTGTCGTTTGCTTCAGTCGTCATGATGATTCCGCCGGTTCGTCGATGGCACTGCGCAGCTTGTTGATGGCATATCGCACTCGACTTTTTGCCGTCTCACGGTTGCAGCCGGTCACGCTCGCAATCTGGTCCATGCTGAGCCCGCCTTCCTCACTTAGCAGGAAAGCATCCCGTTGCTCATCGGGCAGTGTTTGGAGCGCGAGTTCCAAGCGTTCACGGGCCAGGCTGCGTTCGGTCGTGAGCTCTAATGTCTCGCCCGGATCGCCATGCAGCTCCGGTTCCAGCGTGGTGTTGCCGGCATGGCGTTTGTTGCGACGCACATGGTCAATAAAGCAGTTGTGCGCGACGCGATACAGGAATGTCGTGAATTTCGCCGTGGGCCGGTAGCTTGAACGTGCCTTGACGATCTTCCCCCATACTTCCTGGAAAATGTCCTCGGCCGCATCCCGGTGGCCACACAGGCGCAGAAGGTAGCGATAAATCGCGTCCTTGTGGCGTCTGTACAGGACCTCAAACGCTGTCACGTCACCGTCCTGGTAACGCAGCATTAGTGCACTGTCGTCTGGCTCGTGAACCATTGCCGGAGCATAGGCCAGCGCCGGCCCGGTGCAAAGTCCCGCCGACACTGCGGACACGATTTCTGCGTTTGCGGCCATGCGGCCTCCTGTTTACTTATCCATACAAACGGGTTCGCGACCGGCTTCGGGTTAGAAAAAAAACCACGTGAGGGCTTGCAAATAGTTTTCTTAGTGTTATAGTCAACTATAACACCAATTCACCTATACCCTGAACGGGGCGCCCGGACTGACCGGGAGATGAGAAATGAGCAGACTATCACCGTATGTCAATGAAATTATTAGCTTTATCGTGATGTTACTGATGCTGGTAGCACTGGTATCGGGTCAGATGAACGAGCAGGCCTACCAACTGGCCTCCCTGGACGCGGCTGAGGCCGAGGCCGCCCACATTAGTCATTTCCGTCTCGAAGACGAGTAGAGTAGCGACGGAACAGTTGCGCCGGTCGATGTGACCGGCGCTTTTTTAAGCGCCACGGCGCGGTGTGCAATGCAGGAACTCCGAATTTAATGGATCCGAAATGGAATGAAGACCAACCGATCTATCGTCAGCTGCGCGATCGCGTAGTGGCCATGATCCTGGAGGGCGTGCTCGGAGACGGGGACGCCCTGCCGTCGGTGCGCAATGTAGCAGCAGAGTATCGACTGAACCCTCTGACTGTTCTCAAGGGGTACCAGGAACTGGTTGATGAGGGTCTTGTTGAAAAGAAGCGCGGGCGCGGCATGTTTGTTAATGAGGGCGCTCGTGTCCAGCTGCTGAAAGATGAGCGGACTCGCTTTCTCGAGAAAGAGTGGCCGGTGGTGGTAGCAACTATTGAGCGACTCGGGCTCGATGCAGCGGAATTATTTAAAGAAGAATCCGAAAAGGATGCGGGAGGGGACGATGAGTAGCCTGGTTAGCGCTCGCGGTGTTTCCAAGCACTTTGGCCAGGTGCGCGCGGTTGATGACGTCAGTTTTGACATCGAAAAAGGGAAGATACTTGGCCTTATTGGCCCGAACGGGGCTGGCAAAACCACCCTGTTGAAGGCCGTGCTCGGACTCACGGATTGTGGCGGCGACCTCTCGGTCCTCGGGTTGAACCCATTCAGGCAACGCAAACAGCTGATGCAGAATATCAGTTTCATCGCCGACGTCGCGGTACTACCGCGGTGGATAAAGGTATCCCAACTGCTGGACTACGTTGAGGCTATTCATCCCAATTTCTCTCGAGCACGTGCCGAGGAGTTGCTGCGAAAAACAAAGGTCCGGGCAAACGCCAAAGTAAGAGAGCTCTCCAAAGGCATGGTCGTGCAGCTGCATCTTTCGATCATCATGGCCATTGATGCGAAGCTGCTGGTCCTGGACGAACCAACCCTGGGTCTCGATATCCTGTTTCGAAAGGAGTTCTACGCAAACCTGCTCAATGACTATTTTGACGAGGAGCGCACTATCCTGATCACGACACACCAGGTGGAAGAGATCGAGAATCTCCTGACGGATATCATGTTTATCAACGACGGGAAGATCCTGCTCGACTCATCGATGGATGCCCTGGGCGACCAGTACCTTGAGCTCATGACGTCCGGCGACGAGGTTACGAGAGCGCGCGGGTTGGGACCGATCGCCGAAAACGAGTTGTTCGGCAAGTTCGTTATGCTTTTCGACGGCGTTGCTCGCGAGCACCTCGAAGGCCTGGGGGAAATTCGGATTCCATCGGTTGCAGACCTCTTTGTAGCGAAGATCAAGGAGGCCCGCCGATGATTGGTCACCAGTTAGCCCTGATAAGGCGGGAGCTACAGGAACATCGTGCGATTTTTGTCACGCCTGCGGCGATCGCGGTTATCGTGACGCTCGGGGTTCTTGCCATGCTCATGTTGGCGTCCGGATTTGCCAAGGAACTCAACCTGGCCTTATTTAGCGCGCAGAACATCGCTGGCGTCGGAGAACGTCGGGCGGCACTAACGGGATTCTTCGTCGGGACGTCCTCAATCTTCGTCGTTGCACTCATGTTCATGACTGTCTTCTATAGCCTGGATTCGCTCTACGCGGAGCGCAAGGACAAGAGCATTTTGTTCTGGCGCTCAATGCCCGCGACCGATGCTGAGACCGTCGTATCCAAGTTGCTGACCGCCGCGATTGTCATTCCGGCCGTTACGGCCGTGGGTATCTGGATAACCCATCTCGTCAACCTGGTTGTGATCAGTATCTGGGTGGCGACGAAAGGCGGCGACGCCGGCGTGATGATCTGGGGCTCGGTTTCGATTATCGACAATTGGCTCGCAGCGTTCATTATTGTCGTCGCGTCCGGCCTTTGGATGTCGCCATTTATCGCCTGGTTTCTGTTCGTGTCCACGTGGGCAAAGCGCATGCCCATCATGTGGGCGTTCTTGCCGCCCATCGTCCTGGGTTTGCTCGAGTGGATCGTTTTCCGCTCGAGGTACTTCCTGACAGCGATCGGCGAACGCGGCGATATGACGCCACTCTTTCACGCACTGAGCCTCGAGCAGTTTGTCGAGGAGGAGCGGTGGCGACATGGCGTCGACAACATCAGCCTGCTCGAGCACATGGACCTGGTTGGCTTTGTGACGGCTGCGGGTTTCTGGAGCGGCCTGCTGGTCTGCGGAATACTGACGACAGCTGCAATTTACGTACGCCGCTTCCGCGACGATAGCTGACCGTGGCTTCAGGGCTTGCTGCGGATATTGAACTTCCGCAGCTTGCCCCGGAATTGGTGGTAGCTCAGCGAGAGCAGATCGGCAGCCAGTCGCTGGTTGTAGCGAGCCTTTTCCAGTGCAGCCGTTAACAGGTCTACTTCCGCATCGACCAGTCGCTGTTTCAAATCTGCCGGCAGCAACGGAGCGTTGCGGCGCGGCATAATCCGGCCCGTCGTGGATGGCGGTGCCGCGATCTTGAAAGGCGAATCGAACGGGTCGAGCGCGATATCGACAATCGGGCGCTCCGGGTCGGCCGATCTGTAAACAGATCGTTCAATAGCGAATTTCAGTTCCCTGACGTTGCCAGGCCACTTGTTCCGCAGCAGGGCCGAAGTTGCCCGTGAGCTAAATCCGGGAAAGAAACTCCACTTGAGTTCGCTTGCCATGTTGATCGCAAACGCATTTGCGAGAGGCAGAATGTCTTCAACGCGCTCCCGGAGCGGCGGCACCGTGATGACATCGAAGGCAAGGCGGTCCAGCAAGTCTTTGCGGAATCGCCCCTCGTTCGCAAGCGCTTGCAGGTCTGCGTTTGTGGATCCCACGATCCTGACGTCGACTTGTAGCGTCTCGATGCCGCCGACCCGCTGGATCTCACCGTACTCAATGGTGCGCAGGATCTTCTCCTGCATCCGCAACGAGATCGTCGCGAGTTCGTCGAGTATCAATGTTCCGCCATCGGCCCTCTCAAAGTGCCCGATATGCGTCTTTACAGCCCCGGTAAACGCCCCCGCTTCGTGACCGAACAGTTCGGATTCGAGGATCGATTCGGTCAACGCCGCGCAGTTGACCTTGACCACGTGCTGCTCCCAGCGATCGGACAGGAAATGCAGCCGCGAGGCGATCAGCTCCTTGCCCGTGCCTCGTTCTCCAACGACGAGCACCGGTTTTGAAAGTGGGGCGGCACGCGACACGTGTTCCAGCATTTCCAGGAAAGCCGGGGCTTCGCCGATGATCGGTTGCGATTCGGGTGACAGGGGCATTAGCCAATTAGGCCATAACCTGGCGAATAACACGAATAATTAGCATATATCACCACCTGTAAGTGGCGTGATCCTGCTCGAGTTTTGGTAGAAAAACCTTTAAAAGCAAACAGTTAGAAGCGCCTGGGCCACTTGGCATGAATGCTGCAATTAAATACATACAATCACGCGAAAAGAGGAAAAGACATGGGTATTTTCACGAGATTCAGTGACATCGTGAACTCCAATATCAACGCGATTCTCGACAAAGCCGAGGATCCCGAGAAAATCGTTCGGCTCATGATCCAGGAGATGGAAGACACGCTCGTCGAGGTGCGCTCTGCCGCCGCTCGTTCAATTGCGGACAAGAAGGACCTTAATCGCAAGATCGAGTCGCTTGACCGAGAAAGGAAAGACTGGGACGAGAAAGCCGAGCTTGCAATGCGCAAGGGTCGGGAAGATCTCGCCAAGGCTGCTCTGGTTGAAAAGTCGCGAGTTGCCTCCGCGGTTGATCTGCTAAAGGAAGACTACGTCGCCGTCGATGACGGGTTGGCCAAACTCAACGAAGACATCGCGAGGCTCGAGAGCAAACTCGAGGATGCGAAGACCAGGCAGAAAGCCCTGTTGGCGCGCCACAAGACGGCCAATAGTCGTCTTGCCGCTCGCAAGAAGATTCACGATTACAAGATTGATGATGCAATGGTGCGATTCGAAGCATATACGCGGCGTATCGACGACGTTGAAGGACGTGTAGAAGCTTACGACCTGGGATTGCCCAAGGACCTGAACCACGAGTTTGCAGGCCTTGAAGCGGAAGAGTCGGTTAAGAAGGAGCTTGACGCGCTGAAGGCACGCGTCGCGTCGGAAAGAGCTGCGAGCACTGAATAAGACCGCAGCGTTGGCCACAGAAATACGGAGGAAAGAATGAGTCGAGACTCGTGGAATAGTGACTACGGCCCTTTGCGAGGAATCTATCGTGACCGCGAAAACGGCTGGATATTCGGCGTGTGTGCCGGTATCGCCGACCGGTTCAATTTCAATGTTGGTACTGTTCGGGTTATTGCTGTCATCAGCCTGCTGTTGTTTTTCTGGTTAACTGCCGCCATATACATTGGCCTGACCATGCTCATTAAAGAAAAGCCGCTCGTCTATTCCGGCCGCCGGGCCGAGTACGAATTCTGGCGCAAGTATCGCGACGATGGCTGGAGGCATTCATGACTACATTTGCGGGGACATCGAGAGGACGTTTATATCGCGACACTGATCGTGCAGTTCTGGGTGGCGTCTGTGCAGGACTCGCGAGGTATCTTGGCTTCAACCTCAAGGTGACC
>JAACFG010000023.1 GCA_009937605.1 Gammaproteobacteria bacterium | reverse complement strand
GAGGACGGTCAGGTAGTCCTGCAATGCCGTGTTCTGGAACTGGATGCCGGCTTCCTGGCGAAATCGCGCACCCGCAATTTCACCGTAGTAATACACCGACCCGGACGTGGGTCTGGTCACTCCCTCGATGATCTCGACTGTCGTGGTCTTCCCGGCCCCGTTGGGGCCCAGCAGCCCAAAGCAAATCCCTTCGGGCACCGAGAAGCTAACCCCGCCAACCGCAGTGACGCCAGGGTATTCCTTTACGAGGTCGCGAGCTTCCAGGGCAATTGGCATCGCAGAAGAGTACCCGACCCGCTATCTCGCAGCCACCTTGCAACCAAATCGCGCCGACTGGTATCTAATCAACAGGAAAAGGACTTATGGGTACGAGAATTATGACCAGAATCGTGACGAAGACTGCATTTACTATCGGATTGTTGATCCTGTTGATGGCGGTCCCGGCACTGGGCGCATCGATCAACAAGAGTGTAAAGATCGGGGCAGGTGAGGAATCAGACGGCGCGACGTCAGTGAACGGCAGCATTACCGTTGGTAACGATGCGACGGTGACCGGCAACCTGAAGACGGTGAACGGCACCATTCGGATCGATGCGGGCGCGGTTGTGAGGAAAGCCAGCACGGTGAATGGTGGCCTGAAGTTGGGTGACAACGCTAAGGCCGACTTGCTAAGCACCGTCAATGGCAGTATCCGCGTGGGCGAGAAGGCCACGGTTGAGGACGACATAGAGGCCGTGAACGGCAGGATCAGCATCGAAAAGGGCGCGCGCGTCGCGAACAACGTCGGCAATGTCAACGGCGAAATCGGCCTGAGCGGTGCTGAAGTTGGTGGCGACCTGTCCACGGTGAATGGCGACATCGACCTGGAAGATGGTTCAATCGTCAAGGGTGACCTGATCGTCGAGGAGCCGGGTGGCTGGAATTCCGACAAGGAAAAAAGTCGCAAGCCGCGGGTTGTAATTGGCCCCGGATCGCGCGTGGAGGGTACGATCGTGCTCGAGCGCAAGGTGGACCTGTTCATCTCGGAGACGGCTGAAGTCGGCGGCGTCAGCGGTGAAATGACGATGGACGACGCGGTGCGCTTTAGCGGCGATCGTCCCTGATATCCCGTAGAATGGTGGTGTGCATAGCGCTGCCACGCAATTACCGCTGTTTGCGGAAGAAGACGAGCCCGACACGATGTCGGGCTTTTCTGTGCGTCAAAGTAGCCGCGCCAAGCGGTTGTCGATCAAGGTGTATCCACGCGGTCGCGTCGAGGTGGTTGTTCCCAGGCGGACCCGGCCCACGGACGTTCAGAAATTCGTCGAGGCGCATCGGGAGTGGATCAATACCACGCGTGCAAAATTCGCGGCGGACCATCCACCGGAACCGTTTGCATTGCCGACCAGTGTGCATTTGCCCGGAATCGATCGAGCATACTGCGTTCGCTACGAGCGTGATGACGGCAGTAACAGCGTCAGGTACCGGGTGCGCGGCAACACACTCATTCTCACGGGTCGGACGAATGATGAGCCACTCTGCATCGCGGCGCTCAAGCGCTGGTTGATCGCGCTGGGCAAAAAGGAGTTCCTGCCGCTACTGCGTTCCCTGTCGACGCAAACGAGCAACTCATTCAGGAAGATGCATGTGCGAGGCCAGCGAACTTGCTGGGGGAGCCATTCGAGTACGGGCACCATTAGCCTGAACTACTGCCTGATGTTCCTCGACCCTCGACACTTGCGCTACGTCATGATTCACGAGCTGTGCCACGCACGGCACATGAATCACTCGCAACGTTTTTGGCGCCTCGTTGGCAGTTTCGAGCCTGCTTACCGGAAGCTGGACAAGGACCTGAACAGTTCCTGGAAGCGTATCCCGGCCTGGTTGGGGATATACTAGGGTTAGCTGAATATTCCTGACGGACGCTGGTCCGAGAGCATATTATGCGATTCGCCGCATGCAATATTGGTCTTACTGTCCTACTCGTTTTGCTCATTGGGCACGCGAGCGTGGCCGTGCATGCGGCTTCGCACGAATCGGCAGATACGTCCGAATGCGATCTCTGCATAACCTACAGCGATTCTTCCGAGGCCCTTGATGCGCACCACGAATACCGCGTGCGTCCGGTGTTGGATACACAGGATTTTTTGTCAGTTACGGACTGGCATGCGCCCGGGCCTGCGACATCTGTTCGCCAACGAGGCCCCCCTTCGATTCTTTGATTCGGCTGTTACTGGATTTCTTTGAATTGAGGAGGACGTGCCATGCGCACCGTAATTCTGTCGAGCACGGTTCTGGTGCTCGCATTTTTCACCCCTGCAATCTCGCAGGCTCAGGACGATGATATCGATGCTTTGCGCGCGGCTGTCGCAGAGATGCGCGCCGACTATGACAGCCGTATAGCAGAGCTCGAACGAAGACTGGCCGTGGCCGAGCAAAATGCCGCGCAGGCCAGTTTCTCCGTCCAACAGTCCACGATTGCCGCGGCACCGTCGACCGGTGCTCCCAGTTCGGCATCCAATCCCGCAATTGGTGTGGTTTTCCAGGGCCAGGCCCGCCAGACCGATGCGTCGGGCAGCGACGAGGAGGAGGGCTACCTTCTCGGCGAAACCGAAGTGATCATGCAGGCCAATGTCGATGACAAGTTCAGGGCCTGGTTGACAGCAGCAATTGCGCTCGAGGATGGTGAGTCCGTCATCGAAATCGAGGAGTCCTGGGTCGAGGCGACGGCATTGCCGGCCGGCTTTGGCGCGCGCTTCGGGCGTTTCGCGTCCGGGATCGGCTATCTCAATGACAAACACTCACACCAATGGGACTTCGCGGACCAGCCGCTACCGTACCAGGCGTTCCTGGACGGTCGCTACTTCGACGGCGGACTGCAAATGCGTTGGCTGGCGCCGACCGACCTCTACATGGAGCTGGGTGGAGAGGTGCTGCAGGGAGAGGGCGGCGGATCCGGCCTGGAATCGCACAGCCTGTTTGCCAATGTTGGCGGCGATGTTGGAATTAACAACAGCTGGCTGGCCGGTGGCTCCTACCTCGAAATCGATGATTCGACGAGCGTCTCCGTGGCGCACTTTCTCTGGAAGTGGGCGCCGCAGGGCAACTGGCGACAGAAGAACTTTGTCTTCCAGACCGAGTACCTGGAGCGTCGCGATGCCGTAACCGACAAGGGCTGGTATGCGCAGGCTGTGTTCCAGCCGTTCCAACGATGGCGTTTTGGTGTGCGCGCAGACGAGCTTGACCTGGATGTCGACTCCAATGACCCGAGTCGGTGGACCTTGATGATGGATTGGTCGAACAGCGAGTTCAGCCGGTTTCGCCTGCAGGTAGCGCGTGACGATGACGGTACCGACACCAGTAACGAGTGGGCTCTGCAGTATATCCACAGTATCGGCGCCCATGGTGCGCACGACTTCTAGGAGCGGTCGCATGTACAAAAGACTACAAAGAACCCTGTTGATCGCGCTCCTGGCTGCACTTCCTGCCACGGCCAACGCCGAGCTCAATGTTTTCGCCTGTGAGCCTGAGTGGGCGGCGCTTGCCGGGGAGCTTGGTGGCGGCCTTGTCGAGGCGTACAGCGCAACCACCGCGTTGCAGGATCCGCACTACATCCAGGCGCGTCCCAGCCTCATCGCGAAGGTGCGGCAAGCGGATCTTGTCATCTGCAGTGGGGCGCAGCTCGAAATCGGCTGGCTGCCAGCACTACTGCAGAAGGCTAACAACCGCAACGTGATGCCCGGCACACCTGGCTACATGGAAGCGAGCAGCTACGTCCTGCGCCTTAATGCGACCACCGACCTGGATCGGGCAAAGGGCGATATTCATCCACAGGGTAATCCACACATACAGACGAATCCGCACAATATTGCGGTCGTTGCTCGCATTCTCTCGGATCGTTTGCAGGAGTTAGATCAAGTAAATTCAAGATATTACGATGATTACTTCGAGAAATTTATCACCGCATGGAACGAGGCAATTATCGAGTGGGAGGAGCGGGCGGTCGACCTGGTTGGCAGGCGGGCCATTGCCCATCACCGGTCCTGGGTCTACCTGTTTGACTGGCTCGGGATCGAGGAAGTCGCTAATCTCGAGGCGATTCCCGGCCTGCCGCCGACCGCGGCGCACCTCGGCAAGCTCACGTCGGAGTTCAGCGCTGGTGGCGCAGACGTCATCGTCCGGGCGCCTTACCAGCATGCCAAACCCTCTGAATGGTTGTCTGAACGAACCGGGATTACGGCGATCGTTCTTCCGCTGACCGTTGGTGGAACCGAGGAAGCAACCGATCTCTACTCGTTGTTCGACGACATCGTCGCGCGACTCAATGGGGCCATAAACGATGACTGATTTCCTGGACTGGACCATTATCGGTCCAGCGCTCGCGGCAGGCCTGATCGTCCTGAGCACGCACGTTCCGCTTGGCCAGGAGGTGCTCAAACGCGGCATCATATTCATCGATCTGGCGCTTGCTCAGGTTGCAGGACTCGGGGTCATTGCAGCCTATGCGATGGAGTGGGAGCAGGGCGGCATCGAGGTGCAGTTGGCGGCCGTTAGTGCCGCGCTGATCGCTGCCGCCGGGCTTAGCTGGACGGAAAAACGCTGGACGAGGATTCAGGAACCGCTGATTGGCACACTGTTCATCCTCGCGGCGACCGGGGGCATCCTTTTGCTGGCTGGCAACCCGCATGGCAGTGAGCATCTCAAGGAATTGCTGGTGGGCCAGATACTGTGGCAGACCTGGTCGTCGCTGTTACCGATTTCGATCCTGTCGGCCGTGGTGCTTATTATCTGGTACTGGGTCGGGCCGAATTTTAGTCGCACGCATTTCTACCCGGTATTTGCCGTCGTCGTGACAGCGTCCGTGCAGATTGTCGGAATCTACCTCGTGTTTGCGAGCCTGATAATACCGGCACTTGCGACGGTCGGGCTCAAGCGCGGGAATCGTCTCGTTGTCGGTTACCTGATCGGCGGTGTGTCCTATCTGATCGGTATCTTGCTGTCCATTATGTTCGACCTGCCAACCGGGGCCGTAATTGTCTGGAGTATGGCGGCGCTTGCGTTGCTGATTGGCCTGGTTGTTTCCGACAAGCAGTCGAAGCCCTCGTAGCGATCAGTCGCCGAAGCCGACCTCTACACCGCCGTAATAGGCACGTCCCGGCGTGCTGTAGCCATAGACCTGCTCGTACTCGGTATCGAGCAGGTTACTGATACGCGCAAACAGTCTGACCGAGTCGGTCGCCCGGTACTGCGCCGTCAGGTCAACCAGCCAGTAGCTGTCCAGCGTCACGATCTCGGAAGGTTGTGGCCAGGGCGGAAAGAAGATGTCCTGACGGCTGCCGCCATAGTCCGCCACGAGCGTCAATCTGGCTCTGGCTTCCAGGAAGTTGTAGTCAATAGTGGCGTTACCCGCGTGGCGCGGTCGGCGGAGTTCTGTCGCGCCATTCTCGGTTGCATCCGTGTACGTGTAGTTCATGGACAGGTCGAGACTTTCCGACACCGTCCACCAGGCGCCAAACTCGACGCCGCTCCGTTCGCTCGTCGTATCGAGGTTTTCAGCCGTGAACAGAAATGTCTCTGGGTCAAATACGAAGCCGTCGATCTCGTCTTCGACAGTCTGTCTGAAAACGGCGATCTGGATGCTGGCCGAAGGCGCTATGCGCTGCTTGAGGCCGACTTCGTAGGAGACGGACCGTTCAGGTTTCAAGTCGGGGTTGCCTGTGAACTGGCCGGGGAAATAGCCGTAACGCTCGATAAACGTAGGTGCATTCTGCCCGGTGCCAATACTCGCATTCAGCCTCGTATCGGCCGAAACGTCCCAAGCGATTGACGCGCGACCAGTGACGATGTCATCGAAATCGCTGTTGTCGTCATAACGAGCGGAGAGTAACCACGTGATACTCTCGACAGACCGTCCCTGGAAGTCCGCAATGACGCTCGTCACGTCCATTTCCTGGTCCTGGTTGGGGTCACCGAAGTTCACGGCGCCACGTTGTTCAAATTGCGTGTCTTCTTGCTCGAGAGCCAGCGCGAGCATATTGTCACCGACAGCGATGTCGGCCTGGTATCCAAGCGTCCGGCGCTCGGACGCGGTGGACGAATCTTTGGTGCCATCCAGCAGATTGTAATTGCTGCTGTCAAAGTAACGCGCATACAGGCTATGTTGAAGGCGGCTGTCTGCCGTGCCGAACTTGAGCCCGAGGTTCATTGTCTGTTGAGTAAAGTCAGTTGCGACGTCCGAATCGGCAGGCAGGCCCGTGTTAACGAAATCAACTGCGTCAAACTGGGAATAGGCGTCGACCGACCGTGCGCCGAACCGTACCGAGACCGCCTCCGACGGATCGAACCGGACATTGAGAGACCCGGTTGTGACCTCGGCATCGTCATCTTCAGAGCCGGTCCGCGAGATGTTGCTGCCATCGGTTGTCAATTGCTCTACGCCGAACCCGGCTGACCAGCGGTCACCGCCCAATGAGCCGTTCACTGCTCCATTGAGCGAATTCTCCGAACCCGCCTCTAAATATCCGTCGACGCTCGATGTGCTGGTCGAGCGAGTGATGATGTGCACCACGCCACCGACAGCATCGCTTCCCCAGAGAGCGCTTTGTGGACCACGAACGATCTCAATACGATCTATATTCGATGTCGACAGGTACTCCCAGCGGAATTCGTCGCCTGTCGCCGGATCGTTTGCCCGCACACCATCGATCAGAACCAGCACATGGTTGGCCTCCGAACCCCGTACTCGGACCTGGGTCTGCGAGCCCGCGACACCAGAGTGACTGACCGCGAAGCCAGGGATCGACCGGAGCAGGTCCGTTACGTAACGTGACTGTCGCCGCTCGATATCGTCGCGGGTAATGACAGAAACTGCGCCGCCAAAATCGACGGCTGAAATCGGTGTGCGTGACCCGGTGACGATGATCTGGTCGTCGGGAACTGCGTTGGAATTGGCAAACGACGGGACAACAAAGACGCTGGCGGCGAAGGCGGCCAGAAGGGCGGTAGCGTATTTCATGATCTCTCCCTCGCGTCTTCCCCGACGCGATCGAAAGTAAGTTTCTCGAAGGGCCGGTCTCCGGACTCATGAGTGGCTATGCCTGGTCGATCGCCTTCCCACGCGATGTGCGCAGTGGCTCGATGATCGACGAACTCATTTACCGTTGCGGGGGCAGTGACGGGATTGTCCTAATGACGCACCGTCTTCCCGATTAAGACGCAGTGAAATTCACTGCGAGTTCACCCTTCGAAGTCGTGAAGGATAGTGCACTACTATCCCTGGTCGAGCAACTCTCTCAGATTTATGACGGCCGCATTCGCGCGGGCCAGGTAGTTCGCCATGACGAGCGAATGATTCGCCGTCAGGCCATAGCCGCCGCCATTGAGGATCATCGGCGAGCGCAGCGGATCGAGGCTGGCTTCGAGTTCGCGAATGATCTGGCGCACGCTGGCCTCGGCATTTTTGTCCTGCAGGACAAGCGCGAAATCAAACTCTGCAGCGCGAAAGAAATGCAAGAGCGCCCAGGCTGTGCCGCGAGCTTCAAAGAAGATGTTGTCGGTCAGCCACCAGGACGTGCGTACGTCCACGGTATCGGGTTGTGCGCCCGAGGCTTCGGCCGCCGCGTCGCCGGCCAGATCGTCATTGATGCGCGTTCGAGCAACGCTATTGCCAAGGCGGCGAGTCAGGCTGCCCAGGCGCTTTTCAACCTGCGACAACCACTCGCGAAGGTTATCGGCGCGTGCGTAAAAAACGGTGTCCGGATCGCCCGACTCGAGGCGCGCACGGTAACGTGCGAATGCGGCGATGCCTTCGCGATACTCAGACTCGGTGGTCGGAAATACCCAGGAATTGTTGTCGTAAAAGAACTTCGGAGATCCCTCCGCGACATCCGTGTCTTCCTTGGATTGGGATTGGCTGCGCGTGTAGTCGTCGCGCATGACACGGCCAAGGTCTCGCATCTGATTGACCACGCCCAGTTCCCAACTCGGAATGTTGTCGAGAAATACGAATGGAGGCAATTTGTCGTTGGTCTGGTAACCGCCGTTTTTCTCGAGCAGCGTTTCCGCAACGCGAATGAGCGTGTCCACTGTCGCGTAGCCGACAATCGCATTTTCCTGGTCAGCAGAGCGCTGCACCCAGAAAACGTCTGGTTCGCGCGATGCCCAGAAGCCAATGATGAACATCATGAGCAGGACTACGCCCAGGGCCCATGCTGTGACCTTGGTCCATTTTCCCGTAGACAGTATGTTCTCCGCTGATCGTTCCATTGCTCTGCTACTCACCCTATTTAGTGGGCCAGACAGTCTACCAGTTCTGGCAACACAAGCCCTGAGTTCCCGGCGATCGCTAAATCAAAATTTGCGGCATGCGTTGTCGGGTTTGGATTAATCTCGACCACCGCTGCGCCATTCTGCTTTGCGAGGTCGGCGAGACCCGCCGCCGGGTAGACCAGGGACGACGTTCCGATCGACAGAAATACGTCGCAGTCGACCGCGGCCGAACCTGACTTGTCCATTGCATGCTCGGGAATGGCTTCCCCGAACCAGACCACGCCGGGTCGGAGGTTACTGCCACAATCTGTGCAGATCGGAACCGCGGTCTGGTCGTCCGCATGCCGCAGGGAACCATCTGCGAAGCAGCGGTCTTCAAAAATATTGCCGTGATACTCAATGACGTTACGGCTGCCGGCCCGCTGATGGAGATTGTCGACGTTTTGTGTAATCAACGTCAGCTGCGGGACAAGTTCGGCGAGCAGCGCGATCGCAAAGTGCCCAGGGTTCGGCTCTACAGCTGAAACTGTTTCCCTACGCCACCGATACCAGCGCCAGATCAGCGCCGGGTCAGCAACGAACGCCTCTGGTGTGGCCAGGTCCTGAGGATTGTACTCGGCCCATAGCCCATCCTGGGCTTCGCGAAATGTCGGTACGCCGCTCTCGGCTGACACACCGGCACCGGTCAGGATACAAACATGACGCGCATCCCGGAGCGCCGCGATCAGCGCGTCCGGGATGTCACAATTTTCCGTCACACCTATGCCGCGAGTTGCCGTAGGACGTAGTGCAGAATACCGCCATTCTCGTAGTAGTCGCGTTCCTTCGGAGTATCGATACGTACGAGTGCCTCAAAGGTCGTCGTGTGGCCGCCTGCTGATGTGGCCGTGACCTTAACGGTCTTGGCGTCGGGGTCAGTCTGTCCCTTGATATCGAAGGTCTCACTGCCGGTGAGTTCAAGTGAAACTGCGTCCTGGCCGTCGAGGAACTGTAGGGGTAGTACACCCATACCGATCAGGTTGGACCGGTGAATTCGCTCGAAGCTCTTCGCGATTACGGCTTTGACACCAAGTAGAAGCGTGCCCTTGGCCGCCCAGTCGCGGGAGGAACCCGTGCCGTACTCGCTGCCGGCGATGACGATCAGCGATGTGCCTTCCGCCTGGTATCTCATCGAAGCATCGAAAATCGACATCTGTTCGCCACCCGGCTGAAAACAGGTCCAGCCGCCTTCGGTGCCCGGTGCGAGCTGGTTGCGCAAACGAATATTTGCGAATGTGCCGCGCATCATGACTTCATGATTGCCGCGTCGCGAGCCGTAGGAATTGAAGTCAGAAGGCTTGACCCCGTTTGCCTCGAGGTACTGCGCCGCCGGACTGTCCTTGGCGATGCTGCCGGCCGGTGAGATGTGATCGGTCGTGACGGAGTCGCCGAGCAGTGCGAGAACGCGGGCGCCTTCGATATCTGTAACGGGCGAAGCGTCCTTGGACATGCCCTCGAAATAGGGCGGGTTACGCACGTAGGTCGAATCCGACGCCCACTGATAGATATCGCCCGTCGTTGAATCGACGCGCTTCCAGTTCTCGTCACCTTCAAAGACCCTGCCGTAGCTGGACTTGAACATCTCGGAGTCGATGTTCGCGCTGACGGCGTCGTAGATTTCCTGCTGAGACGGCCAGATATCCTTCATGAAGACGTCATTGCCGTCCTGGTCCTGACCAAGGGGATCATTGAACAGGTCGACGTTCATGTTGCCCGCGAGCGCGTAGGCAACCACCAGCGGCGGGGATGCCAGGAAGTTGTGCTGGACGAGCGCATGGATTCGCCCCTCGAAATTGCGGTTGCCGGACAAGACGCTCGTGCCAACAATATTTTCACTGGTGACAGCCTCAGCGATCTCGGGCTTCAGCGGCCCGGAGTTGCCGATGCAGGTCGTGCAGCCATAGCCGACCGTGTAAAAGCCGACTTTCTCGAGGTCGTCGATGAGTTCAGCTTTTTCGAGGTAGTCGGTGACCACGCGCGAACCGGGCGCAAGACTGGTCTTGACCCAGGGCTTGGCCTTCAGGCCTTTGGCCGCCGCATTACGGGCGACGAGCCCAGCCGCAATCATCACGGCCGGGTTTGAGGTATTCGTGCAGCTCGTGATGGCAGCGATCAGGATGGAGCCGTCATCGATCGTGACATCTTCGCCATCGAGTTCGGCCACGCCACTGCCACCCTTTTCACGCTTGGCGGTCGTGTCAGCAAGGATCTTCTCGTAGGACGATGCGGCAGCGCTCAGTGCGATGCGGTCCTGCGGGCGCTTCGGACCGGCAATGCTGGGCTCGACGTCGCCGAGGTCGAGTTCGAGAACGTCCGTGTAAAGCGCGTCGGGCTGTCCGTCTTCGCGCCACATACCTTGCGCCTTGGCGTAAGCCTCTACCAGTTCGCACCGCGACTCGTCGCGTCCCGAAAGTTTCATATAGCGAATCGTCTCGCCATCGATCGGGAAAATGCCGCAGGTAGAACCGAACTCGGGGGCCATGTTGCCAAGTGTCGCGCGGTCAGCGAGCGGCATTTCTGCCAGGCCGTCGCCGAAGAATTCCACGAACTTGCCGACGACGCCCTTGTTCCGCAGCATCTCGGTGCAGGTCAGCACGAGGTCAGTTGCCGTCGTACCTTCCCGCAGCTTGCCGGTGAGCTTGAAACCCACAACGTGCGGGATGAGCATTGTGATCGGCTGACCAAGCATGGCAGCCTCTGCCTCAATACCGCCGACGCCCCAGCCAAGAATGCCGATACCGTTAATCATGGTCGTGTGAGAGTCCGTTCCGACAACTGTGTCCGGGTAGGCACGGCGTACACCGTCTTTCTCGACGTCGAAGACGACGCGGCTCAGGTACTCAAGATTAACCTGGTGCACGATTCCGGTATTCGGCGGTACGACGCTGAAGTTGTCGAACGCCTGCTGGCCCCATTTCAGGAACGAGTAGCGTTCGGCGTTGCGCTGGAATTCGATCTTCGTGTTGAGGTCGAGCGCATTCGCGGCACCGTAGTGGTCGATTTGCACCGAGTGGTCGATGACGAGTTCGGCGGGAGACAGCGGGTTGATCTCTTCCGCCGATCCTCCCAATTTCACAACCGCGTCGCGCATGGCGGCGAGATCGACCACGGCCGGTACGCCGGTGAAGTCCTGCAGGACAACACGCGCTGGTGTGAACGAGATCTCCGTGCTTGGGTCCGCCGTTGGGTCCCAACTTGCCAGTGCGAGAATGTCATCGCGAGTAACATCGCGACCATCTTCGTGGCGAAGCAGGTTCTCCAGCAAAATCTTTAATGAATAGGGGAGGCGGTCTACGTGCCCTTCCTTGACTGCGTCGAGGCGGAAAATCTCGTAGTTATTTCCGCCGACCTCAAGCGCTGAACGCGCGCCGAAGCTGTCCGTCATATTCGAATCTCCGGGGTTTATCGGGCGGCCAGCCGGCCGCAGGGGTGCGCATTATAGCGAAAGGACCGGGCGTGTGCTTAGCCTATATGGTCAATCACGGCTCCGCCAAGGCATAGACTTTCGTCGTAAAAGACAACGAACTGGCCCGGTGCCACGGCCTTTTGGCTTTCCCGGAAACGGACATCCAGGCGACCACCGGCCTGTGCTGTAACGACGCAGTCCTGGTCAGCTTGCCGGTAGCGGACCTTGGCCTTGCAATGCAGGCCATTTTCGAGGCCTGCCGGCGCCTTGCCGATCCAGCTGGCATCGGTCGCAGTAAGTCCATCGCTGAAGAGCAATTCGTGTTCGCCCTGGGCCACAATCAGGGCATTATCGTCGAGGTCCTTGCCCACGACGTACCACGGTTCTTCTCCCCGATCCCGCCGCCCGCCGATCATCAGTCCCTGGCGCTGGCCGAGCGTGTAGTACATCAAGCCCTGGTGTTCGCCAATCACCTCACCGCCCGGGGTCCTCATCGGACCGGGGTTGGCAGGAATATAGGTACTTAGAAACTCCCGGAACGGTCGTTCGCCAATAAAACAGATGCCCGTTGAGTCTTTCTTATCGTGGATTGCCAGCCCACGGTCACGTGCGATCCGTCGGACCTCGCCTTTAACGAGTTCACCAAGCGGGAAAACGGTCTCGGCCAGCGCTTCGGCACTCACCGCGTGCAGGAAGTAGCTTTGGTCCTTGTCCGGGTCCTTGCCCTTATAGAGCGCGCCGTGACCTTCGAAGATCCCGGAGCGCGCGTAATGTCCAGTCGCCAGCAAATCTCCGCCGAGTCGTTTCGCGTGGTCGCGAAACACGCCGAACTTGATTTCACGGTTGCAGAGCACATCCGGATTAGGCGTGCGACCTTTGCGGTACTCCTCGAGGAAGTACTCGAACACCTGGTCGCGATACTGCCTGGCAAAATTCGCATGGTGCAGGGGGATGTCGAGTTGTTCGCAGACACGCCGCGCGTCCTGAAGGTCGGCCGCAGCCGTGCAATAGCCGTCGTCGTCCTCCCAGTTGGTCATGTGCAGGGCATGGACGTCGTAGCCTTCATCTTTCAGGAGCAGGGCGGCGACTGCCGAGTCGACGCCCCCTGAAAGGCCGAGAAATACGCGCTTGGTCATAGCGCGCGGATTCTATCACTCCGAAGCCTCAGACGAGATCGGCGGCAGCGAGAATTTTGTGTACGTTTTGCTGCAACGGAATCATGCCGGTGAGGAGTGCATCCGACTGGCGTTGTCCGGCAACGTAGTCCTCCACGCAACGCAATACGGCGGGCGAGCGCAGGACCGACTTGCGGTCCCTGAGGTCCTGCAAGGACATCCAGCGGCGCGAGATCACGCCACGATCAAGAGGTAGGGTTTCGTCACAGCTGATGAATTTCGCAGCATAGATGATGCGCAGAAATTGCTGCCGGGTTTGCGGATGAATCCAGAGGTAGACGCCGATCATGTCTTCGCATTCAATCGTACATCCGGTCTCTTCGAGTGTTTCGCGAATCACAGCCTGCTCGGGTGACTCGTCGGCTTCGATGTGTCCGCCAGGCTGGCTGAATACGCGCCGTCCGATGGCGTACTCTTCGACGAGCAAATATTTGTCCTCATGCGCGATCACAGCGGCGACGGTCAGGTCAGTTGGATACATCCGTGTTCCTTTTCGTGCGCGAGCTGTGTCCCCGAATGGGAAACTCGCTCCTACAGGCGATTTTTTTTATATGCCGAGCTGGCGAAATTCCATTTCGACTTCGCTGGCTAACCAGATTTCATCAAACATCTTGCTGTAGAGTTTTGCAACGGCGGGCTCGTGCGTATCTACGATGCCTTCCCAGCGATCAGCTTGCAGGCGATAGACCAATGAAGTTTCGTCTGCAATACAGAACGCCTCGGCATGTGTTCGAAGGTCATCGCGGACGTGCCGGAATTCGATGTACGTATTCAAACGACGCCCAAGATGCACGAAATTGTTGCCGTTCTTGACGGCACGCAAGGGGTCCGCAATCAGTACGCGAATGCGCGCATAGGTCTGTGAAAGGACGAGTCGCTTGATGATCTCGAGAAAATCGGGATCATCATAAATGCCCGGTTCGAGATCGTGCGTAAAGATCGAAACCTTGCGTGATGCCTCGCGCACTACCTCGATAGCCGCCTCACGCATTTCTTCACGAGTCGAGATGACCCAGCGCTTACTCTTTTGCTGTGCCTGTTCCATAGGCAGATCATATTACCGGCGTCTGGCGATTTGCTTTGCCAACTGCGTCACGTTTTGGCCGATGTTTCCCAGTTGAAAATCATTCGCATCCCGCATTAAATCAGGCTTTCAAGGCGTCTGGCGCTTTTCTCCCAGCTACCCGGAATTTCACATATGGTCACACGGTCTCAGCTATCTCGAATGTGCCCATTTTCAACATCCATTTGAGCAGATTTCGCCATGTTTCGACTGCGCGCGCCGAGCCGCGATATCGTCGCCTTGCGCAGATCTCCGCGACCAGAGGCCGTGCCTCTTCGGGCAGCGCCATGTTGCGCCCATTGACGTAGAGATTGCGGTCGTCGAATGCGATGCGCGCCATCCCGTGGACTGCCAGTCTTGCACCGCGCCGCAGTTCGATGAGCAGGCTTGTGGCATCTTCTTCGGACAAAGGGTCCGGCGTGATCCAGTCTTTGGTCTCGGTAACAAAGCGACCGAGTGTTACAGCGACGCGCTCGAACTCATCGTCCGTGGAATGCAGCAAATGCATTGCGCGCCGCACCGATGCGGGAGAAATGTAGCCGGTAGTGCTCTCGCTGACGTCCAGGGCCGGATCAACGTAAAACGGATTCCGGCCCTCAGTTTCCGAAAGCTGCTCACTGAGGTCGGACAGCTGCGGCGCACGCATTCCGATTGAGTACGTCATGCACGCGCGGCGCGCGGTTCCCCAGTGAGCGACACCAGGCGGCAGGTAAAGTACATCACCGTCATGGACCAGGTGTTGTTCGCCGGCAAAGTTCTCGGTCAGTGCGAGGTCATCGCTGGCCATTGGGTTCGGACCGATGTCCTCACTGGTCACATGCCATTCGCGTTCTCCGATGCCCTGGCACAAGAATACATCGTAGTTATCGCGATGCGGACCAACCCCGCCGCCAGGCGCAGCGAAACTCACCATCAGGTCGTCAATACGCCAGTCAGGAATGAATGGCACTGACGCAAACAGCTTGCGCATCGCGGGCAGGTGTTTCTCGACATCATGCACGAGCAGTGTCCAGTCGCGCCTGGGAAGGGCGGCGAGAAACTCGTCGTCGAAGGGTCCCGCCTCGGCGACGTAACGAGTTTGCTCTGCGTCGCGCTCGGTAAATACGAGACGCGATTCGACGTCGTCAAGCGTTGCAAGCCAGGCGAGCTCGTTGCGCGAAATTGACGGGCGCACGCGCGGCAGCGCGTGTTGCATGAACAGATGCTCTTTTTGCCAATAGCGGTCGAGAAAACTCTCGGCGGTCAGCGTGCCAGGGAGTTTCAGCATTGCGGTTTGCTCAGATGTCGCGCGCCTGTCCGGCGGCGAGACCAATGTAGGTCTCTGGCGTCAGCTTCAGCAGGCGTTCCTTCTCGGCATCTGGAATCTCCAGAGTTTCAACGAACTCGAGCAGGGTTTCCTTGCGCACAGCCTGGCCACGTGTCAGGGCCTTGAGCTTCTCGTAAGGATTGGGAATACCGTAGCGCCGCATGACGGTCTGCACAGCTTCCGCAAGAACCTCCCATGCCTCGGAAACGTCAGCATGGATAGCTGCTTCATTGACTTGCAGCTTGCCGACACCCTTGAGAAGTGACTGCAGGGCGATGACGAGGTACGCCGCTGCAACACCGAGATTGCGTTGCACGGTTGAATCGGTCAGGTCGCGCTGCCAGCGGGAAACAGGCAGTTTCTCGGCAAAATGGCTAAACAGGGCATTGGCCATACCGAGATTGCCCTCCGCATTTTCAAAGTCGATCGGATTGACCTTATGCGGCATCGTCGATGAGCCGACCTCGTCCTTTGCGACCCGTTGCTTGAAGTAACCGAGCGAAACATAGCCCCAGACGTCGCGCGAAAAATCAATGAGGATCGTGTTGTATCGCACGAGCGCGTGACAATACTCAGCGGTCCAGTCGTGTGGTTCGATCTGGGTTGTGTACGGGTTTGGTTGCAGCCCAAGTGAGCCAATAAACCGGTGGCTGAGTGACGGCCAGTCGATGTCTGGATACGTAACGGCATGCGCGTTGTAGTTGCCGACCGCGCCATTGAACTTGCCGAGGATCTCGACATCCGCAAACTGTTTTTCGATACGTGCCAGGCGCGCGACGACATTGGCCATTTCTTTGCCCAACGTCGTCGGGCTGGCGGTTTGCCCGTGCGTCCGCGACAGCATAGCGAGGTCGGCGTGGTCGTGCGCCATGCCTTTTAGCTTGTTGCGCAACTCACGCATCTGCGGCGCCAGCACGTCGCTGCGCGCCGAGCGCAACATCAGTGCATAGGACAAGTTGTTGATGTCCTCAGAAGTGCAGCTGAAGTGCAGGAAGTCTTTAAGCGGCTGCGTCTCCGGGCCATCGCCCAGCTTCTCGCGAACAAAATACTCGACGGCCTTCACGTCGTGATTGGTCGTCGCTTCGATCGATTTGATGCGTTCGGCATCGTCGGGAGAGAACTCGTCGACGATATTGTTGAGTACGTCCTTCATAGCGGACGACAACGGGCCGAGTTCGGCGATTTCGGGCTCGTCCGCAAGGAACTGCAACCAGCGGACTTCCACGAGGACGCGATAGCGGATCAGGCCGTATTCACTAAAGATGTCACGGAGGCCGTTGACCTTGTCAGCATAACGGCCATCGGCGGGGGAGATGGCTCTCAGGGTTGAGACTTTCATGTGTGGAAAACCAGTGTAGACTTGCGCGCGCAAAGCGCGAATCATACACCTTTTCTCGGCAATCTAAGTGGTGCAAAAGGCACCCGATGGAGCAGGATCGGCAATGAGTAAGAAAGCATTTCGTATCGAAAAGGACAGCATGGGCGAACTTGAGGTACCCGAAGACGCCCTGTGGGGTGCGCAGACACAGCGCGCGGTCAACAATTTCCCGATTTCGGGGCTCACGATGCCCCGGCAGTTCATCGCTGCCCTGGGCCTGGTCAAATGGGCTGCGGCTGGCGCGAACTCCGAGTTGGGCCTGATCAAGAGCGACATTGCGGTTGCTGTCCAGAAGGCGGCCCTGGCCGTGTCGGAAGGCGACTACGATGAGCATTTCCCGATAGACGTGTTCCAGACCGGCTCGGGCACGAGCTCCAACATGAACGCCAATGAAGTTATTTCTCATGTTGCGACCGAGGCTCTCGGCGCGGACGTGCACCCGAATGACCACGTGAACATGAGTCAGAGCAGCAATGACGTCATCCCGACCTGCGTACACGTCAGCGCGGCACTTGCGATTAAGCAGCAGTTGATGCCGGCATTGCGGCACCTTTCGGAGGTGCTGGAGGCAAAGGCGGATGAAACTCGCGATGTCGTTAAGACAGGCCGTACGCACCTCATGGATGCGATGCCCGTGACGCTGGGTCAGGAAATCGACGCCTGGCGGTCGCAGGTCGATCACGGTGCCGAGCGGCTCAATGACACGATGAAACGCCTGACGGCGCTGGCCCAGGGCGGTACGGCCGTGGGTACCGGGATCAATGCGCACCCGAAATTCGGGGCCAAGGTTGCGGTGTTGATCGGAGAGCAGACCGGCGTGCCGTTTACGGCAGCTGATAACCAGTTCCAGTCCCTGAGCTCCCAGGATGCTGCGGTGGAAGCGTCGGGGCAATTACGGGCGTTGGCTGTCAGCCTTACCAAGATTGCCAATGACCTGCGCTGGATGAATTCTGGCCCACTGGCCGGGATCGGTGAGATTGCGCTGCCGGCGCTGCAGCCCGGTTCGAGCATCATGCCCGGCAAAGTGAACCCGGTTATCCCGGAGGCGATGGCCATGGTTTGTGCCCAGGTCATCGGCAACGACGCGACGATCGCGATCGGCGGCCAGTCGGGTAACTTTCAGCTGAACGTCATGCTTCCTGTCGTGGCGTACAACCTTCTCCAGAGCATCGAGATATTGTCGACAGCGAGCGTCGTCCTGGCGGACAGCGCCATTGCGGGCTTCACTGTAAACCAGGACAACATCAATAAAGCCCTGGACAGGAACCCGATCCTTGTAACAGCCCTGAATCCTGTCATCGGCTACGAGCTCGGCGCGGCGGTTGCGAAGAAGGCCTATGCAGAAGGGCGGGCGGTCAAGGATGTCGCGAAAGAGATGACCGACCTGACCGATGACGAGCTTGACCGGCTTTTGGATCCGGCCGCACTCACCGAGGGTGGTATCAAGCATTAGTACCGGTCCGAGACACGGATCGCTGACAGCGGACGAGTTGCGTACGCTGTTCGCGGGTACCAGCATGCCCGTCGACCCGCTGGACGTGATGATGCCGCCGGGCCTCAAGCGCTGGCCGCACGCGATGCGTGAGCAACTGGCGGGGCCGCTGCGGCCCGCCGGTGTCCTGGTACCGCTCATGCAGGGGGGTGAGGGCCTCTCGATCCTGCTGACCCAGCGTGCGGCGCATCTCAAGGTCCATGCGGCACAAGCAAGCTTCCCGGGTGGCCGCATGGAGGCACACGATCCGGACGTGCGAGCGACAGCATTGCGTGAGACCCACGAAGAGGTGGGCGTGGAGCCGGAGCAGGTCGAGGTGATCGGCTACCTGCGTTCCATGCCGACCATTACCGGGTTTGCAGTGACCCCCGTGGTCGGCCTGGTCAGTGACGAGGCCCAGCTGGTCGTCGACCGCACCGAGGTCGACTACACGTTCGAGTTGCCGCTGGATTTCCTGCTGGACGAGGGCAACGACAAATTGGTTGATCGGGAGTGGGAAGGCCGGCAATTCCGGCTTAAGGAGTTCCATTACGATGGGGAACGAGTCTGGGGTGCCACCGCATACATGCTCCTGGCGTTTAGAGAATATTTGTTAAATCAATAAATTATGTCGGAAATAGATAAATTACTTGAAGTAATGCGCAAGCTCAGGGACCCGGAGAAGGGTTGTCCCTGGGACGTCGAGCAGGATTTTTCGACGATTGCCCCGTATACGATCGAAGAAGCCTACGAAGTGGCCGATGCCATTGAGCGCGAGGATTTCGACGAATTACGCTCGGAGCTCGGCGACCTGCTGTTCCAGGTCGTGTTCTACGCCCAGATGGCGACAGAGAAAGGCTATTTCGATTTCGCGGATGTTGCTTGCGGAATCACTGACAAGATGATCCGGCGGCACCCGCATGTATTCGGCTCTGACGAGCAGCGGGCGACAGGCAAGGTTGACGGTAGTTGGGAAGAGATCAAGGAAGAAGAGCGCGCCGTACATGACGATACCAGTGCGCTCGCGGGCGTGGCCAAGGCACTGCCGTCCCTGAAAAGGGCGCAGAAGCTGGGCAAGCGGGCCAGTCGAGTCGGGTTTGACTGGCCGGATACCAAGGGGGTCAAAGAGAAGATCCACGAGGAATTGGAGGAGCTCGATGCTGCCGTAGGCAGCCGCGACATGGCCCATATCGAGGAGGAATTCGGTGATTTGCTGTTCGCCGTGGTCAATCTGTCGCGGCATCTGGATGTCGACCCTGAAAACGCCCTGAGGCGCGCCAATAACAAGTTTGAGTGCCGTTTTCGGGCCATGGAGGCCGATATTGCGGCTGAGGGCCTCGAATTTCGGAAAATGACGCTCGAAATGCTCGATCAGCATTGGCGCAAGGCCAAACGTCGCATCGGCTGATATTCAGGCTCGGTTCATTGCCCGGGGCCTAACCTTGTCCCCAAGCTGGATAAGACCAGCTGATTTCGACAAGGAGCAGGACCATGAACGCAAAAACACGTATCGCAATGTTGGCGCTTGCCGCGATGCTATTTGGCAGCAACGCCTGGGCAGGTCGGCCGCAATATGACTATGCGAAAGTCATATCCGCCGATCCGATCATCAACTACGTCAACGTCAGCACACCTGTTCGCGAGTGCTGGGAGGAGACGGAGTACTACACGGTGGACCGCAATCGTCACAATCGGCGCGCCGGGACCTTTCTTGGTGCGGTTGTTGGCGGTGTAATCGGCCACCAGTTTGGCAGCGGCAGCGGCAATGATGCTGCCACGGTTGCCGGCACCCTGATTGGCGCGGCAATCGGTAATGACGCGGCCAGCGAGGCATACGGCGTTGAACGCCGTTCACGTCCCGTGCAGCGCTGCGAGACGCGTTATCGGCAACACCAGGAGGAGCGCATTGACGGATACCGCGTTCTCTACCGGTATAAGGGCCAGAAATACATGACCGAGATGCCCTACGACCCGGGCAAGCGCTTGCGCGTTCGCGTGGACATCCGGCCGGCCGGGTAGTACGGAGAAAGGATGTGACGCGCTTCGTTGCAATCAGACCGCGCCCGTACGACACTTGGCGCATGCGATTCGCACTGACAATCATGTTGCTGGGCGCCGTGGCTTTTCTGCCATTGCGCGCTGACGCTTTCGAGCTCGAACAGCATCTGAAAGCCCAGCACGTGCAGTACCAGGGCGAACCGCTGCTCCAGGTCGCACAGGGCAGCTGCATGTCGCTCTCTGACGCGATCGAGTCGGTGCGCAGCCGGACCGGTGGCCGTGTCGTCAGCGCGGAGACCAAGGTCTCGAACGGTCGCGAAGTGCATCACATCAAGGTTCTCACAGAGGACGGCAAGGTCAGGACCCACAAGGTCAACGGCTGCCGCCGCTAGACTTTCTAAGCACTGGTCAGGAGCAGGGAACATGCGATTGCTGGTCATCGAAGACGATTCAACATTACGCGAGTCACTCGTCCGCAAATTGACGGAGGGCGGCTTCGCTGTCGAGCAGGCCGCTGACGGCAAAGAGGGCCTGTATTTCGCCAGCGAGTACCCGATCGATCTCGCGATTATCGACCTGGGCCTGCCCGAACTCTCGGGCCTGGAGATCATCAAGCAGGTGCGTGCCGATGGGCACACCTATCCAATACTCATCCTTACCGCACGTGATCGGTGGGAAGACAAGGTCGACGGACTGAGCGCCGGGGCCGACGATTACGTCGTCAAGCCATTTCATTTCGAGGAAGTCGGTGCGCGTGTCAATGCGCTGCTTCGTCGCAGTGGTGGCTGGGCGTCGTCGGTGTTGCATGCGGGACCCGTGACGCTGGACATGTCGAGGCAGGAGGTCCTGGTCAATGAGGCGGTGATCGATCTCACGAGTTTCGAGTACAAGATCATGGAGTACCTCATGGTGCGTGCCGGCCAGGTTATTTCGAAAACCGAACTTACGGACCGCCTTTACGATCAGGACTTCGAACGGGACAGCAATGTGATCGAGGTCTTCATAGGCCGCCTTCGCAAGAAACTCGATCCCGAGAATTCCATCAAGCCTATCGAGACGCTACGGGGACGCGGTTACCGCTTCGCGCTGGAGCGGAACCAGGTCGACTGAGCCCGCATGAGGTCTCTTAGCAGTCGACTCCTGATCTCAGTCAGTGTGCTGCTGCTATTCTTTTTCGGGGCAACTATCGCTGTGCTCGATCGCGCGTTCACCGAAGCCGGCGAGCAGGCGCGCCAGGATATTCTCGACGGTCATCTCGTCGGCCTGCTGGCCGCCGCTGAACCCGACGATACCGGTCAGCTGGTCATGCCGGCCCGTCTCAGGGAGCCACGGCTCGAGCGCATCGGCTCGGGCCTGTACGCAGAATTGCGCGACTTCGACGGAGGCGTGCTCTGGCGATCGCGCTCGGCGCTCGGCCTGGAAGTACCGGTGGGCATTGTCCCCGAGCTGGGCAATCACCTGTTCGGGCGCGAAGAACTGGACGACGGTACACCCTTGCTTACTTTGAGTCTCGCGGTCGACTGGGAACTCGATAATGGTGACTCGCAGCTGTACGTATTCAAGGTTGCGGAGAGCCTCGACGGGTTCAATGCACAGGTTTCCGGCTTTCGGCGCCAGCTGTTCGGCTGGTTTGCTGCAGTCGCATTCACAATGGTGCTGGCCTTTTCCATGTTGCTGCGAGGGTTGCTGAAACCACTACGCCAGATCGAAACCGAGATCACCGAAATCGAGGAGGGCGATCGTGTGTCCCTCTCGGGCAAGTTCCCAACCGAGTTAACCGGCGTTGCCCGCAACATGAACCTTCTAATCGATAGCGAGCGAGCTCGGTCCGACCGCTACCGCTACACGCTCGACAACCTGGCGCACAGCCTGAAGACGCCACTCGCGGCGATGCGCGCATTGCTCAACGATCGCCAGAGAGAAAGTTTTGGTGATCGATTCAACGAACAGATCGATCGAATGGACGAGATTGTGCGCTACCAGCTACGCAAGCCGGCGGCTTCTGTGGCCGACAATCTGGTGCTGGCGCCGGTTCATGTGGAAAAAGAAGTTGCGCGCCTGGTCGATGGTCTGCGCAAGGTGTATCACGACAAGCACCCGGAATTTGATGTTCGTGTCGAGAAGGGCCTGCAGTTTCGTGGCGACACCGGCGATTTTCTCGAGCTCGCCGGGAACCTCCTCGACAACGCGTGTAAATGGTGCGAACGCAAGGTGCGCATAAGTATTGTGCCCTCGGTCGGCGCGCGCGCAATCGCTAGCGGCATGGTGCTAACCGTGTCGGATGACGGGCCGGGAATACCATCTGATGCGGCGGACGCGTTATTGCAGCGTGGCATGCGACTGGACGAGTCGACGCCAGGTCATGGTATCGGTCTGGCCGTCGTCAAAGATATCGCCCACTCGTACGGCGGTCGCTTGTCGATTCAAACGTCCGATCTGGGCGGCGCCGAATTCATGGTCTCGATCCCACCTGTGTCTACGGCGAAATCCGACTGAGCGTCTTCAGGAATTTCCACTCACGGATTTCGACACTTGCACCATTGGTTCTATGAGATCCAGCGGCAACGGGAAGACGATCGTGTTCGTCTTCTCGCTGGAAATCTCCTTGAGCGTCTGCAGGTAACGGAGCTGCAGCGCCAACTTCTCCTTGGCAAGCATGTTTGCGGCCTCCGCCAGCGTCGCAGCGGCCTGTTTCTCACCTTCGGCGTTGATGATCTTCGCGCGCCTCGCCCGCTCTGCCTCCGCTTGCTGGGCAATAGCGCGGATCATGCTTTCGTCGAGATCGACGTGTTTGATTTCGACGTTGGCGACCTTGATTCCCCAATTGTCGGTGCGCTGGTCAAGCAGCGCCTGGATATCGTCGTTCAGTTTGTCACGTTCAGCCAGCATGTCGTCGAGTTCGTGCTGGCCGAGCACGGATCGCAGCGTTGTCTGGGACAACTGGCTCGTTGCCTCGAAAAAGTTCTCCACACGGATAATTGCCTTTTCCGGGTCGACGACGCGAAAGTAGATGACGGCATTCACCTTGACGGAAACGTTGTCACGGGAGATGACATCCTGCGTCGGTACATCGAGGACCAGGACCCGTAGATCGACCCGGGTCATCTTTTGGATTCCCGGAATCAGGATTATCAGGCCAGGACCCTTGACTGTCTGGAAACGGCCAAGCAGGAATACGACCCCACGTTCGTACTCCTTCAAGATCTTGATCGTCTGGGAGAGCAGGACAAGAATCAAAAAGCCGATGATCGGGTAAGTAATGAGGGACATCGGAGACTCCTTTTCTGTGGCTGTTAGCGGTCGTCGCTTTCCTTTGCATCCGTAAGGGGTTCGACAACGAGGATCAGACCGTCCATGGTGCGAACGACGGCCTGTTGGTTCTTTGTGAGTGGAAGCGCGCTGCGCGCCTGCCATGCTTCGCCCTCGAGCCAGACTTTACCGTCGCCCGTGAAGTCCTCGACAGCTGTAGCGATGCCACCAATGATCGATGCCGTGCCCGAGACGGCACCGCGACGGCGCAATTTGAGCAGGAAGCCCACGAGCCAGACTACGAGCACCGCAAACACCAACGCGATCCCGATCACGAATGCATATGAGATGCCGAAACCGGGAATGTCCGAATCGAACATGATGATGGCACCGAATACAAACGCAGCGATGCCGCCGATACCGAGCGCCCCAAAGCTCGGCGCGTAGGCCTCCGCGACTATGAGGGCGATGCCGATCAGGATCAGTGCGAGACCGGCAAAGTTGACCGGGATTACCTGCAATGCGTATGCCGCCAGCAGCAGGCAGATGATGCCGACGACGCCAGGGACTATCGCGCCGGGGTTCCAGCCTTCGTACATCAGTCCGTAAAGTCCGATCAGGCCAAGCACCAGCACGATCTCCGGATTGGAAATCACGGCGAGCAGCC
This sequence comes from Gammaproteobacteria bacterium, assembly GCA_009937605.1. Lineage (GTDB taxonomy): Bacteria > Pseudomonadota > Gammaproteobacteria > Steroidobacterales > Woeseiaceae > UBA1847. The sequence goes on along the minus strand of JAACFG010000023.1, from coordinate 2,892 downwards.
GGATGCGCCAATCTGGCTCGAATACCACGACCTCGGCCGTTTCCGTCGACAGAGTCCTCGTTTCGCCCGCTACTTCGATCTTGTGGCCATCAAGCAGTTTCAGAAACTCCTCCCTGTCTTTCGCCACAAAATCGATGACGTTGTTCTCAAGCGCCTCGGCGGCCGTTAGCGTTGCGGCCTCGGTAACTGCCTTTTCCGCCCAGTCCGCATTGCGATCGTGTCGCTCCGCCAGGCCACGGATGTAAGACACCGCGTCGTTCATCATTTTCAGGTCCATCGCGGGTCCGGACTCAGATTCGTCGGCGTCCTTGTCCCGGTCCGTGCCCATTAGCGGAACCGGAGTAGCAGCGCCGAGATGCGTAGTAGGGGCCATCGCCGCTATGTGGGCCGAGAGCAGGATGTAGGTTCCGGCGCTGTCGGCGCGGGCTCCGGCCGGTGTCACGTAGGCGGCGACAGGAACCGGCGAATTCAATACGTCCTGGACGATTTCGCGCATCGGCTTCATCAGCCCGCCGGGCGTGTCCATATTGACGATCACCAGATCGGCGCCCACTTCGACGGCGTGCTCGATCCCGCTGTGGACATAGTCAGCCGTCGCGACCCCAATGCCGCCCTCGATGTTGAGCTCGATTACAGTAAAGGTGTTTGCCGACGTTGGCGCGCTCCAGAAGAATACGAGGAGCACTGGCAGGATGGCCGAAAACAGAACAGTCCGGCCCGTGGGTCGGTCGCCGACTTTCATAGGCCAATTATATCAGCCTGGAGTCTTCCCCTTAGTTTCGGTTTCCCGTAGCTTACTGTCGCTAATAGGAAGGTCTGAAGTACCCCGAGTCACATGCATATTCGATTTATCACAACCGGCGGCACGATCGACAAAGTCTATTTTGATGAGCTGAGTCAGTTCGAGGTGGGCGAATCCCAGATGGAGCATATGCTTCGCGAGGGGCTGGTGCAGTTCGACTACGACATCGTACCGCTGATGAAGAAGGACAGTCTCGAGATTGCGGATTTCGACCGGACGGTGCTGCGCGATTTCATCGCTGCCGACGATGGCACTCACTACGTTGTCACGCATGGCACCGACACGATGCCGGAGACAGCAAAAGTATTGAGTCGGCTTGAGGGGAAGACCATTGTCCTGACCGGCGCGCTAACGCCCGCACGTTTTCGTACGACCGACGCCATGTTCAACGTCGGCATGGCCGTCGCTGCGGTGCAGACACTCGAACCAGGCGTCTACATCGCAATGAGCGGGCAGGTCTTCAAAGCCGGCGCGGTCCGGAAGAACCGCGCCGAAAACAGATTCGAAACTACGACAGGTCGAAGTTGATGCCTTGGGCCAGCGGCAGGTCTTTACCCCAGTTGATCGTATTCGTCTGGCGGCGCATGTAAGCTTTCCAGGAATCCGAACCCGCCTCGCGGCCACCACCGGTTTCCTTTTCGCCGCCGAACGCTCCCCCAATCTCCGCGCCTGACGTACCGATATTGACGTTGGCGATACCGCAGTCCGATCCACCATGCGACAGGAAATACTCTGCATTTTGCATGTTGTCTGTGAAAATAGACGATGACAGGCCCTGGACCACGCCGTTCTGCAATGCGATCGCTTCGTCGAGTGTGTCAAACGGAATCAGGTACAGAATCGGTCCGAAGGTTTCATGCTGCACGATTTCCCATTCGTTCTTCACCACGGCGATGGCCGGGGTAATGAAGTGGCCGGGTCGGTCCAGGCGTTCTCCGCCACACAGGATCTCGCCACCCGCGTCGCGAACCGCGTCGCATGCGGCTTCGACCGTTCTGACCGCGGCATCGTTGATCAATGGGCCCATCAGGGTGTCGGGATCCAGCGGATCACCGATACGAACCTGGCCATAGGCCTTGACCAGGGCGTCCTTTACTTCATCGAAGCGAGAGCGGTGCGCAATGACGCGACGTGTTGACGTACAGCGTTGCCCGGCAGTGCCGACTGCGCCAAAGACGATAGAAGGAATAGCCAGGTCAAGATTGGCGTGTTCGTCGACGATAATCGCATTGTTGCCGCCCAGCTCGAGCAGGCATTTGCCCAGACGGTTTGCGAGTCGTTCGCCAACGCCACGGCCGACCCAGGTCGAGCCCGTGAACGAGATCAGATTTACGCGCTTGTCGTCAACGAAACGCTCTGCGAGCTCATGCGAACCGGTGCCGCCATTGACCAGGAAGAACACAGGCGGCAGATCCATGTCTGCAAGCGCCTCGTTGATAATCTTCTGCACGGCCACAGCACACAAGGCTGTGCTGTGAGATGGCTTCCAGACGTTAACGTTGCCACAGATCGCGGCGATACACGCGTTCCAGGCGTAGACAGCAACCGGGAAGTTGAATGCCGAGATCGTCCCAACGATGCCGAGCGGGTGCCACTGTTCGTACATGCGGTGTTGCGGGCGCTCCGAGTGCATTGTGCGGCCATAGAGCATGCGGGACTGGCCAACCGCGAAATCGGCGATGTCGATCATTTCCTGAACTTCGCCGTCGCCCTCTGCCTTGATCTTGCCATTTTCCAGCGCGACGAGACTGCCCAGCGCGTCTTTGTGCTTACGCAGTGCGTTGGCAATGTGTCGCACGGCTTCGCCGCGGACCGGTGCCGGCACGGATCGCCAGATGACGAACGATTCCTGCGCTTTCGCGATGACGTCTTCATACTGCGCCATCGTTGTGGCCCGGACGCTGGCGATGGCCTCGCCCGTTGCTGGGTTGCTGGATTCGATCAGTGGCGCAGATTCATCCGCTACTGATTGATCGCCGAACCAGGTACCGTCGTTAACAGCTTCCAGACCGAGTTGTTCAAGTACTGCGTGCATGGTTTTACTCCCGTGGGTCGGCGCGCATTGTGCCAATGTCCCAAGCGCCTTTCCA
>JAACFG010000022.1 GCA_009937605.1 Gammaproteobacteria bacterium | reverse complement strand
AGTACCGCTATGGTCACTCGTCTACTGTAGTTCATCGCCCAATTCACCCCAGCGTGCTGCAATAAGCTGCCATTCATCGGAGTCTTTCTCAAGTTCAAACTCGAATCGGTATGCATCCGCGCTGAAACCCAGCACGCCATCATGAGTGCCAGCCATACCGATCGTCATCAGGATCTTGGCTGCGGTGTCGTCGTACACCGTGATTTCCTCGATCGTCGAGAGCAGCTTGATGTTGCTCATCCGCAGGAAGTAGAGGCGCAGCAGGTTGTCTATGTCGCCGCGCTCATTGCCGCGCGCATCCGCGTAGGATGGTGAGATCATGCCGACAAGTTTGCGACGCTCCTTGTCTTTGGCTCCGTCCATGCCTTCCGTGACCCAGGCGCGCAGTTCCTCTTCAGGTGCCGATGCCGGTTCGCCACAGGCGCCCAGCACCAGTGCGGCCAGTGTAAGTGTGCACAGCATTCGGGTGAGCCCGATCATCATCTGCTAAAGTCTACTGGCAACGAAGGCCTTAATTGGTCGATTTCGCCCAAACTGTGACGAGGTTCTCACTAAATGTCAGTCAAGCTGCTAAGCGAAAGCATGGGCTCCACGATGACGGATGACGATGTGGCGAGAATCGAGAAGATTCTGTCGTTCTGGTTCAGGGAGCAGGAACTGTCTGCGCCGCAGATCGATCGGCGCATGGACATCTGGTTCGGCGAAGATCCGGTTTTCGATCACGACATCGAGAAAGAGTTTGCCAATGACATCGAGAAAGCCAGTGAGGGCAAGCTCGATCACTGGGCCGATGAGCCGCACGGTCGTCTCGCGCTAATCATCCTGATCGACCAGTTCCGCCGCAATATCTATCGCGGCACCCTGAAAGCTTTCTCCCACGACAAGGTAGCGCTAAAGCTCTGTGTCGAAGGCGCTGTGGAGAAGAAAGACAAAGGACTGACGCCGATCCAGCGAGTGTTCTTTTACATGCCATTGCAGCACGCGGAATCGCGCAAGGTACAGGCCAAATCAGTCAAGCTGTACGAGAAACTTGCCGAGTCTGTCTCACCGACACTCCAGGAGACCTTCCTGACTGTCGCGCAGTTCGCCGAGTTACATAAAGACATCATCGACCAGTTCGGACGCTTCCCGCACCGCAACGTTCTTCTCGGGCGCGAAAACACGCCCGAAGAAGACGAATACCTGGCCGGCGACAGTCCCGATTTCGGCCAGGGAAGTTAGGCTCGCGACAGGCGATTAAATCGCCAGGTCAGAAGAACGGCGGCAATAGTGAGACCCACGATAAACGCAGCCCAGATTTGGTTTGCCGGCAATTGGTAAGTGATCGCGGCAAGGTAAGCCAGAGGAAACGCCACAACCCAGAAGGCGAAGATATTGATCGCCATCGGGAATGACGTGTCCTTGTAGGCACGCAATACGGCCGCGGCCGAAATCTGCACGCCGTCGGCTACCTGGAAGATCGCGGCGACCAGCAGCAGGCTGAGCGCGATCCCGGTAACAACCGGATCGTCGGTGTAGAACGAGATGATCTCGTTGCGAAACACGAGCAATACGAGCGCGGAGAATGCCATGAATGTGGCGCTCATCGTTATTCCGGCAAATCCCGCCGTGCGCGCGTCGCCGGCGCGGTTCGCGCCGAGCATGTGCCCGACCTGGACGGTCGTGGCGGAACTCAGCGCCAGCGGAATCATGAACATGGCTGAGGCGTAGCTGATTGCAATCTGGTGCGCAGCCGTAATCTCGACACCCCGGGTGCCAACGAGAATCGAGACCACGGCAAAGAGACCGACTTCCGCCGTGATCATGATCGAGATCGGTACGCCCAGCCTGACGACCTCGAGGAATATCGATGGGCGAAACTGGCCGATGCGTGTGAACACCTTGAGCTTTCTCAACTTCGGGCTGACTGTCATGTAGAAGGAAAGCGCGAAAAACACCAGCCACATCGTGATTGCGCTCGCGTAGGCACAGCCCTCGACGCCCAGCGCCGGCGCGCCGAAGTGCCCGAACATCAGGGCGTAATTCAGGATCACGTTGCAGATCAGCGAGAACACCGACGTAAACATGATTGGGCGCGTGTAACCGATTCCTTCGGACGTAAAGCGCAGCGCGATAAACATCAGGATACCGGGCGCACCAAACAGCAGCGCCCTCAGGTACTCGACGGTCAGGTGGCGAAACCCGGTGTCGATCCCGATGAAGGACAGGAACGGGCCTGCCAATGGCCGGCCAGTCAGGAGGATAACGACGCCCAGTGCAAACCCGAGATACAGGCCGTGCCGCGTGTACCGGCCAATCTTGTTGACCTCGCCGGCCCCGTAGTGCCGGGCGATGATCGGCGATAATGCCATCAGGACGCCCATGCATCCCGAGAATGCGAGCATCCAGGTGTTGTGGCCCACGGAAACGGCTGCCAGCGCATCGGCACCCAGGCGGCCCGACATGACCGTATCTGCGAGCCCCATCCCCGCGACCGCAAGAAAGTTGATGATTAGCGGCCCGCCGATCCGGGCGATCGAAACGGACTGTGAGCGGAATGACGGGGAGAGCAACGACATGCCCGCATCTTAACCTACCGGTTAAGTCTTTGAATGGTGTAAAGTTGCGTCGCCCCTGAGTTACTACCGGAACGGAGATTTAGGTATGTTGCACGACGGACGAGCTATACGGGTTGCTGTGGTGGGTGGATCGCGCATTCCTTTTTGTCGCTCTCATTCAATGTATCAGCATTGCTCGAACAAGGACCTGATGACCGGCGCTCTAAACGGTCTCATCAATAAGTTCGACTTGAAAGGACAGACGCTTGGCGACGTCGCACTGGGTGCGGTCCTGAAGCAGTCGAGGGACTGGAATCTCGCTCGCGAAAGCGTCATCGAGTCAGGGCTTAACATACGCACGCCGGCGGTCGACCTGCAACGCGCCTGCGGTACGAGCATTGAAGCCGCGATCATGATCGCGAACAAGATTGCACTCGGGCAGATTGAGTCCGGCATCGCAGGCGGCACCGACACGGTGAGTGACGCACCGATCGTGTACAACGATCGCTACCGTCACATGCTCCTCGACATGCATGCTGCGCACTCGCCGCTCGGACGCATCAAACCGTTGTTCCGCTTTCGGCCCGGCTTCCTGAAGCCGGAGTTTCCCGGTGTAAACGAACCACGCACTGGCCTGTCGATGGGCGAGAGCACGGAAATTACCGCCAAGGAATGGGACGTGCAGCGCGAGCACCAGGACCAGCTGGCATTGGCGAGCCACATGAAAGCCGCTGCCGCCTATGACGAAGGTTTCTACGAAGATCTTGTCGTGCCGTTTAACGATGTCGAGGAAGACAACAACATACGCCGTGACTCGACATTTGAAAAACTGTCGACCCTGAAGCCCGTATTTGACCGCAGCGGCGAGGGCACGATGACCGCTGGCAACAGCACTCCACTCACAGATGGTGCTGCCGCCGTGTTACTCGCAACCGAGGACTGGGCACGCAAAAAGAACCTGCCTGTTCTCGCGTACCTGACGTTCGTAAAAGTCGCCGCTGTCGACTTCGTTGATAGCGAGGGCCTTCTGATGGCCCCGGCGTATGCCGTGTCCGACATGCTCAAAGAGGCGGACCTGCGCCTGCAGGATTTCGACTTCTATGAGATTCACGAAGCCTTCGCGGCGCAGACAATTGCGACGCTCAAGGCCTGGCAGTCCGAGGAGTTCTGCAGGGAAAAACTCGGCCGCAATGAGCCGTTGGGACCTATCGATTTGTCACTCTTGAACATGAAGGGCGGCAGCATTGCGATGGGCCATCCGTTCGCTGCAACCGGCGCTCGTATTATGGGTTCACTCGCAAAAATGCTTAGTGAGAAGGGCTCCGGCCGCGGCTTGATTTCAGTATGCACCGCTGGTGGCATGGGCCTGTCTGCGATAATGGAAGCCGCGTAGGAGCGACTACCGCTTCCTCTGCATCGCGTCCATCGCTTTCTCGAATCGCGCCCTGGCCTGAGCGGTCATGCCGCCACGCTTTTCCTCGTCGACGACGAATGCCTCAATCTTGCCGACGATATCGTCCATATCCGCATCGGGAAACGGCATCGGCTGCTCGAGATCCGGTGGCGCGTTCTTCAGTGCGCCAAACAGGTTAATCCAGCGCTCGCTTTGTTTGCCAATGGCAAGCAGGCGATAGAACTGGGTGCCCGGAACGCCGCGTTCCCCGGACGCCAGGCTCACTATTCCCGCGACAAGGGACAATGGCACGAGAACAAGGTCGCGTAGCCCGTCGACGATCAGCTTGGCCTGGAGAACAGCGACATCGCGGATCAGGGTCCAGCGGTCGGACGGGGCAGCCTCTGGCGCAGGTTCGGGTTTGGGTTCGGATAATTCATTCACGGCGAATTCACAGCATAAATGTCAAGCAAGACAAGTGATTATAGCCAATGCGCTGGATCAGGGCGGACCTTTCCAGTAGTGTTGGCCCGGTCGCAATCGGTTGACGGATAATGCCGAAGTACCAGCCTACGCCAGAGTATGAACACGGATCGTCTGACTCAACGGGGATACTCCTCGTCAATCTGGGAACCCCGGATGCCCCAACGACGACGGCTGTGCGGCGATTTCTCAAGCAGTTCCTGTCTGACCCGCGCGTTGTCGAGTACCCGCGATTTCTTTGGTGGCTTATTCTCAATGGCGTGATTCTGCGAATACGGCCTTCGCGCTCTGCGGCCGCCTACCGCGAGATCTGGACTGAGGATGGCTCGCCGTTGCTACTGCATTCTCGCAAGCTTGCCGAGGGTATACGTGCAGGATTGGCCGCTCGCCCCGGTTGCGTCGTCGAACTCGGCATGACCTACGGCGAGCCGTCTATCTCGTCCGCCATCGACAAACTGCAGGCCGCCGGCGCACGCCGCTTGCTCGTCCTGCCTTTATACCCGCAGTACTCGGGAACGACGACTGCGTCAGTCTTCGATGCCGTATCGAACAAGCTGCAGACCATGCGCTGGATTCCGGAAACGCGCTTCATCAACCAGTATCACGATGAAGTCGGCTACATTCAGGCACTCGCGGCGAGCATTCGTGAGTCCTGGCAGGAGCATGGGCGTGGCGACCATCTCCTGCTGTCGTTCCACGGCGTGCCGCAGTACACGCTGGACGGCGGGGATCCCTATCATTGTCATTGCCAGAAGACGGGACGCCTTGTGTCCGAGGCCCTCGATCTGCAGGAGGGAGAGTGGACGCTGTCCTTCCAGTCGCGCGTGGGCCGCGAAGAGTGGCTGAAGCCGTACACTGATGAGACGGTCGCCGAACTGGGCAAAAAGGGCGTCGGCCGCCTCGACGTCGCCTGCCCGGGGTTCTCGGCAGATTGCCTGGAAACGCTGGAGGAGATCGCGATGCAAAATGCGGGGTTCTTCACCGAGGCCGGTGGCGGCTCCCTGCACTACATCCCGGCGCTGAATGCACGCGACGATCACGTAGAGTTTCTCACCGGGCTGATCGAGCGTCATATCGAAGGATGGGGGGCGGCAGAATGAGTACGATTGGCCGATTCCTCGAGTTCTCTGTACAGACGCCTGACATTCTCGAGTCCCTTCATTTCTACAAGTCACTTGGCTTCACCGAACTTGAAACCAACGATGTTTATTCGCACAAGTACGCCGTGGTCAGCGACGGTGAACTCAACATCGGCTTGCACGAAAAAGAGTTCGACGCGCCGGCCATTTCGTTCATGCAGCAGGACCTTGCGAAACACGCGCGCAAGATGTCGGACCATGGTTACGACTTCACCGAATTACAGCTTAACGAAGATGCGTTCAATCAACTCGGGTTCAGGGATCGCGATGGCCATGCCGTTATCATGGTCGAGGCACGAACCTTCCACCTGAGCGAAGATGCCGAGAGCGATTCATTGTGCGGCAGCTGGTTCGAGTTGACTCTACCCGTACGCGATACGGTGCGGGCCGCACGCTTCTGGGCGCCCGTCGCCCCGACCTTGCTCGAGATGCGCGAGGAGCCGACGTACCACATGCGCTTCGATGCTACGGGCGTCGCGCTCGGACTCTCGGAGAGTATCGCGCTCAAGGCACCGTCCCTCTGCTTCCGTTGCCCCGATCGTCACGGGCTCATGGAATTCCTCGAGCAGCAAGGTATGAGATACGAGAAATTCCCCGGCTTCGAGGGTGCTTTCGTTGCTGTCACGGCACCCGAAGGGACGACGCTCTTTGCGTTCGAAGAGGATTTCCTGGGCGAAGCCTACGAGGTCGACGAATCAGGCGATGTCTCGGATTTTCCCGGGTAGCAATTAACTAGCTCTGCGGAAACTCCACCCAGAAGACACCCCTGAAGTCACCCTCGCTAAAGCCCTTCGCATCGTCGACCGGGTACAGCTCGTCGATGCGCGCCTCGACATCCGGATGAAGCGCCGAGCCGTGACAATTCAGACACATCGGCTGAATCATTATTGGCTCGACGTAGCCGAACCTGCCCTTCGTGGTTTCAATGGCAACCGGGCCTGCCAGCCTGGCAGCTGCATAGTCCACCAGCAACGGCGCGACCCATTCCGGTGCAACGTTCTCCGGGTTGCGCAGCTTATGACTGCTGCGACCCATGACAACGCCATCGACCGCCAGCCTACCGGCGATCATGGGCGCCTCGGTTCTGCATGCGCCGATTGCGGCAACGGGCCCGGACTCCATGCCCTTAACAAGCGCGCTTTTCAGGTCTTGCTTGAACGGTGCAAGCAGTGCGGCGCCCTGAGCTTCAGGCTCCGCCGTCGATTGTGTGCATCCGGCCAGCACGCAGGTAACTGCGACCACGGTCATCAAGTGAGTTTTCATCAATAGTCTCTATACAAGGTTGCGAATCAGTTGTTGTGCCCGGCCGAGGTAAGCGCTGCCGAATAAATTCAGGTGATTGAGTACGTGATACAGCTGGTACAGGTCGCAACGCTCGTGATGCCCCGGAGCGAGCGGCGAGACCGCTTCGTAGGCCGCATAGAATTTGCTGCCAAATCCCCCGAATAATTTTGTCATAGCAATATCGGTCTCCCGATCGCCGTAATACACAGCCGGATCAAAAATGACGGGCTCATCGTCGCAGCAACCCCAGTTGCCGGCCCACAAGTCACCATGCAGCAAAACCGGTACGGGGTCATGATCCTTGAAGAACAATGGCAGGCGCTTGAGCAGTTGCGCACCCTGTTCCTGTAACTGGCCGGTGTAGCCGTTCTGCGCCGCGAGCCGCAACTGAAATTCCAGCCGCTGCTCACGAAAGAACGTTACCCAATCGTCGGTCTGATTGTTGTGCTGCGGCGTCAGCCCGATCGTGTTGTCGCGACGCCAACCGAATTGCTCCGCCGTCGTTCGATGTAGCGCCGCCAGCTGCTCGCCAAATTGGGTCTCGACGTGCGCCGTCGCTGGTGCCAACTCCAGTCGCTCGATTTCAATGAATGCCTGGTTGCCCTCGACACCGTATCCAAGCACTTTGGGCACGCGAATGACGCCCGGCTTCGCGAGTTCAAGCAGACCTTCCGCCTCTGCGGCAAACATGTCTGCCGAAGATGCCGGTCCGCTCTTGCGAAATCCCATTAGACTAGTGCCGGTAGATATCCGAGACGCGCTCGGCCTGGCGACGCAGCGCCGTACCGATACCGGCCTCATCGTAAAGCGCGTTAATCTCGCCCAGTTTCGGCGCCGATGGCTGCAGTGCGGCTTCTGCATCCTCGATTGGTGCGTCGCAGGCGATGCCCGTGAGTTGTCGCGCAAGCATCGCATCGTCACGATGCGTTTCGAGTTTTGCGCCGAGCGTCTTGGCGCCACGAACGTTTACCTCGTGGACGCGATCGAGGTTGCCGTAGATTTCATCAAGGCTACCGAAATGCTTCAGAAGACCCTCCGCGGTTTTCTTTCCTACGCCCGGCACGCCCTTGATGTTATCCACCGCGTCACCGGCCAGCGCCAGGAAGTCAGCGATCTGCTCCGGCCATACGCCGAACGACGCGGGAATCTGGTCGTAGCCCAGTTTGCCTTTGCCCGCGAAATCCCAGAACACATCGTCTTTCGCGAGCAGCTGGGTGAGGTCCTTGTCGCGCGTGACAATTGTCGACGGCCGTCCCCGCTGTCGACCGTGCTCTACCAGCGTACCGATCAGGTCATCAGCTTCGTAGCGTGGACTCGCGTGCTCCATGAGACCCATTGCTCGCACAAAGCGACGGCACTGCCCGAACTGGCGCTTGAGTTCTGGCGGCGCGGGATCGCGGTTCGCCTTGTACTCGGGAAAGATCTCCGTGCGAAATGATTTCGACAAGCTCTCGTCGAACAACACCGCTATGTACTCGGGCGTGACCTGTTCCATGAAATCGCCAATGAAGCGGCAGAACCCGTACAACGCATTAATGGGATTGCCCGCGTCGTCCACCATGTCCTCGGGCATCGAGTAATAGGCTCGAAACACGTAGACGCTGGCGTCGATTAAATATTGCACGGGTATTGCATTAATCGTGGAAATGCACTTCCACGATTTCTTCACCATTTTCGAGATGGCCGGAGAGCCTCGCGTGCAACGGGCTCGATCGTGGAATATGCGCAAGCAGGTACTGCATCTGGTCGGCAAGTACGCGGCGACCCTTAAGATAAATGTACTCGGCGTAATTCGGCGTAAACGGAATAGCAATCAATTCCATCCCGGCCTGCTCGGGTGTGCGGCCGCCTTTGTAGTTGTTGCAGCGACGACATGCAGACGCCACATTGGTCCACGTGTCGAGTCCGCCATGAGAGACCGGCCGGATGTGATCGCGCGTCAGGTCCCGGGTCATGTAGCGCATGCCACAGTAGAGACACAGGTTCGCATCACGCTTGAACAGCGTACGGTTGTTCAGGGGCGGCACATACTGGTCGCGATTCCTCGAGAGGCTCTTGCTGGTGCCATGCGTGGCGATTATCGAATTGACGTCGATACGGCTGCGCTTGCCGTCGACGGCGCTGTAGCCACCAAATACGGAGTAAAGGAGGGTGCCGCAGTCGTACGCCACCTGCTCGGCGTGGTAGAGACGTACCGCTTCGCGGTAGTCGATCCACTCGAGTGGCATTCCGGCAACATCGGTTCTCAGAACCTGTTGCGATATATCGGAGGCTGTTCCAGCGAGCATAAGCAACTCCAAAGCCTATGCCCGCATTATTACAGCAATTAGAGGTTCTTTAAAACCTCGTCGAGTGTTGCTTTCGCGTCACCGAACAACATGCGCGTGTTGTCGAGGAAGAACAGTGGGTTCTGTACTCCCGCATAACCTGTCGCCATGCTGCGTTTCAGTACGATTGAAGTCTTACCCTTCCAGCACTCGAGTACCGGCATTCCCGCGATCGGGCTGTCCGGATCCGTCAGCGCTGACGGGTTCACGATGTCGTTCGCGCCAATTACCACCGACACGTCGACATCCGGGAAGTCCTCGTTGATTTCATCCATCTCGTAAACGATGTCGTAAGGGACTTTCGCTTCGGCCAGTAACACGTTCATATGGCCCGGCATGCGCCCTGCAACCGGGTGAATGCCGAAGCGCACATTGACACCTTTCTCGCGCAGCGTCTTCGTGATCTCGAAGACCGTATGCTGTGCCTGGGCGACGGCCATGCCGTAACCCGGGATGATCATGACTTCCTTGGCGTTTGACAGGAGCTCGGCAGTCTCGATTGGATCGACTGGCACAACTTCGCCCTGGTCTTCACCACCACCGGCCGCGGCAGGAGCGCCACCGCCAGTACCAAAACCACCAGCAATTACCGCGAGGAACTTGCGGTTCATCGCGCGACACATGATGTAACTCAGGATCGCACCACTCGAGCCAACGAGCGCACCGGTAACGATGAGCAGGTCATTGCCGAGCATGAAGCCCGTCGCCGACGCGGCCCATCCCGAGTAACTGTTGAGCATCGAAACTACGACCGGCATATCAGCACCACCGATCGCCATCACCATGTGGATGCCGAACAAGAGAGCGATAACGGTCATGATGATTAACGGCTGCATGCCTCCGCCCGCAGCGGACTGCAGAACGAACTCACGTCCGAACCAGATGGCCGCAAGCAGCAGGCCAAGGTTGAGCCAATGGCGTGCCGGCAGAGCCAGCGGGTTACCGCTAATGCGTCCTGACAGTTTGCCGAACGCTATAACCGAACCAGAGAACGTCACCGCACCGATCAGGACGCCGAGATAGGTTTCGATGTCATGAATGGTGAGCTCTACGCCGGTCAGGTGCTCGGTCGGGTCCATGAAATTCACGTAACCAACCGCAACGGCAGCAACACCAACAAGGCTGTGGAGGATCGCAACGAGCTCCGGCATCTGTGTCATTTGCACACGCGAGGCCGCAAACAGGCCGATGCTGCCACCGATGAGCAGTGCCACCAGCAAAATGGTGTACTGCGCGGTAACCACGCCAAGAATCGTCGCAATCAGCGCGATCGCCATACCGGTGATGCCATACCAGTTGCCGCGACGGGCGGTCTCCTGGTTCGACAAGCCACCGAGGGCCAGGATGAACAGAACTGTCGCAAGGATGTACGACATGGGCACTATGCTTTCGAAATTCATGTCGACCTCACTTCCTGAACATTTCGAGCATACGGCGCGTCACCGCGAATCCGCCCGCAATATTGATACTTGTTATTCCGACGGTTACAGCCGCAATCCACATCGTCAGACTGTTGTCCGAACTGATTTGCATCAGGGCACCGATGACGATGATGCTCGAGATCGCGTTGGTCACACTCATGAGCGGTGTATGCAATGCAGCCGTCACATTCCAGATCACCATGTAGCCCACGAAGCAGGCCAGCACGAAGACTGTGAAATGCGACATGAACGACTCTGGCGCAACAGCACCCATGCCAAGCAATGCCGCACCGGCTACCGCCATGGCAATGGCCGTGCCGAGGAATGAGCGTGGTTTTTCTTCTTTCTCGACGACGGGCGCCGGTTCCGGCGCGGCCTTTGGCGGCGCTGCCGACAATTTGGGCGCCGGAGGCGGCCAGGTAGTCTCACCGTCCTTACATACCGTGGCGCCGCGGACGAGCTCGTCTTCCATATCGACGACGATGTTGCCGTCTTTCTCGGGCGTCATGTCCGTCAGAAGGTGACGCAGGTTGGTTGCGTAGAGCTGTGACGACTGCGCAGCAAGGCGGCTGGGCAGGTCCGTGTAGCCGATGACCGTCACACCGCTGTCTACGACCACTTCGCCAGCCACCGTAAGTTCGCAGTTACCGCCCTGTTCGGCAGCGAGGTCAACGATGACACTGCCATCCTTCATTGAACGAGCTGTCTCGGCCGTGATCAGTTTCGGCGCTGGCTTGCCGGGAATCAGGGCTGTAGTAATGATGATGTCGACATCCTTCGCTTGCTCCGCGAATAATTCCATTTCCGCCTTGATGAACTCATCACTCATCACCTTGGCGTATCCGCCTTCGCCGGAGCCGTCTTCGTCATCTTCGAAATCAAGCATCAGGAACTCGGCATCCATCGACTCGATCTGTTCTTTGACTTCAGGCCGGGTATCGAACGAACGAACGATAGCCCCCATGCTCTTCGCTGCACCGATAGCCGCGAGACCCGCGACGCCTGCACCAATAACCAGTACCTTTGCTGGCGGTACTTTGCCGGCGGCCGTGATTTGACCGGTAAAGAAACGGCCAAAGTGCTGCGCCGCTTCAACAACGGCGCGATAGCCCGCAATATTCGCCATCGAGCTAAGTGCATCGGCTTTCTGTGCACGGGATATTCGGGGCACACTGTCCATGGCCAGCACAGTGGCGCCGCTGGCAGTCAGCTGCTCGAGTAACTCGGGATTCTGGGCCGGCCAAAGAAAACTGATCAGCGTTTGATCGGAACGTATGCGAGCGACTTCGTCGCTTTCCGGGGCGCGGACCTTCAGGACGATATCCGACTTTGCCCACAAGTCGTTGGCCGAGGCGATAACATCGCAACCCGCCTCGCGAAAGGCGTCGTCAGAAAAGCTCGATTCAGTTCCGGCGCCGGATTCGACGGCCACCTCGAAACCGAGCTTGGTCAACTGTGCAACTACGTCCGGCGTGGTCGCAACACGACGCTCGCCTGCGTAGATTTCCTTGGGTACACCGATTTTCATACGAAATCCCTCCGAAAGGAGTGCGGAGTGTATCGGAGGGCTGGTGCTGGTACAAAGAGAAAAGACCCCAAAAAAGGGGCCTTTAGATAGGGACTTTCCGCAGCCTTTAGCGTCGATCGGCCGGGCGTGTTCGTGGGCGAGTGAGTGCACGATCTCTCATTCGCTGGCGCTGTTCGGGTGTCATCTGTCGGTAGCGGTCTCGAAGCATTTCCCGGCGGTCCCGGTTCATCTGGCGGTAGCGGCGATAGTTATCGCGAATGCGTTGCTGCTCAGCCGGGGACAGGCTGTGAAAAATCTCTGCACGCTCGCGAATCAGTTCACGGCGGTCGTCGGATAGCGCGCGCCAATCTTTAAAACGGCCCCGAGCCTGCTCCCGCTGCTCCGGCGACATGGCTTCCCAACGCTCGGCACCACGCGACAGCCGCATCTGCTTATCCGCGGGCAGGCTGTCCCAGGAGCCCGAGAACTGGCTCAGGACAGCGCGCTGGCCATCGCTCAGCTCCTGCCAACTAACCCCATGGTTGTCAGCAAACGCCATGCTGACAAGCAGAAGCGCCGTGATTGCGACAATTGTCCTAGCCTTCATCTTCAATCTCCGTCGAGTCTTCACCTTCCGGTGCGGGCTCGCTCCGCTCTTTCACGACCACCGTCTCCGCATCGTCGTGCAGCAGCCACTCTTCATCCGTTTGCTCCCACATGCCGAGGTATTCAAGAAACTCGGCTTCGGGGTCCGCCTCCGGCTGCTCCTCCGCGCCCGCGACGGCGCCAAAACACAGTCCGCAAACGAGCAATACAACCTGTCGTCTAGCCGACATCGTTCTCCTGCTCAAGCATGTCTATCCATGCATAAAACTCGAGGTCTTCAAGCATCTCGATACTGTCTTCTCCCAGCAGGATTTCCATGTCCGTTACATCCGCCGGCACGGACGGAATATTCGCCGGGCCGGGCAGAATAATTGTCACCACCAGGAACGCAGCGGTGGCCATGGCTGCCGCGGGTACCCAGCGCAGCCACTGCGTCGGTGGCGCATGCAGTTCGGCAAGCGCCTTCTGTCGACTTTGATTGAGCGTCGATAAGGTCGCCGCATCGAGCTCGTCGACAGACTCATCGAACAGTACTTTCGCTTCCTGCGCCAGTTTTTCGTCAGACTGTTTCATCGTGCTCTCTCAATGTGTCCCGTAGCGAGTGTATCGCACGAGAATAATGCGTTTTGACGCTGCCCTCTGAGCAGCCCATAGCCACCGCTGTGCCTGCAACGTCCAGGCCCTCAAACGTTCGCAGCATGAATGCCTCGCGTTGCCGCAGCGGCAATTCCCGGACGGCATTCTCCAGGCTGTCCATAGCCTCGCTGTTCTGCAACTCCTCGTCGGGCGAGCGTCCCATCGGGTCGGGAGCCGCTGCAACGATGTCGAAATCCTCGTCATCGCGTTTACCACGTCCAAACCACACCATGACCCGGTTGCGAACGGCCTGGCGCCGATGCCAGTCGCGCACGCCATTCTGCAGAATCCGGTAGAACAACGGCGTCCACTCGTCGCTACTCCGATCGCTGTAGTTTCGAGCCAGCTTGATCATCGCGTCCTGTACCAGGTCCAGCGCGTCGTCACGGTCTCGCACGCCGATTTCTGCGATACGCAGCGCGCGGCGCTCCACCTCGGCCAAAAACCGGTTGAGTTGCTGTTCTTTCTGCAGTGCCCGCGTCCCTGTCGTTTGTTCGCTGACACACGATACCGCAAAACATGCGGATTCGGCGCTCATATCCCTTGACTCCGTCATCCATTAACCTAACGTGTCTGTCCCTGTTTAACGCCTGAAATGTTGTCCGGTTGACATGAATTCAGGTCACCCAGCCGAGATTATGTAAAGTTTGTGAGCGATAACTCCGCCAGCGATCAACCTGTCCTGAAAGTGGCCATCAGCGTGCCGGTCTCAAGGGAGTTCGATTACCTGCCGCCAACAGATGGCTCCTTGCCCGTGGCGGGATGTCGTGTCGTGGTGCCGTTTGGCCCGCGAAAACAGGTCGGCCTGGTACTCGAGCACTCCGGCGCATCAGCGCTCCCGACCGGCAAGCTGCGCCGCTGCAGCGCCTCCCTGGACGAGGAGCCTCTGCTGACCGGGGCAGAACTGCGCCTCGTGCGATTCACGGCCGATTACTACCACCACCCGATCGGAGAGGTCGTTGCCGCTGCCATGCCGGCTATCCTGCGCCAGGGCAAGCCATTGCACCCGCTTATCGAGATGATCAGTGCGACGGATCTGGGCGCAGGAGCGGATATCGAGTCGCTGGCAAAACGTGCCCCCAAACAGGCTGAATTGCTGGAGACGTTGCTCGATGCCGGCGGTAACGGCCTTGAGGCAGAGCAACTGACCGATCTTCTGCCAAACTGGCGCCGTGTTGCCAGGGCACTCTTCGAGAAGGGGCTGATTACCCGCTTTGACGCGCGCTCCGCCGACTTTGACGAGACGCTGGCGCCAGAGGCACAGCCGGGACCCGCCCTCAACGAAGACCAGCAGGCAGCCCTCACGGCACTCCGGTCCAGCGATGCCTTCGGCGCGTGGCTAATCGAAGGAGTTACCGGCAGCGGCAAGACCGAGGTCTACCTGCAGCGTATGCGAGACATCATCGACCGCGGCCAGCAGGTCCTGGTCCTGGTTCCCGAAATCGGGCTGACACCGCAGCTGGTCACACGCCTGCGGAATCGCCTCGGCATTGAGCCCGCGTTGTTGCACTCAGGCCTCAGCGACACCGAGCGACTGGCCGCATGGCGCGCCGCGAGGTCAGGTGCAGCAAGACTTGTCGTCGGTACTCGCTCGGCAATATTCACCCCACTGAAGAACCCGGGCCTCATTGTCGTCGATGAGGAACACGATCACTCGTTCAAGCAACAGGAGGGCCTGCGATACTCAGCCCGCGACCTGGCTATCGTCCGTGCTAAACACCTCGACATACCGGTCATCCTGGGGACGGCGACGCCAACCCTGGAAATGCTGCACCACTGCCGCAACGGCAATTACGAACACTTGCGGCTGCCGCGACGCGCAGGTGGCGCCAAACCACCGGCCGTTCACCTGGTCGATACGATGAAGGCGCCCGCTACCGACGGGCTCAGCGAGCCTCTCGTCGAGGCCATCAGGCGTCACCTCGATGGTGGCGGCCAGGTCCTGATCTTCCTGAACCGGCGAGGTTTTGCACCGACACTTATCTGTTCGAGCTGTGGTCATATTGCCGGCTGCGATCGTTGCGACTCGCGACTAACCGTGCACGCTCGCAATCGAGAGCTGCGCTGTCACCACTGCGGGCATATCCGGCCGCTGGACACGACCTGCAGCGAATGCGGCGAATCCGTCAGGCCGCTTGGCGAAGGAACGGAACGCCTCGAAGACACACTACGGCTGCGTTTTCCCGACCACACGATCACGCGCATTGATAGCGACAGCACGCAGCGAAAAGGCGCAATGCACGAGGCCCTCGACCGGGCCAGGGACGGCGATGCCGATATTCTCGTCGGCACGCAGATGCTGTCGAAGGGGCACCATTTTCCGAAGCTCTCGCTGGTCGGCATCGTGAATGCGGACCAGGGCCTGTTTGGCACGGACTTTCGCAGCGCCGAACGCATGGCGCAGTCGATCGTCCAGGTCGCCGGCCGTGCTGGTCGCGCCAGTCGTCCCGGTGAAGTCCTCATTCAGACCGCGTATCCCGGGCATGACTTCTGGACGACCCTGATCGGCGGTGGCTATGCGCAAGTGGCCGAGGACGCGCTGGCGGAGCGTGAAATCACGCGGTGGCCGCCATTCACACGCCTCGCGCTGGTGCGCTCCGCGGCCCACCAACGCAGTGACGCGATCAACTTCCTCGAGCTTGCCCGGCTTTTCCTCGAGAACCGTTGCAGCGACTCATTGCGAGTCCTCGGTCCGGTCGACGCCCCGATGGCCCGTAAGGCGGGGCGCTACCGGGCACAGCTACTGCTGCAGTCGAGTGACAGGCGCACACTTCATAGTGTGCTTCGTGAGCTACGACCCGCGCTTGAAAAGGACCCGGCAGCGCGCAAGGTGCGCTGGTCAATCGACGTAGACCCCATCGAGTTGTTCTGATTCAATGCGCGCCATGAAACAAATCGTCGCCCAACTCGTCTCCGACGCCATTGCCACGCTGCCTGAACTGGCGGATGCTGCCGCCGATCTCTCGATAGAGAGCACGGTCGAGCGCACGCGTGACGCCAGCCATGGCGATTTCGCGAGCAACATCGCCATGCGGCTGGCCAAGCCTGTTCGAAAGAGCCCGCGGGACATCGCGGCCAGCCTTATCAACGCACTGGGCGACAATGAGATTATCGACAAGGTCGAAATCGCTGGCCCCGGCTTTATCAATTTCTACCTGAGCCCGGTCGCTTTTCACGCCGAACTCGAAACGATACTCGAAGCCGGCGAGGACTATGGCCGCCAGCCGCAGAGGGATCACCCGAAGATTCTGCTCGAGTTCGTGTCGGCCAACCCGACGGGACCTTTGCACGTGGGTCATGGTCGAGGTGCTTCGTATGGCGCCACTGTCGGCAACCTGCTCGAAGCCGCGGGCTACCCCGTGTCCCGCGAGTACTACGTCAATGACGCCGGGCGACAGATGGACATTCTGGGCGCCAGCGTCTGGTTGCGCTGGCTCGAAGCCAGCGGTGTCGATGTCGATTTTCCGAAGGGTGGCTACCGGGGCGACTATATTCGCGATATCGCCAGTGAGATCGATACAGGTGGCATCGAAGTTGTCACGGCCGAAGCTGTGACCGATGGCCTCCCCGAAAACACCGACGACAACAAAGACGAATATGTTGACGCGCTGGTCGCGCGCTGCAAAGAGCTGCATGGTGAAGATGGGTTCAACAAGATTCGCCAGCAGTCGCTCGAGTCGATTCGCGATGAAATCCGCGCCGACCTCGAAGAGTTCGGTGTGCATTTCGACGAGTGGTTCTCCGAGCAGAGTCTCACCCAGTCGAATCGCGTCGATGATGCGCTGGCCGTACTTGACGAGCGCGGCATGCTGTACAAGAAAGATGGCGCCACCTGGTTTCCGTCCATACAGTACGGCGACGACAAGGACCGCGTTGTCGTCCGCGACAACGGCGTGAAGACCTATTTTGCCTCCGACATCGCCTACCATTTCGACAAGCGTGAACGTGGCTACGACCACCTGATCGACATCCTGGGCGCCGACCACCACGGTTATGTGACGCGGGTGCGAGGCGGCCTCGAGGCGATGGGCTACGAAGCGGACGACCTCGAGGTTCAGTTTGTGCAATTCGTGACGCTCTATCGCAGCGGCGAACGTGTCCAGATGGGAACTCGCAGCGGTCAGTTCGACACGCTGCGTCAATTGCGCGAAGAAGTTGGCAACGACGCCGCGCGTTTCTATTACGTATCCCGATCAAACGACCAGCATCTCGACTTCGACCTGGACGTCGCCAAGTCACAATCGAATGATAATCCCGTGTACTACATCCAGTATGCGCACGCGCGTATAACCAGCGTCTTCGAGAAGCTGGCCGACCTCTCATTGGCCTGGGATGCGGATAACGCGAAAGCCACGATGGACAACCTGTCATCGCAACAGGAAAAGGCCCTGATGACCGCGTTGAGCCGTTACCCCGAGATCCTGGAGCTCGCCGCGAACAATCGGGCGCCACAACACCTCGTGCACTATCTGCGTGACCTCGCGGCTGATTTTCACAGCTGGTACAACGCCAATAAGTTCATCGAGGACCCCGACAATGTACGCGACGCACGTCTCGCCCTGTGCGCGGCGACAAAAGTCGTTATCGCCAATGGACTCGGCATTCTCGGCGTATCCGCGCCGGACAAGATGTAATGGCACAACGAAAGAAACGCCGCACGACCCGCAAGAAGCGCACGACCCGTAAGACGCGCGCCTCGAAGAGTACCGAGGTGTCGCCCGTCGTTGCCATGCTGTTCGGGCTTGCTGTGGGCCTGTCGGTCGCCGTCGCGATATACGTCAAAGATCGTCGGCCGGAACCGGTCGCAGCGACAGAGACGCCCGAACCGGCAAGCCTGCAAAGCTCGATGGATCCTGCCGATAACAACGGCGAAAACCCGGTGGCTGTGGAGCCCGCCGAGAGCAAGGAAGAAAAACGCTTTACGTTCTACGACATCCTGCCGAATTTCGAAGTTGTAACGCCGGACGACGAACCCGATATCGCGAGGGACGCCGAGCCGCAGGCGATCGTCGAACCAGGTGTATATGTTCTGCAGGCCGGGTCGTTTTCAACGAATGCCGATGCCGACAGGCGCCGGGCCGAGTTGGCGCTGCACGGCATTGAATCACACATCCAGCGGGTCAAGGTCAATGACCGGAATTACCACCGCGTCTATATCGGACCGACGGACGACCTTGACGAACTGAATCTGTTGCGCAGCCGACTGCGCGTCGCCAAGATCGATGTCTTCCGCATACGGCTCAGTGACTAGCGCCCGGTCCTTAGTCAGCTACTTCGCGCTCGCGTTGCTCGCGGCGTGTGCCTCCGCGCCCGAACCCGTTCCCGAGACCGCAGCTCAACCAGCGGAGATTCCACCCGAACCTGAAGTGGTCGCTCCCATCGAGCCACCACCACCACCCGAGCCTGACAAGACTGCAATGCGCATCAGTATTGCCGCTGTTGGCGACATGATGATCGGCACGGATTACCCGCAAAACCACCTGCCCGACGACGACGGGGTCAGTTTCTTTGCGGACGTCGCTCCAGTACTGTCAGCGGCCGATATCGCCTTTGGCAATCACGAGGGCGTACTCGTCGATGGCGGAGAGCCCGGCAAGAAATGCAGTAACCCAAACGCCTGCTACCTGTTTCGTTCGCCAACTCGTTACGCACAGCATTTCCGTGACGCCGGCTTCGACGTACTGAGCCTCGCGAACAATCACGCCCGTGACTTCGGCGAGGAAGGTCGCGACAGCAGTATGGATGCGATCGCGGCCGCGGGTATGCATCACTCAGGTCGAGTCGATGATTTCGCGAGTTTTGAGGCGAATGGCCTGAAGATTGCCGTGCTCGCCTACGCGGTTACGAAGAACTCCAACATGTTGCTCGACTACGAGCTTGCGTTCGCCACGGTGGCCGATTTTGCTGCGCGCCATGATGTCGTAGTGGTTTCATTTCATGGCGGCGCCGAGGGTACGGATGCCACGCATGTTCCGTTTGCCGAGGAGGAGTACTACGGCGAGCCACGCGGCGACGTCGTCTGGTTTTCACGCGGCGTGGTGGACGCCGGCGCTGACCTCGTCATCGGGCACGGTCCGCATGTTGTTCGCGGCATGGAGCGCTACAAGGGCCGCCTCATTGCGTACAGCCTTGGAAATTTCGCGACCTACTACGGCATCAGCGTTGCGGGCATCAAGGGCATTGCGCCGATCCTGACGGTCAACCTGGATGGCGACGGCAAGTTCATTGAAGGAGAGATCGTGTCGACGATCCAGCTCCGCCCTTCGGGCCCGAGCATCGACCCGGACGATCGGGCGCTGAACCTCATCCGCGGACTGTCTATCGAGGACTTCGAAAACCCCGGGCTGACATTCCTGCCGAGCGGCAAGGTGCTGCCCGCCGAGCGACCGGCCGTCCCGGTCCATGAACTCCGGGAAGAGCCCGCCCTGTAAACTCGCTGTATGAACCCACCAGGTTGTTTACGCCGAGTGTGAACCAGACAGAACCTTCGCATCTCGGGTTCGTGCGCCGATTCCGTGCCATTTTCATGGGCGGGGAGTGCCAGGTAGCCGAATCCATAGCCGAGCTGGCAAGAGGACAAAACTACGCGGCAAGGACGGAACACGCGAGGCGTGTTCGGCTGCCTGGCAGTCCCCGTCCTCGTGTGTAACTGTCAGTGATCGTCAACGGAAGATGCCGAAAGAACAACCTCGTGGGTCTACTCAACTAGTCGTCTGAAGAGACCGACTTGAAGTCCACACCGAGCGAACGCAGCTTGCGGTACAGGTGGGTACGCTCCATCCCGACCCGTTTCGCAAGCTGTCCCACTTTGCCGCCGCATAACACGAGCTGCTGCTGCAGATAGGCACGCTCGAACTGCTCTCGCGCCTCCCGCAGAGGTAGTGCAAGCAGATCCTGCTTGACGAGGGGCTCATCGACCGGACCGGATGCGCTGATCTCTGCCTCGACTTCCTCGAGCGAGATGTCGTCGCTGCTATCAGACATCAACAGTCGCCGTACCATGTTCTTGAGCTCCCGAACGTTGTCCGGCCAGGGGTAGTTTCGCAGTCGGTTTTGGGCCGCGACACTAAAGCGCCGGAATGTCAGTCCCTCCGCATCGACGAGTTTATCGACATAGTAGGTCAGCAGCTCGGGCACGTCTTCTGCATATTCGCGCAGTGGCGGGATTCGCAGCGACAATTCGTTCAGGTGTGCGACGAGGTCACGCCGCAACTCGCCGGCGACGATTCGACCTTCGTACTCGGGGCTTACTGTCGCGACAATGCGAACGTCTACCTTGACAGGCATCGTTCCGCCAATGCGGGTAAAGCCGCCACTCTCAAGGACACCGAACAGTACCTTCTGCGCAGTTGCATTGAGGTCCGCGAGTTCATCGATAACCAGTGTTCCGCCCGATGCCCGTTCGAACGCGCCGGCCACGACTTCCCCATCGCGTTCGCTGCCGAGCAGCTGCTCTTCGGCGTTGCTGTCCGTGATCGACGCGGCCGCCACCGTGGTCAGCGGCTCATCGGCCCGCCGACTAAGCCCGTGCATGTAGCGCGCAAAAGCGCCACGCCCGCTACCTGGTTCGCCACTCATCAGCACGCTACCGTCGTGGCGAGCGTACTGCTGCACGCGCTCGCGCAGACCCTGCATCAGTTCGCTTCGACCAACCGGAGCCAGCAACGACGGCAACAGGTTGCGGGCCGCACTCGACTGCTTGCCAGCGGATTCGAGCGCCGCCTCGACGGTGCGCAACAACTTGGCCAGCGACAATGGTTTCTCGACAAAATCGAACGCGCCGAGGCGCGTGGCCTCAACCGCCGCGTCGACGGTCCCGTGGCCCGACATGATGACGACAGGGCTGTACAGTTCGCCGCTATCCGACCATTCCCTGAGCAACGTTATGCCATCCGTATCCGGCATCCAGATGTCCAGCAGAATCAGGTCGAAATTTCGGTCGGCGCGTGCACTGCGCGCTTCGGCAGCATTAGCCGCGACGGTCACTCCGTAGCCTTCGTCCGCCAGGATGTCCTTAATCAGCGCCCGAATGTCAGCCTCATCGTCGACTACCAGTACGTGAGCGTTGCTCATGCGTTTTCTCTCCTTGTTTCGGCCCGTCCAGGCGCCTTGGCAATAATCAGCTCGCGTGCCGCTTCATTGAGTGGCAATCGAACACTGATCATTGCTCCACCCTCTTCGCGATTTCTGGCTCGAATTGAGCCGACATGCTCCTCAACCAGCTTCTTGACGATCGCCAGGCCAAGACCGGTTCCCTTTGGCTTGGTCGTAACGTAAGGGTCAAATATCTGGCTCACCGAGCCCGTCTGGAATCCTGGACCATTGTCCTCAACCTTTAACTGCACGACGTCCACGTTGTCTATTTCACCCGCACTGACATGCACATCGATCCGCCCGTCGGGCATGTTCTCCAGGGCCTCAACCGCGTTGCGAATCAGGTTGTGCAGTATTTGCCGTACGCGCCCCATGTCGGCTTCGATCATTGGCATCGTCGGATCCGAGGTCAGGACGATCCTGACCTCGTTTTCCTGCGTCCGGTACAGGTCCACGATCTCATGGGCAAGCTTGTCCAGGTCGAACAGGCTGATATCCATGTCGGGGGCGCGTGCGTAATCGCTGAACGCATTGACCATCTCTTTCATGGCCTCAACCTGCTGCACAATCGTGTGCGTCGCGCGATCGAGAATTTGCGCATCTTCTTCGGACATCGACTTCAGGTACTTGCGGCGCATGCGTTCGGCCGATAACTGAATCGGCGTCAGGGGGTTCTTGATCTCGTGTGCCAATCGGCGAGCTACCTCGCCCCAGGCAGCATCGCGCTGCGCCTGTAACAATCCCGTAATGTCATCGAATACGACGACGTAACCCGCCGCGTGATCTTCGTCGCCCGGCAGCGCCGTGCAGGCACACGTCAATACGCGCCTGCCCACCTCGCCGCGCAACACAATCTGCTCGCGCCACTCTGTTTCGCCTGAATCAAGATGTATCCGGGCGACATCGACAAACTGCTGAAGCAATGCATGTCCCTTGGCGACTTCCGACAAGGCTTCGCCCGATCGATTTTCAAGGTCGACGCCCAGAATGGACCCGGATGCCTGGTTGGCGTTACGAATCGTCAGGTCTGCCTCGAGCGCGAGCACGCCGGTCGACAAGCGCGCAAGAATGACTTCGAGGTTGGTGCGCTCTGCCTCGACAAGCGCCTGGCTAAGACTGGCCTCGCGTCGCGCAGTCGCAAGGCGCTGCGTCATGTCATTAAAAGAGCTGATCAGAAACCCGATCTCGTCGCGAGTCGGCGTCGGCAGGCGCGTATCGAAATCGCCAGCCGCAACCGCGCGAGTACCGGCAACGAGGTCCTGAATTGGCGCAACAAGCCGCCGCGACAACACAAACGCACCGTAGATCGCGGCCAACAGGCTAAGTAACAGGACGAACGCGAGCGTCAGTGTGAGCAAGTCCTTGAGATCCTCGCGGAAGAACACGAGCTGCTGGTATTCCTGGTAGGAACGCTCAACGCTGTTGATCATCTCCGCAAGGCGGTCGGCAACCGGAAAGTAACCCTGTACAACACGCGCTTCCTGCATGCGGCCCGCGCGGTGGGTAAAGACGACGGCCGTTCGAATTTCAACATGCCCTTCGGCGAGCGACTCCAGACTGACGAACGGACGACCCTGCTGCATTTGCAGCACGACTTCCTCGCGGAGCGGTTTGGGCAGGCTTGCCGTTGTGCCGTCGGAGCTTCTCGCCAGTACGGTGTTGTTATTACCGTACAGTGTCATATCCCTGGCACCGCTTTCACGGCGCAACATGCTGAGTTCGAAAACGACCTGTCGGTCGTCGGCCAGCGACAAGCGCTGGGCAACCACTTGCGTCGCCTCCAGGTTGCGGCGCTTTTGCAGCTCGAGCGACGCGCGGCTGAGTGTTAGTGCATTGTCGAGGCCTTCCTCGACCTGCACGTTGAACCAGCTATCGATGCCACGATTAATAAACTCTGTCGAGAAATAGAACACAACGAGCAGCGGAAGAACGGCCAGGCCAACAAACATTCCGACGATGCGCGCTTTGAGTTTGGCGCCGGGGACGTTCGTCCTGTATTCGCGCAACAAGCGTGCGAGGTTGCCAATGAGCAACGCCAATAACAGAACACCGCCCGCGAGATTGATAGCAAGTATGACGTCCTGCAAGCGATCGAAGTCATCCGACTTCTGCACTGTCTGCGTTAGCAAAAACAGGGCAGCAAGCGTCAGGGCGACGCCAAGCGTCGCCATAAGTAGATAAAAGGCGCGTCTTAGCGTTCGAGCAACCATTCAAACCATTCGCTTTGTAGCTGCCACTGGCCACGCCAGAAGAACAGCACGCGCAGCGCGGCGGGATAGCGTTCCGTATTGAGCATGGCTCTGAGCCTGACGCGGTATGTCGAATCGGGCGACAGTACGGCCTCATCAATAATGGGCAATCCCTGGACGCGGCCCAGGCTGTTCAGCGCGGAGTAGAGTGTTGCGAAGGAATCCTGTTCGCCACTGTTCAGACTGCGAACAATGTACCTTTGGCTGACTGGGGAGTATTCGAGCTCGAATCCTATTGCGAGTTCAGCTTCGACGTCGTCAATCATAAAGCGGCGCGAGCGAATGACCTGCAACTGCAGTTCGATCGTCAGAGTGACGCCGCTTTCGAGTGCCGCCAACGCTTCCGAGGAGAGAACGAGCTGCGTGCGGGCATCGAGCGCATACACACCGTCGACGATCTCGGTCGACGCAGACCGGACCTCGAAATAACCCTCGCGTTCGAGCTCGTCCTGCGCTATGCCCGTACCCAGAACGAGCGCGCCCAGCAGCACGAACAGGGCGTACTTCCGTGGCTTCTTGGGCTTGATTGCGGGCTGCTGCGACATCGTCTTCTTCAGGAGACCTTCTTCTCGAGGCACGCGTAGTAGAAACCGTCCATGTCCGCCGTTCCGGGCAGAACCTGGTAACCGCATGCCGTCCTCCGCATTAGATCGCGGATGTTGTAATTTGGCAACACGGGACCCTCCTCCGCATCGTCATTGGCCTCCAGGAAGTCGCGTACAACATCGTCATTTTCGGCCGAAAGAACCGAGCACGTTACGTAGAGCAAGCGCCCACCGGGCGCCAGCAACGGCCACAATGCGCTCAGGATGGCACCCTGCAGGGCGCCAAGCTCGTCTATGTCGCTGGCGCGCCGCAGCAATTTGATGTCGGGATGGCGCCGGATCACGCCTGTGGCCGAACAGGGCGCATCAAGCAGGACCGCGTCAAATGGCGTGCCATCCCACCACTCTCCTAAATTCGATGCATCGGCGACCGTAATGGTTGCGTTGCTGCCGAGTCTTTTGTGATTCTCGCGAACACGTTCGATGCGAATTTCATCATTGTCGATCGCGGTCAGCTCAAGATCAGGCCCCCCGAGCTCGTGAATATGTCCACTTTTTCCGCCCGGCGCGGCACACGCATCGAGCACCCGTGTCGGCGCTTTTTCCATCAGCCAGCGCGCCGCGATCTGCGCGGCCGCGTCCTGCACAGACGCGTCGCCGTCGGCAAATCCCGGCAGGCTCTCTACGGATTTCGGCTCGATAAGGCGGACCGCGTCGGGCACGCTTTCGAGCAACTCCGCTTCGATATCGACGTCAGCCAGGCGTTGCTGGTATTGCGGGGCGGATTGACGCGATGAATTGGCGCGTAGCCACATCGGCGCCCTCGCGTTGTTGGCGGCGAGAATGTCTTCGGCATCGTCTGGCCAATCGACCCGCAGTTTGTCGATGAGCCACTGCGGATGATTCCACGTTGCTTCGTCGTTGCCGCCGCGCGCCTCTGCCAGGTTCTCGCGCTGAAAACGGCGCATGCATGCATTCAACAGACCCGCGAGCTTTGGCCGGCGCAACAAACGCGCAGCTTCGACCGTCTGTGACACGGCCGCGTGATCCGGAATTCGCGTGTCGCAGAGCTGAAACAGGCCGACTGCGAGCAACGCATTGATGACGTTGTCCCGTTTCTTCAGGGGCCGGTCGATCAGGTGCCCGATCCAGTACTGCAGTTGCCAGTAATTACGCAGGGTACCGTAACAAAGCATGCGCAGCAGCGAGCGCTCCTCCGGCCCCACGCGAGTTTCCAAGCGGGTAATGGCCGCGTCGAGCGATTGTCCCCCGCCAGCGACCGCATCGACGACCTCGGCAGCCACCGCCCGTGTCTTTGCCCCCGAATTTGCCATTTTCAGAGCAGCCTTTGTCCGGACAGGTCAAGTTGACCTGGAAATTCGTGTGCTGGCACGCGCCGTTTGCCAGCCAGTTGCAGCTCATCCAGACGCAGCGCACCTGATCCGCTGGCAACGATAATCCCGTCGCGGTCACACTGCAGGACGGTGCCCGGATCGGCACTGCCCTCGGCCGTGCTCGCCCTCCAGACTTTTATTCGGTTATCGCCTGCAAAAAAGAACGCGCCAGGAAACGGGTTGTAGGCGCGCACGCGGCGTGCGAGCTCAGCCGCGCCCGCGGACCAGTCGATCCGGGCATCGCTCGTATTGATCTTGCCGGCGTAGGTTGCAAGCGACTCATCCTGGTCGATGGCGACTGTATTGCCCTCGAGAATGTCGTCGAGATGATCAATGAGAACACTTCCACCAAGAACTGCGAGCCGGTCATGGAGCTCTGCTGCGGTTTCGTCCTCGCCGATACCGACACGCTCGATCGTGTAGACGGGGCCGCAGTCCAGCCCTGCGGTCATCGCCATCAGGCTGACCCCGGTCGTTTCATCGCCGGCAAGTATCGCTGCCTGGATGGGGGCCGCGCCCCGCCAGCGGGGCAAGGCGGACGCGTGCACGTTGAGGCAACCATGCGTCGGAATGTCGAGTACGTCTTGCGGCAGAATCAGTCCGTAGGCCGCGACGATCAGCACGTCCGGTCGCAGCGCCCTGAGTTCGGCGACGGCCGCTTCGTCACGCAGGCTGACGGGCTGCAGCACAGGAATACCCCGCGCTGCGGCGTACTGTTTCACCGGACTTGCCGTCAGTTTCTTGCCGCGACCGGCGGGGCGGTCGGGCTGTGTCAGCACGCCAACCGGGGTCCGGCCGGACTCGACCAGCGCCCGCAGTGAGGCAAGCGCGAACTCCGGTGTGCCGGCGAAAATCACCCTGGAATCAGTCATTGGCTGGTGCGCGGCGAGAATGTGCCGCCCTATAGCGCGACGGCCGCATAGCGCCGTTCTTTCTCGAGCTTCTTGCGAATACGTTGCCGCTTCGCTTCGGACAGATAGTCCACGAACAATTTACCGTCAAGGTGATCGATTTCATGCTGAATACAGACGGCCAGGAGGCCCGTCGCTTCCATCTCCGTCTCATCTCCGTTGCGATCGAGAAAGCGCACGCGAATATGCTCGGCACGCTCCACCTCTTCGTAATAACCGGGAACTGACAGGCAGCCCTCGTCCGTGGCGGTCACGCCGTCCTTTTCGACGATCTCCGGGTTAATCAGCACATACGGCTCAGACTTGTCCGGCGAGACATCGGTGACGAGCAGGCGCTTGTGGACGTCGACCTGGGTCGCCGCCAACCCGATGCCCGGGGCTTCGTACATCGTTTCAAACATGTCCGCGATAAACACGCGCAGCGCATCGTCCACGGTCGCAACCGGGGCCGCTTTCTTCCTGAGCCTGGGATCGGGGAATTCGAGAATCTTCAGTTTTGCCATAATTTCTACGTAGCCGTTCGGCCCATTAACGATGCACTATCGTTCCTTTGCAACATAATGAATCCGACGCTGTTTTCGCGTAAATTTCTATAAAAATGACCTAAATGTTTGACTTTATTGAATAAGATGTCAGACAATGC
>JAACFG010000136.1 GCA_009937605.1 Gammaproteobacteria bacterium | reverse complement strand
CGGCAATTGATTGCAGCCGCTATCGGCGCAGTTGTCGGCGGTGCCTGCCTGTTTATCCCGATGCGGGTCTGGCAAAACGTGGGTCCGCTATTGCTCTTTGCAGGACTTGGGTTACTGGTTCTGGTCCTGGTTCCGGGCGTTGGGTACGAAGTGAATGGCAGCACTCGGTGGGTCCGTGTTGGCATCATGAATCTGCAGGTCTCCGAGCCCGCGCGCCTGTGTTTCCTGATGTACCTTGCCGGTTACCTGGTGCGCCGCAGCAAAGCACTGCGCGAGGAGTTCGTGGGCTTCCTGCGGCCGATGCTCGTGTTGACCCTGGCCTGTGTCCTGCTTCTCAAGGAGCCGGACTTCGGCGCTGCTATCGTACTCCTGGCGACTGCGCTGACGATGATGTTCGTTGCAGGCGCTCGTATTCGCGACTTCATCGTGTTTTTCTCGGCGGCGGTCCTGGCGATGGCTGCATTGGCGATTACGTCGCCATACCGCATGAAGCGCGTTACCGGCTTCCTCGATCCGTGGTCTGACCCGTTCGATTCCGGCTTCCAGTTAACGCAATCGCTGATCGCCATTGGCCGCGGCGAGTGGTTCGGCGTGGGCCTCGGCGAGAGCGTGCAGAAGCTCTTCTATCTGCCGGAAGCACATACCGATTTCGTATTCGCCGTGTTCGCCGAAGAATTCGGCCTGCTCGGCTCCCTGACTTTGATCGCGCTTTTTTTGGCACTCCTCTGGCGCATCTTCAAGCTCGGCAAGCGTGCGCATGACGCCGAGCGTTTCTTCGAGGCCTACCTGGCCATCGGGTTGGGTACCTGGATGGGCCTGCAGGCCTTTATCAACGTAGGCGTCAATATGGGCTTGTTGCCCACCAAGGGCCTGACTCTGCCGTTGATCAGTTACGGACGAAGCAGCCTGATCATCACGATGATCGGCATAGGACTATTGCTGCGTGTTCACCATGAACTCGCCGTCGACGCGAAGCCCGTCAATCGCAAGCGAGGTCGTCGGAAGAAATGAGTAAACGACCCATACTTGTTATGGCGGGTGGCACGGGTGGACACGTCTACCCGGCGCTCGCGGTCGCGCGTGCCCTGGAGGCGCAGGCGCGC
This sequence comes from Gammaproteobacteria bacterium, assembly GCA_009937605.1. GTDB lineage: Bacteria > Pseudomonadota > Gammaproteobacteria > Steroidobacterales > Woeseiaceae > UBA1847. The sequence continues at coordinate 7,731 of JAACFG010000136.1, read as the reverse complement.
GAAGTCGTCTGGCTCGGTACGCACCGTGGCCTGGAATCGCGCGTCGTTCCCGAGGCTGGTATCGAGATCGAGTGGATCAGCATCAAGGGGCTGCGGCGCAAGGGCGTGCTGGCCGCTCTCATCGCACCATTACAAATTGGCTGGGCGCTGATGCAGTCGCTCGCTGTCATATTTCGTCGCCGTCCTGCTGCCGTGCTCGGCATGGGAGGTTTCGTCAGTGGACCAGGTGGCGTTGCCGCCTGGCTAACGAGACGTCCCCTGGTAATCCATGAGCAAAATGCCGCAGCAGGCATGACCAACCGTCTTCTGGCGCGTCTTGCCCGGGTTGTGCTGCAAGCCTTCCCGGGCAGTTTTAATTCTGATGTCGATGCGGAAACCGTCGGCAACCCTGTTCGTGAGGATATAGCGGCAGTGCCGCCGCCGCATGAGCGCTATGCCGACCGGCAGGGACCTCTTCGTGTTCTCGTGCTCGGTGGCAGCCAGGGTGCGCTGGCGCTGAATCGTACCGTTCCGGCGTCGCTCGCACTGCTTGATCCGGAGTTGCGCCCGGTCGTACGACACCAGTGCGGCGAACGTACGTTGGACATTGCCCGGCAGTCCTACGAAGAACATGCAGTTGACGTCGAGTTGTTGCCATTCATCGAAGACATGGCAGCGGCGTACGCGTGGGCTGACCTGGTTATCTGCCGCGCCGGCGCGCTGACGGTCGCCGAGTTGTGCGCGGTCGGCGTTCCGGCATTGTTCGTCCCGTATCCGGCTGCTGTTGATGACCACCAGACTGCAAACGCGCGGCCGATGGCAGACGCCGGTGCGGGCGTAATTATCCAGGAAAAAGATCTGACACCCGATCTGCTGGCCGATTTGCTGCGCGAGTGGCTGCAGTCACGCGCCGAACTGCTGCGCCGTGCGACAGGCGCCCGCGCACTCTCCACACCCGAATCCCTGCAACGCATCACTAACATTTGCCTGGAACAGGCTGGAGTGGCCGCATGATCAAGAAGATGCGTCGAATCCATTGTGTGCACTTTGTCGGAATTGGCGGCTCCGGGATGTCGGGAATCGCCGAGGTGATGGCGAGTCTTGGCTACGCCGTACAAGGTTCGGACATCAAGCCGAGCAAACAGACACAGCGCCTTGAGAATCAGGGCGCCACAGTATTCATCGGCCACGCTGCCGAGAACATTCGCGATGCAGATGCGGTCGTCGTCTCCAGCGCGGTCGATGAAACCAATCCCGAAGTGGCGGCAGCGCGTGAACAGCTCATGCCTGTCGTCAGTCGCGCAGAAATGCTCGCCGAGCTGATGCGTTTCCGTTACTCGATCGCCGTCGCGGGAACGCACGGCAAGACCACGACGACGAGTCTTGTCGCCAGCGTACTGGCTGAGGGCGGTCTCGATCCGACCTTCGTAATTGGCGGGCGGTTAAAGAGTGCGGATGCGAATGCGCGACTCGGCGAGGGTGACTACCTGGTCGCGGAAGCCGATGAGAGTGACGCGTCGTTCGTGCATCTGAAGCCGATGCTGGCCGTCGTTACCAACGTCGATGCCGACCACATGTCGACCTACGACGGTGACATCGACAAGCTGAAATCGAGCTTTATCGAATTCCTGCACAACCTGCCGTTCTACGGTCTGGCTGTCGTCTGCAGCGATGACCCCGGCGTCAATGATGTGCTTGCGGACATTGGTCGTTCGGTCACGACCTATGGCACGAACGAAGATGCTGATATTCGCGCGGTCAATGTCGAATTTAGCGAGAACATGGCTGAGTTCGACGTTGTCCGGTCCAGCAAGCTTGAGCAAAGCCTGGGCGATACACAGAGTGTATTTCACTTATTGCACGTGAAGCTGCGTCTTCCTGGCATGCACAATGTCAGGAATGCATTGGCGGCGATTGCCGTCGCGGATGAACTGCAGATCGGTGACGACGCTGTTGTAGCGGCCCTGGAAAAATTTGAAGGTATCGACCGACGTTTCCAGAGTCTCGGTGAGATCCGGACCAGTGCCGGCAAAGCCTTGCTCATCGATGACTACGGACACCACCCGACCGAAATTGCGGCAACGCTGGCTGCGGCGAAGTCGGGCTACCCGGATCGGCGCATCGTGCTGGTCTTCCAGCCACATCGTTACTCGCGAACACGCGACCTCATGGATGATTTCGCGACTGTACTTTCCGACGCCGACGCTCTTGTGCTGCTCGACGTCTACGCAGCAGGCGAAGAGCCGATTGCCGGTGCAGACGGCCGCTCAATGGCCCGGGCCGTTCGTACGCGCGGCGCAGTTGAGCCCGTGTTTGTTGAAACACTCGAGGAGCTCGCGCCGGTACTCGAAGACGTGCTTGCCGATGGCGACCTGGTCCTGGCTATGGGCGCCGGTGATATCAGCGCCTACGCACATACACTTCCCGAGCTTCTCGGCAATGCTCCGTCGCTGAAGGTGCACTCATGATGGCCACGGCAGCGAACATTCGCGCCCAGGGTGAGATTCGGCACGACGAATCGATGAGTCGCCATACGTCGTGGCGTACTGGCGGAACGGCCGAGACCTTATTCATTCCCGCCAGCATCGACGATCTGTCCGAGTTCCTGGAAGAGCTGGATGCAGATACGCCGATCTTCTGGCACGGCGTTGGCAGCAATTTGCTCGTACGCGACGGCGGCTTGCCGGGCGTGGTGATTTCGGCGACGAAAATCCTGCGGCACCTGGAACAGATCGACCGGTATACCGTTCGTGCCGGCGCCGGACTGCCTTGTACGCAGCTGGCCAAACAGTGCATCCGTTGGAAGCTTGGGCCGTCGGAGTTTTTCGCGGGCATCCCCGGCTCAGTTGGTGGCGCGCTGGCGATGAATGCCGGCGCCCACGGTGGTGAGACCTGGGAGCGCGTCGAATCGGTGCGCACGATCGATCGAGCCGGTGAGATTCATGAGCGGTCGCCAGCTGAGTATTCGGTCGCTTATCGCAGCGTGACAGGGCCGCCAAACGAATGGTTCATTGAAGGTACCTTCCGTTTCGAGCCGGATGTCGTGCCAAGCATGGACGCCATGAAGACAATGCTCGAGCGCCGCAAGGCAACCCAACCCCTGGGACTGCCGAGCTGCGGCTCCGTATTTCGCAATCCACCTGGCGATCATGCAGCTCGACTAATCGAGGCCGCCGGATTAAAGGGCTACCGGGTCGGCGGTGCCGAGGTTTCAACCAAGCACGCTAACTTCATCATCAATCGAGACGATGCCACGGCGACTGATATCGAAGAGTTGATCGAGCACGTTCGACAGACTGTTCTCGACGTTCACGGCATCGAGTTGCAGCACGAAGTTCGAATTGTCGGCGAGGTGCCTGCATGAACGCGCCGAGGCTGATTGAACAACGTTACGCCGTTACGGACTCCGCAGAATTCGGCCGCGTCGCGGTTATGCTCGGCGGCAATTCGAGTGAGCGCGATGTATCGCTGGATTCGGGCGCCGCCGTGCTCGAGGCGCTCCAGGCGAAGGGAGTGGACGCACACCCCTGGGATCCGGCGGAAAAATCGATGGCTGAGTTTGCCACCGCAGGTTTTGATCGTGCCTGGATCGCTTTGCACGGCCCGGGCGGCGAAGACGGTGCCCTGCAGGGGCTGTTGCAGTGGCTGGAAATTCCGTACACGGGCAGCGGTGTTATGGCATCCGCCGTCGCAATGGACAAGGTCCGCAGCAAACATCTCTTCCGTGCGGCCGGGATTCCAACGCCTGACTACGCAGTGGTTCGGACTCGTGATGAGGCTTCGGTAGCCGCCGAGCAAGTCGGCTTCCCGCTGATTATCAAACCGTCGGGGCAGGGCTCAAGCGTCGGCATGTCGAAAGTCTTTGAGCGAGCCGAACTCAATGATGCCGTCGAACTGGCCATGCAGTACGGCGACACGGTGCTGCTCGAGACCTGTGTTACGGGTGGCGAATTTACAGTTGCCGTGTTGCAGGGCAAGGCGCTGCCGACGATCAGGATCGTCACGCCGCGCGTGTTTTACGACTACCGCGCGAAGTACGAGTCCGAGCGCACCGAATATGTCTGCCCCGGCACCGAAGACTCCGAGGCCGAGGGCGTGTACGCGAGTCTTGCAGTGGCGGCATTTGCCGAGCTCGGTTGCTCGGGCTGGGGTCGTGTCGACTTCATGACGGGCGCAGACGAACAACCCCTGGTACTGGAGGTCAACACGGTGCCGGGCATGACCAGCCACAGCCTGGTGCCCATGGCTGCGAAGCGCGAAGGGATCGATTTCGGGGAACTGTGCTGGCGCATTCTCGAGACAAGTTTCGAGGCGAATTCGGAAGCGGACACTGCGGAGGTCCCAGCTCATGGCACGTAAGCAAGCCAAACGCCGCAAGCAGAAGAAGGCATCCAGGTTCAGGATGCCGACGATCCGCGTTGGCCGCATTGTTGCGCCGCTCGTGGCGGTCGGCATCGTCGTAGCAACCTATCAGCTCACGATGGTCATGCTTGATCGTACGATTTCGTCGATTGAGATCAGCGGTCCTTTTCAGCGCGTGTCGGCACTGCAGATCGAAGAAGCCATCAGCGATGAGATCGACGCGGGATTTGTGGGTGCCGATCTCGACAGCATCCAGCAAAGCATCATTGCCCTGCAATGGATAGACCAGGCGCGCGTCGCGCGTCGGTGGCCGAGTCGTATATCCATCACGGTTACCGAACAGGTGCCGGCCGCGATCTGGGGTGAGAAAGGGCTGCTGAATACGCGCGGCGAGTTGTTTGTCTCCGATGCCCACCATATACCGGCCGAATTGCCGCGGCTCAGTGGGCCGGATGAAAACTCTGCCGAGGTGGCGAAACGCTACCTGGAAGTGCGCGACCAACTCATACCCGTCGGGCTCGACCTGCGCCGCGTGCACGTTGATGCACGAGGGTCGTGGGAAATGACCCTGGCGAACGGCATAGAGGTTCGTCTTGGGCGACGGGACGTGTCGAAGCGGACCGGACTGTTCCTTGATGTGGTAGCTGACATTATCACCGGCCGTGCTGCTGACATTGACTACGTCGACATGCGATACGGCAACGGTTTCACGATTGGTTGGAAAGGTGGGTCGAAGACGCCGGTCTCGGATCCACAAAAGGACGGTCAGAAAATGCTCGCGTCCAGAGGAACGGAATGAATGTCAAAGCACCCTGACAGAAACATGATTGTTGGGCTCGATATCGGTACGTCAAAGGTCGTGGCCATTGTCGGTGAGGCAAGCGAGGATGGCAGCATCGAAGTCGTAGGTATCGGTTCGCACCCGTCTCGCGGTCTCAAGAAAGGCGTCGTCGTGAACATTGAGTCCACGGTGCACTCGATACAACGCGCCGTTGAGGAAGCAGAGCTCATGGCCGGCTGCGACATTCACTCGGTCTACACTGGTATCGCCGGCAGCCACGTGCGCAGCCTGAATTCTCACGGGATCGTTGCAATCCGTGATAACGAAGTTAGCGCGACGGACGTGGACAGGGTTATCGATGCCGCTCGTGCCGTCGCCATCCCGGCCGACCAGAAGATACTGCACATCCTGCCGCAGGAATTCCTGATCGACAATCAGGAAGGTATTCGCGAACCGATCGGTATGTCGGGTGTACGTCTGGAAGCCAAGGTACACATGGTTACGGGCGCGGAGAGCGCCGCACAGAACATCGTCAAGTGCGTCAAGCGGTGTGGTCTCGAAGTCGACGACATCGTGCTCGAGCAACTGGCATCCAGTTACGCAGTTTTGACTGACGACGAGAAGGAACTCGGATCCTGCATCGTCGATATCGGTGGTGGTACGACGGACATCGCCGTTTTCCTCGGGGGAGCAATTCAGCATACAGCCGTAATTCCGATCGCTGGTGACCAGGTGACAAACGACATCGCCGTGTCGATGCGCACACCGACGCAGTACGCCGAGGAAATCAAGATCAAGTACGCCTGCGCCTTGTCGCAGCTTGCCAACCCGGACGAAACAATCGAGGTGCCGAGCGTGGGTGACAGGCCGCCGCGACGCCTCGCTCGCCAGACCCTCGCTGAAATCGTCGAGCCACGTTACGAAGAGCTCTTCGGCCTGGTTCGCGACGAGCTGCGCCGGAGCGGTTTCGAGGAACTGATTGCGGCCGGCGTCGTCATCACGGGCGGCAGCGCCAAGATGGAAGGGGCGGTTGAACTCGCCGAGGAAGTATTCCACATGCCAGTGCGCCTCGGCGCGCCGCAGTACGTCGAAGGTCTCATGGATGTTATTTGCAACCCGATTCATGCCACGGGCGTGGGGTTGCTCTTGTACGGCTACGAAAACCTCTCCCGGCGCGACCGCCGCAGCACGCCAATCGGCGGCAATCTGGGCGAGGTCTGGGATCGCATGAAGTCGTGGTTCCAGGGCCATTTTTAGAAGGTTTTATCAACCGGGGTTCAGTGAGTGCCCCACAGGGAAACGCAAAAAGCGGAGGAAGACTCAATGTTTGAATTAATGGATGCGCATAGCTCGAGCGCTGTCATCAAGGTCATCGGTGTCGGTGGCGGCGGTGGTAACGCTGTCGCGCACATGGTCGAAACCGGTATCGAGGGTGTCGATTTCATCTGTGCCAACACGGATTCGCAGGCGCTCAAGGGGTCGCGCGTGCGGACGTCGTTGCAGATAGGTTGCAACATCACGAAAGGACTCGGCGCAGGTGCCGATCCCGACATTGGTCGCCAGGCGGCTATGGAAGATCGCGATCGAATCCTCGAAGTGATCGAAGGCGCCGACATGCTGTTCATCACCGCCGGGATGGGTGGTGGTACCGGCACAGGTGCTGCGCCGATTGTTGCGCAGGTCGCCAAGGAACTCGGCATCCTCACGGTGGCGGTTGTGACCAAGCCGTTCCAGATGGAAGGCGGTAAGCGCATGCAGATTGCCGAACACGGGATCGGGGAACTCGGCAAATACGTCGACTCACTGATTACCATTCCAAACGAAAAGCTCCTGACGGTCCTGGGTGGCGAAACGACTTTGCTGGATGCATTTCGTTCGGCCAACCAGGTGTTGCAGGGCGCAGTGCAGGGCATCGCCGAGTTGATCACGAGGCCTGGCCTGATCAACGTCGACTTTGCGGACGTGCGTACGGTGATGTCCGAGATGGGCATGGCGATGATGGGCACAGGTGTGTCCCAGGGCGAGGACCGCGCCCGCGAAGCTGCAGAAGCGGCTGTCTCCAGTCCGTTACTCGAGGACATCAACCTGGCCGGCGCGAACGGTATCCTGGTAAACGTGACGGCCGGCATGGACCTGTCGATTGGCGAATTCCAGGAAGTCGGTACGACCGTCAAAGAGTTCGCATCCGAGGATGCAACGGTAGTCGTCGGTACAGTAATCGACCCGGAAATGACGGACCGCATTCGCGTTACGGTCGTCGCAACGGGTCTCGGCAAACACGCCGCTGCCGCAGAATCACCGATGCGCATAGTGCGGCGTACACAGGCGCAAGCCGAGCCGAACTACCAGACGCTGGATAAGCCAACTGTGCAGCGCAAGCGCGCGGTTGGTGACGGCCTGGACGAGGGAGGTCTGCAGGAAGAACTGCTGGATATCCCGGCGTTCCTGCGCCGCCAGGCTGACTAGGGCATGGATAGCCCTGTGCCGCGAGCGCATGGATGCGCGGAAGCGGTCTAGGACGAAGAGGGTTACGACCCGCGGTGTTACTCACTCACCGGCGGGCACCTCCTCCGCTTTGCCGACCCGGAAAGACCCGGGTCGGCTCCCTT